>CAZEPO010000024.1:0-16819 GCA_964514125.1 uncultured Lachnospiraceae bacterium
GGATCAAGACCTACGAATACTTCTGCGTGATACATTGTTTTCCAGCGTGCTTCATAAACAGCATCCATTGCTACTTTATCAAGTTTAGCTGCATCTACGCCCGGTTCGCCTTTGATACGGCGAGCAGCTGCGTAACGGCCTGTTACAGCACCATCGTTGAAAAGAAGAACTTTTGCGTCTTTTTCAAGACCGAACTCTTCTCCTCTGTATACCGGCATATCAGTAACGATTGTTCCCGGTGAATTCTTAGCTAATTCATATGCTTCTTTCAGAGTGTTTACTTTTACTACGTTGTTTCCGTAGAAAGCACCCTCGATAATAGCACGAGTTTTAGAGAAACCAACTTTACCAGCTCCGATCTCGCTGATCGGATAGTATGCTTTTGTTGACATAAATGATCCTCCTCTGTCCATTGCATTTTTACATTCGGCCATATTTTCTCATATTTACTAAAACATGTCAAGCATTTAACAATGAAATAAAATAAAAGATTTCTTAAAAAGCTGATTTTGATTTTACTGCTTTTTAATTGGATTTTCGTTTTTTCCTATGTTAAAATAAATGCTATTAATTCAGATGGAGGGATATATATTGAGAGATTTACAGTTTTCAGAAATTACACCAGAAGTATTAAAGCTGTCCCGTATGTGTACAGATACCAGTCAGATCGAACAGGAGCTGTATTACAAATATGATGTCAAACGAGGTCTGCGTGATCTGAACGGCAAAGGTGTGCTGGCAGGTCTGACGGAGATTTCTGAGATCTGCTCCAAGGAGCTGATCGACGGTCAGGAGGTGCCCTGTCGCGGCAGGCTTTATTACCGAGGACATGATATCAAGGATCTGGTCCATGGTTTTACCTCTGAAAACCGTTTTGGTTTTGAAGAGATCACCTATCTTCTTCTCTTTGGCCGTCTTCCGAACCGCTATGAGCTGATGGAATTTACAGAACTTCTTTCTGACTATCGAGCGACCCTTCCTTCCGGCTTTGTCCGTGACATTATCATGAAGGCACCGAGCCACAATATGATGAATACGCTGTCTAGAAGTGTTCTCACGCTGTATTCCTATGACGATCGTGCTGATGATATCTCAATCCCGAATGTACTCAGACAATGTCTGCAGCTGATCAGCATCTTCCCACTGCTCTCTGTATATGGATATCAGACCGCCCAGCATTATTATAACGGCAAAAGCCTCTATATCCATTCTCCGCAGCCAGAGCTTTCTGCAGCACAGAACATCCTGCATATTCTCCGCAAAGACGGATCTTATACAGAGCTCGAAGCCAGGATACTGGATCTGGCGCTTGTGTTACATATGGATCATGGCGGCGGAAACAACTCTACCTTTACCACACATGTAGTCTCTTCTTCCGGAACAGACACCTATTCCTCTATGGCAGCTGCACTCGGTTCTCTGAAAGGCCCTCGCCATGGCGGTGCCAACTGCAAGGTGGCTGAGATGTTTGAAGATCTCAAAGAAAATGTCCGTGATTGGGAGGATGAAGACGAGATCAAACATTATCTTCGGGCAATATTGAACAAAGAAGCCTTTGACCACAGCGGTCTGATCTACGGCCTTGGTCATGCCGTTTATTCTTTATCAGATCCGCGTGCCGAGCTTTTCAAGACATTTGCACAGAAGCTGTCTGTCGAAAAGCATCGTGAGGAGGATTACAATCTCTGTGATCGCGTGGAACGACTTGCACCGGAGGTCATCGCAGAAGAACGGCACATTTACAAAGGTGTCAGCGCGAATGTCGATTACTACAGCGGATTCGTATATCAGATGATGGGACTTCCTATGGAACTGTACACCCCAATCTTTGCTATGGCACGTATCGTAGGCTGGAGTGCCCACCGGATCGAGGAGCTCGCCAACAACGGCAAGATCATCCGCCCTGCATACCGCAGCGTATGTCCTCACACCGTCTACCGCCCGATGGCAGAACGCTGATAGAAATCCTATTTTATAAGGACGCACAGCCCCAATTTAGAAGCACTTTCCTCAGCCTGTTTCGAAGGGCGTGAGGAAAGTGCTTCTAAATTGGGGCTGTGCTGTCTATGGAGCAAATTACTAGTTGTCATTTATCTCTGCTTACTTTCTTTTTCCTAATTAGATCGCAGGCTTTTTTATAGACAGCCAAGAGCAGGAAGTATTTTGATTTCCCTTCTTGGCGTCCTGTAAATACAAAGAATCTATTTGCGCCAGAATTCCTTCAGTGCTTTTTTGATTGCGATGGAATACCATACAGCTACTGCAACAAAAACTGCCATTCCTGCCAGGTAGACCGGATATCCAATCTTCTGAGTATAATCCTGAATCAGACCAAGCAGTCCGCAAAGTGTTGCGACAATGCCGAATGTCAGCATTTTGGGACCTATATAGTTAATATAGCCTTCTACATCCTTACATTTCTTGGGATCGATCTCTTTGGGAAGAAGCGCACTGGTTTCGAGCTTGCGTGAGTGAATCATCTTGATATACTGATAGATCACATAAAGACCGCCGCCCACGATGATCAGATCCATAAAACCAAACATTGAATTTGTATCCATGTATTTTCTCCTAGTAATATAATTATGTTAATGTCATCCGATGTGCAGAAAATCAAGAACTGCCTGCTCCATCTGATCTTTTTCAATCACTTTGTCGTGCAGTACCGGTGCCTGACGGATCTCTTCGATTGCTTTTGGAATCTTGGTTCCGGAAATTTTGCTCAGTTCATCGATCAGTGCAAAATCATCCATGCCCTGATATTTGTCATCGATGGCTTCCATTACACTTCTTGCGAATTTGTATGGGCTTGCAGTGGATGCGATCACAGCAGCGGTTTCATCGCCGGATGATTCCCGATATGCGTGATATACGCTGGAAGCTACTGCCGTATGTGTATCCAGCACATAACCGGTCTGTTCATAGATTCGTTTAATTTCTTCAGCAGTCTGCTCTCCTGTCGCATAGCCGCCGCGGAAGTCGTCCATTGCTGCTCTCATTTCTTCTGTAATCTCATAGCGGCCAGAAGCAACAAGATTCTGCATCAGCGCTGCATTTTTTACTGCATCATCTCCGGCGATACGATAGATCAGACGTTCCAGATTGCTGGAGATCAGGATATCCATAGATGGGGATGAGGTCAGAATGAATTCCCGGTTGCGATCATAGATTCCTGTCTGGAAGAAGTCAAAAAGAACCTTGTTGTCATTGGATGCACAGATTAGACGGCCAATCGGAAGCCCCATATTTTTGGCATAATACGCCGCAAGGATATTGCCGAAATTGCCGGTCGGTACAACGACATTCATCTGTTCACCAGCCTTCAGCTGACCGGTGCGGAGCAGTGAACCGTACGCGTAGACATAATACACAATCTGTGGGACCAGTCTGCCGATGTTGATCGAATTCGCAGATGAGAAACAGAAACCTGCCTGTTTCAGTTTGTCGCCGAGTGCACGGTCAGAAAACAGTCTCTTAACACCGGACTGTGCATCATCAAAATTGCCTTTGATGCCAATTACACAGGTATTGGCTCCTTTCTGGGTGACCATCTGTTTTTCCTGAACTGCACTTACACCGTCTTTTGGATAGAAAACGATGATTCTGGTACCAGGTACATCTGCAAAGCCGGCAAGTGCAGCTTTTCCGGTGTCACCGGAGGTCGCTGTCAGGATCACGATCTCATGAGTCTCCTGGTTCTTTTTAGCGGCAGTGGTCATCAGATACGGCAGGATTGAAAGTGCCATATCTTTAAAAGCAATCGTTGCACCATGAAAGAGCTCCAGATAGTAAGCACCGTCTGCCTTTCTGATCGGTACGATCTCATCCGTATCAAATTTCTCATCATATGCATGGGAAATACAATATTTCAGTTCATCTTCTGTATAATCGGTGAGAAACTGTTTCATAACGGTATATGCAGTCTCCTGATAAGACAGATCTGCAAGCGCCTCCAGGGAAACATCCAGCTTCGGGAGACGTTCCGGCACATAGAGGCCTCCATCCTCAGCAAGACCCTTCAGGACTGCCTGCGAGGCACTGACTTGGTTGTCTGCATTTCGGGTACTTCTGTACATCAATTCCATCTTGCTCATCCTCTTTCTCAATTTATAGTCATTCATAGGTGCAAAAGCACTTGATAACCTGTAAGAACCTTTTCTTAACAGCGTTATATTTTGCTAATATAACACAAGAAAAAGACTGTTGCAAGAAACAACAGCCTTTTCTTTCTTTTTTCTTTATTGATTCACGTAGTCCTGATAAGTGAAAAATTCATGACCGCCATATTCGCAAAGCCAGGCAAGACTGGAATCAAACCAGTTCACGTTGGAAGCTTCCGCTGAATCACGGGCGAAAAAGAATAACGCACCCTGTGAATAATCTTCTCCCTGAAGCACCCGCTCTACTGCTTCTATTGTAGAATCTGTGATTTCGCAGGAATAGATCCGTCCATCCGCAGTGGGCTGAAACTGATTGGCCTGCCATACTACTTCGTAGATGGTATCAGGGAAATGCGAATCTCTTACGCGGTTCAGTACAACACCTGCCACCATCATCTTGCTGATGACATCTCCGCCGGTCGCCTCTGCTTCTACAATCTGCAGCAATGTGTAATATTCATCGGAAGACATCTGATTGTCATATACGATCTGCTGCGCATAGTAGCCAAGCTCCGCGGCTTTCTGTGTACCCTGACCGATTGCCTGTCTTCGGACAACCCTTTTGTCCAATCCACTGACTCCGGCCAGAACCTCTTCGTTCGCATCAGTTACACGAATCATTCTCGTATCATCAGAAAACTGCTCCATATCTCTTACTCCATTCAGGACACCCATCAATCCAGTCTGGAACTGCTGCTGTTTGCCTTCTTCCCCTTCTGAAAAAGTAACTGCATATACTCTGCCATGACCGTGAATGTCAAATTCTGAAATAACGAGTGAAACGCTGGTGATCAGTGTGATTCCCAGCAGGATCAGAGCAAAATTTCTGATGTGCCGTAAAATGATACGTTTGGTGAAATCTGCGAAAGATTTCGGTCCGTTTACAAACAGCATCATAAACTCTCCTGTGTCTTATTCCCGTAAGTCTCCCCACATACGGTTCTTCCCCTGTTGTTTATACTCGCGTTTGGCTGCTGCCCTTTCAACGTACCTGTATTATAACTGATATTTTAAGAGTGTGTCAATCTTTAATTTACATTTTTGTAACAATTATTCAATCTTTTTCGCGTTTTTACGTCATAAAACGATAATTTTCGTCACTTTGCTTAATATTTTTGTAACAAAAGAAAGAATAAAGGAGAAGCTTGTTACATATTTTTATCACTTATAATTCGTTGTTCCCTACTGTACCATTCGCAAAAGCAAGTGCGCTTTCAAGTGTTGTTTCACTGATCGCTTCCAATGCTTCTTCGGTAAAAAAGCCCTGATGTGAGGTAACCATGACATTTGGGAAGGACAAAAGCCGTGCCACAGTAGAATGCTGAAGGATCATATCTGACATGTCCTCATATACGGAACCATTTTCTTCCTCATACACATCCAAACCAACTGCAAAAAACTTGTTATCACGGATACCCTGCACAAGATCCTCTGTTTTGATCAGTCCGCCGCGTGAAGTATTGACCAGGATCACACCGTCTTTCATTTTGCCGATTGTATCTGTATTGATCAGATGATGGCTTTCTTCTGTCAGTGGGCAATGCAGGGAAATCAGATCAGACTGTGCAAGCAGTGTATCAAAATCCACGTATTCTACAAAATCCAGCGACGGATTCTGATAACGGTCATATCCGATCACGCGCATGCCGAATCCGTGACAGATACGTGCCATAGCAGCTCCAATTCGTCCCGTTCCGACGATTCCGGCTGTCTTACCATAAAGAGATACACCCATCAGACCGACAAGGCTGTAATTGTTCTCGCGCACTTTGATATACGCCTTATGTGTACGGCGGCAAGCAGTCAGCACAAGAGCCATAGCATGTTCCGCGACAGATTCCGGAGAATAGCTCGGTACATGAGCGACACGGATACCAAGCTTTTTGGCTTCTTCCAGATCGACATTGTTATAACCTGCACAGCGCATAAGAATCAGCCGAACGCCGCACTCTTTCAGTACGCGGATCGTATTGGTGCCAAGATCCATGTTGACAAAAGCACACACTGCATCGAATCCCTTGGCCAGTGCCGCGGTATCAGCATTTAAATCTGCTTCTATATAATGGATCTCCATCTGTTCAAAACGCTCCTGCTTTCTGCAGGCGTCAAAATATTTTTTATCATAACTTTTCGCTCCGAAAAATAAAATCTTCATACGGTACTCCTTCTAATGTTTGTTAATTTTTTAACCATTAATAACATACCATTTTACTTGGTTACTGTCAATGCCTGCACTGTACTTTATTGTATACAATATACATTTCGTTTCATGCAAATTTATTTTGCTCTATTCAGTATTTGCATCTGCTGTCTTTTTATTCCAATAACTATTGATTTATCCGAAAAGAACCGCCCAAAAGCGTATGCTCTTGAGCGGTCCTTTTGCCGGGCAGATATCATGGTTCGTGATATCCATCCGATTTATTGGGTAATTTAGTTCAGCTGTCCCATTAAGGAAGTACCGATTGTGCCTTCCGGCATCTCTACACCAAAGTTATCTGCAACTGTAGCGCCGATTACTGCAAATGTATCTGCCTCTGCCAGTTCTGCTCCGCCGGAGAAAGTCTTGGAATAAGCCAGGAACGGAACTTTCTCACGTGTATGGTCTGTACCTGTATAGGTCGGATCTGTACCATGGTCAGCAGTGATGATCAGAAGGTCATCTTCTTTCATGGTATCGAGCAGTACACCGAGGTTAACATCGAATTTTTCGATTTCCTGTGCATAACCCTGCGGATTTCTTCTGTGACCCCAGAGTGCATCGAAGTCAACGAGGTTGACAAAGCAAAGTCCCTTGAAATCACTCTTAGCAACATCGATTGTCTGCTCCATGCCGTGTACGGAACTCTTGGATTTGTGTGCATCTGTAATACCTTCGCCGTCAAAGATGTCTTTGATCTTACCGATGGAGATAACATCAAAGCCATTTTCTTTCAGTGCATCCAGAGCAGTTTTGCCAAATGGCTTCAGAGCGTAGTCATGACGGTTGCTGGTACGCTTGAATTCTCCTTTTTTCTTGCCGAGGTACGGTCTTGCGATAACACGTCCAACTTTCCACTCGTCCTTCATTGTGATATCACGTGCGATCTCACAGCAACGATACAGCTCATCAAGACCGAAAGTCTCTTCGTTTCCGCAGATCTGAAGTACAGAGTCTGCAGATGTATAAACGATCATATGACCTGTTGCGATTTCTTCCTCAGCGAGCTCATCAAGAATTTCAGTACCGCTGGCACTCTTGTTTCCGATTACTTTTCTGCCAGTTCTCTTCTCGAGTTCGTCGAGCAGTTCTTTCGGGAAACCAGTCTCTGTAAATGTCTTGAACGGTGTTTTTACCTCAAGACCCATCATTTCCCAGTGACCAGCCATGGTATCTTTTGCATTGCTGCGCTCTCTGAGCTTGCCGTAGTAAGCCATCGGATGCTCTGCCGGTGCAACCTGCTTCAGAGGGCAGATATTTGCAAGACCAAGCTTCTGCAGATTCGGGATCTCAAAGCTGTCAACACTCTCAGAAATGTGACCTAATGTATTGACACCAACATCTCCGAATTTTTCAGAGTCCGGCATTGCACCTACTCCAAGAGAGTCCATAACGATTACAAACACACGATTAAATTTACTCATATCGATCCTACTCCTTTTTATTTATTTTAAATTTGCCGGGCCAAATCCCAGCGGAAACAGTTCTTCCAATGTATATATATCATAATGCTCTGTATCAGTAGCAAGAATGATCTCAAATTCCTGCGGATTACAGAATTCCATCATAACCTGACGGCATACACCGCAAGGTGCAGCATATTCTGTGAGGATTCCGTTTTTGCCGCCTACGATGCAGATGGCACGAAAATCCCGTACCCCTTCGCTGACTGCTTTGAAAAATGCAGTACGCTCTGCACAGTTGCATGGCGTGTAGGCTGCGTTTTCGATGTTGCAGCCGGTATATATCTGATCTGATTTCGTCAGCAGTGCTGCACCGACTTTGAAATTAGAATACGGTGTATAAGAATAGTTCAGCTGATCAATCGCAGTCTGGATCAGCTGCTTGATTAAATCTTTTTCAAGTGATTTCATAAATCCGTACTCCTTAATATCCTGTTGCCTGTTCCTGCTTCAGCAGCTTGATGATTCGACTGGTGCCAAGACGATCAGCGCCAAGCTCAAGGAACTTTTCAGCATCTTCCAGACTGGAAATACCGCCTGCAGCTTTGATCTTTACTTGATTGCCAACGTTTTCAGCAAACAGCTTGATATCGTCAAAGGTAGCACCGCCGGTTGAAAATCCAGTCGATGTTTTGATGTAATCTGCGCCTGCTGCTGTCACACATTTGCACAGTTTGATCTTCTCTTCGTCTGTCAGAAGACAGGTTTCAATGATAACCTTCAGGATTTTTGTGCCGCAGGCTTCCTTCAGCGTGCGGATCTCACTGAGGATCGGACCGTACTGCCCCTCTTTGACCCAACCGATATTGATGACCATATCGATCTCATCCGCACCGTTTTCCAGTGCGTCTTTTGTTTCAAATTCTTTGGCTTTGGTGGTCATATAGCCGTTCGGGAAACCGATCACAGTGCAAATTGCAATTTTATCCTGCACGTATTCCTTGGCCTGTTTGACATAGCTTGGCGGAATACATACGGAAGCTGCACCGTAAGCGATTCCATCGTCACAGATCTGTCGGATCTCATCCCATGTAGCAGTCTGTGTCAGTAACGTATGATCTACATGTTTTAAAATCTCTTCTGCTCTCATCATCCTATTTTTCCTTTGCCTTATCTTCCTGAATCATTTTGCGAAGTGCCTCTACTGCTGTACGGATTGCTGCATCTGTATCATGTACAACCGGATTCTCAAGTCCTTCTTTTTCACGTTCCTGATTTGCAACAACGAGGAAAACAGAGCCTGCACGAACACCTAATGTGCTTGCTACTGTAAACAGTGCTGCGGATTCCATTTCAGATGCAAGTGTACCAAGACGTTTCCACGCCTCCCATTTATTCAGAAGCTCATAGCTGACCGGCATACGCTCCGGAGAATGCTGACCATAGAAGGAATCTTTGCATTCTACTACGCCTGCATGATATCTACTATTGTTCTCTTTGGCAGTGTTGATCAATGCATTTACGATCTCAATATTGGCTACAGCCGGGAATTCGATCGGAGCGTATTCTTTGCTGGTACCCTCCATACGGATCGCACCAGTAGCGATCACAAGATCTCCGCTCATTACTTCGAGCTGCATACCACCGCATGTACCGATACGAATAAAGGTATCTGCACCTGCCATATGGAGTTCTTCCATTGCGATGGATGCAGACGGTCCGCCGATACCGGTAGAAGTTACACTTACCTTTTCGCCATCAAGATAGCCTGTGTAGGTCACATACTCTCTGCTGTCTGCTACAAGCTGTGCATCATCGAAATATTTTGCGATCTTTTCACAGCGCTTCGGATCTCCAGGAAGGATCACATATCTTCCGATATCTCCCTTGCCAACCTGAATGTGATACTGTTTGTCCGGATTTTCTGAATACTTCATAATACCTCTCTCCAATCTTTTTGTTTGTTATTATTGTTCAATTAATTCTGAGATCATTGATTCCAGAATTTTGTACTGCTTTTTGTCTATCGAAAAATCATTGCCATGGCGGGTGATCCAGCCGTTTTCTTCAAACTTCTTGATCGCACGGTTTACTGTTTTCACACAAAGCCCGGATGCATCTGCCAGTTCCTGTCTTGTATTTTTGACATACAGAACGCCCTCTTTGTGGCAGTTCTTGTAGGTGTCGATCAGTACAAAAGCAAGTCGATTGCTCCCCTGCAAAAACAGATAGGTGCGGCTCGTCCTTCCCTGCTCCAACAGATTTGTAACTGTGTTTTTGGTTTCGATGCGCAGCATCTGAATATCCAGGCTCATCCACCGGCTGAAGATATCTGCCGGAATGACGACAAGCGTGCAGGGTGTAACCGTCTGAAGTGTTGTACGGAACAGATCATCATCCATCAGCAGCTCCATTCCTCCGAATGCATGGAGTTCGTGAAAACTTGTAAATTCAAAAACTTCCCCATAAAAGCGATAGTCAACTGCCTTTACGGTACCTTCTCCAAGCAGATAGATGGATTCGACAGGCGTATTTTCACGCACAAATATCGTATCCTTTTTCAGCTCTATGATATGAACGGAATCCAGCACCCAGTACGGCGCATTCTCAAAATACCGTTCGAACTGCCCCTTTGTCTGCTTGTTTGCACGTTTCAAAAAGGGAAGTGCCTCATATAATCGATTCATTTGTAAAACCCCTGTTATGACTAATCTGATCTCTCTTTAACTACGGCCGTTTGTTATGCTGTCATTATACCTTCTTTTATACGAGAAATAAAGGACTACTGTCCTCTTTTTTGGCAAAAAAACAGGAAAGACCGCCTGTTTCGGCGATCTTTCCAAGAGGTTATTTTGTGTGTGATGTAACCATATGATTGATAGCAGTCAGAAGTGCATCTACGGATGCCTTGATGATATCCACATCTAAGCCTGCGCCCCAATGAATCTTTCCATTTTTGTCTTTCAGACCAACGTATGCGATCGCACGTGAGCTGGAACTCTGCTCCAATGCATGCTCCTCATAGGTAACCAGATCATATTCCATCTTGTAGAAGCGTTTGATCGCATTGTTGACAGCATTGAGACGACCATTTCCGGATGCTACGACAACATTTGTCTTGCCTTCAAAAGTGGTGGTCACTTCTGCTATGATACCGTTATTATGCTGTTTGAAATGCATTTCTTCGATCTTAAACGGTTCTGTGATATTTTCGAACTTATCCTTGAACAGCTGGAAGATTTCTTCTGGTGACAGCTCTTTATGCTGCACATCGGATACGCCCTTGGCCACATAACCCATTGCTTCCCGCATCTGTTTCGGCAGGCGCAGTCCATAGTGATGTTCCAGAATATATCCAACACCGCCTTTTCCGGACTGGCTGTTGATACGGATTACATCTGCATCGTAGGAACGTCCGATATCAGTCGGATCGATCGGCAGATATGGAACTGTCCATACATCGCAGTGATTCTCTTCATGATATTTCATACCTTTGGCAATTGCATCCTGATGAGAGCCGGAGAATGCAGCAAATACCAGTGCACCGCCGTAAGGACTTCTCTCATCGACCTTCATGCCGGTAAATTTTTCATAGGCATCGGTCACTGCTGTCATATCATTGAAATCCAGTTCCGGATCGAAGCCCTGCGCATACATGTTCATCGCCAGTGTCACAATATCAACATTACCGGTACGCTCACCGTTGCCGAACAGAGTTCCCTCGATACGGTCAGCCCCGGCCAGAATACCCATCTCCGCTTCTGCAATTCCGCATCCTCTGTCATTATGCGGATGCAGGGAAAGAACGACATTTTCACGATAGTTCAGATGCTCACTCATGTACTCAATCTGACTTGCGTAGATATGCGGGAGTGAAAGCTGTACCGTACTTGGCAGATTGATGATCGCTTTGCGGTCAGCAGTCGGCTGCCATACATCGAGCACTGCGTTGCAGACCTCTACGGCATAATCAATCTCTGTACCGGTGAAGCTTTCCGGACTGTACTCGAAACGATAGTCTGCACCCTCTTCATCTGCCAGTTTTTTGAGCAGCTGAGCACCCTCGACTGCGATAGCCAGGATCTCTTCTTTGGATTTGCGGAATACCTGTTCTCTCTGAGCCAGGGAAGTAGAATTGTATACATGCACGATCGCATTTTTGGCACCCTTCAGAGCTTCAAAGGTCTTGCGGATGATATGTTCTCTCGCCTGTGTCAGAACCTGAACCGTCACATCGTCCGGAATCAAATCTTCCTCGATCAAGGTACGCAGGAACTGATATTCTGTTTCAGACGCAGCCGGAAATCCGACTTCGATCTCTTTGAATCCCACCTGAACCAGCAGTTTAAAGAAATTAACTTTTTGCTCCAGTGACATAGGAACGACCAGAGCCTGATTGCCATCACGAAGGTCTACACTGCACCATACCGGAGCCTTTTCTACACATTCCTTCTTTGTCCAGTTCATACTTGCTGTCGGCGGCATAAAATACTGTCTCGTATACTTTCTGTAATTCATCATAGTCTTTTTCTCCTTTTGCTTTACATATGGAATGTTTCTGAACGGCAGTCTTCGAAGAAATGGAAATCGTTCAGAGACTGCAAACAAAAAACGCCTCTCAGGCATCTGCCCAAGAGACGTAAGATAGCTAAACCTTCCGCGGTACCACTCTCATTTATGATCACTCATACACTCAGCGGATACAGACATCTGTCTTATATCCTGCCCGGATAACGGTCGGGAACCGTCTGCGCTTACTCTTCCTATTCTATAGTAGATAAGAATTTCGGACAGCCGCTCAGGAGCGAGTTCTGTCAGCCTCTTCTGATGCCTCACACCACCCGGCATCTCTCTGAAAAAAGAATGAAAACATACTATTCTCCGTCATTGCATTTCAGCTATTTGTTTTTAACACTTTACCACCTCAAAGCATTTTTGTCAACTGTTTTTTATTGAGTTTTTCGTTTGTTAATTCTGAAACAATCGCTGAATCTGTCGTACAAATGTGTTATAATTCGGTAAGATGCTGCTACAGCGTTATTTCATTTTGTGGTCGGGAGATTTTATTATGGATTCCATTCAGAAAGCGGAAAAAATTATAAATTTGATTCAGGAAGAGGCACTGGTCCAATTTCCTGTGTTTCCGGAAGCTTTTGGACTTCTGCAGCTGCAGCCCTGCATTTTGCACGAAGGTCCGCTTGGCACGGATGGAACTGCCCTGTTTTTTGATGCTGACCGCGTTTGCAAACTATTTCAAGAAAACGCCCTTCTGCTTCGCTGGACCTATCTTCATGTGATCCTGCATGTTTTGCTTGCACATGACCAAAAAACAATAAAGCCTCATTTGTTCAGCTCTGAATTTTCAGAAGATGAATTGGCTGATCTGGAGGTAAATACACTGGCATGGCTTCTCACTAAGACAGTTTTTGGACAGACAAACGCGAGTTTTGTACCGCCAAGTCAATTACAGGTATTTTTTTCTACAGAATATGAAGGCAAAATCATATCCCTTCCGGATGAAGTATCATGCCCTGACGAGGAGACCCTGTTGCGAGTTCGTCAGATTCAGTCCGTGCTGCACTGTGATTCGCATGAAAAATGGAAAAAATCAGCAGAAGCAAATTCAATGAGCTCAGCTAAGGCGTCTGGATCACAAGAAATTACAGGCGGTACGCACCGGAATCCCTTTTTTTCAATCGAACAGATTCGAAAAAAGGTGTTCAAAGAAGCCGAAAAACAATCCGGAAACGGCAATGGTAAGCATGGTTCCGGTACAGGCGGTATTGATGAGGATGCCGAACTGCAAAAGAGAGATTCTCTGGATTATTCTGATTTTCTGCGGCGCTTCACGGTTGCCCGGGAGGAAGCAATCCTGGACAATGATTCGTTCGATTATATCCCATATCACTATGGACTGTCGCATTACGGCAATCTTCCTTTTATCGAACCGCTGGAATACAAAGAAGTGAATCGTCTGGATGAAATTGCGGTTGCGATCGATACCTCCGGTTCCTGCTCCGGCGTAATCGTCCGTCGTTTTCTCGAGGAAACCTGGAATATTCTGCGTCAGAAGGAAAATTTTTTCTCCAAAATGCGTCTGCATCTGATCCAATGTGACTGTATGGTGCAGGAACACCGTATTTTCACCAGTGCAGCAGAATTTGAAGAAGCTCTTCCGAATCTGAAGATCCACGGACATGGGGATACGGATTTTCAGCCAGTCTTCACGTATCTGGAAAAACTGATCGCCCAGGGTGAAATTCGTCAGCTGCGTGCACTGCTGTTCTTTACCGATGGGGATGGCATCTATCCGCCGACACCACCGCCTTTTGATACGGCATTTGTTTTCTTAAATGATGCGCTCCAAAAACAGAATATACCAGACTGGGGAATCCGGCTGAACCTGAATCTGCCGGAGCATCTCATATGAACACAAAGACTATGTCGGTTTATTTATGAATACTATAATCAGGTACTTTTTGATACCATATCAAGACGCAAGAGGATTACATTATGAATATTCAAGATGCTCGCCAAGAGCTTATTTATACGATTCAGGCATATACATCAAAAAATGAGGACGGCACATACCGTATCCCTGTTCTGCGGCAGCGTCCGGTGCTTCTGATCGGTCCGCCCGGCATTGGTAAGACGGCAGTTATGGAACAGGCTGCTGCTGCCTGCGGCATAGGATTCGTGGCCTATACCATGACGCATCACACGAGACAAAGCGCGATCGGACTTCCATATATCGAACACCATGATTATAATGGGCAGGATTATGCCATTACGGAATATACAATGAGTGAGATCATCGCTTCTGTATATCGCTGCATGGAAGAAACCGGCTGCCGTGAAGGGCTTTTGTTCCTGGATGAGATCAACTGTGTCTCAGAGACACTTGCACCGGCAATGCTGCAGTTCCTGCAAAATAAAATGTTTGGAAATCATCGGCTGCCGGATGGCTGGGTACTGGCTGCCGCTGGAAATCCGCCGGAATACAACAAATCCGTCCGTGAATTTGATATCGCGACGCTCGACAGACTGAAATATATTACGATTGAAGCAGATTATCCGGCATGGCGTTCCTATGCACTGGAAATGAATGTGCATGGTGCAATCCTTTCTTATCTGGATGCCAGACCGGAACAGTTTTATCTGATGAAACAGTCCTATGCGAGCAAACAGTTTGTGACTGCCCGCGGCTGGGAGGATCTCTCCTGCCTTCTTCTGGAGTACGAAAATCTAAAGATTCCGGTAACGAAGGCATTGATCGCTCAATATCTGCACAGCGAAGAACTGTCGCAGGACTTTTCCGGCTTTTATTATCTATATGCACAGCGACAGAAGGCACTTCCGGTTGCAGCGATGCTGGCAGGCAGTGACGAAGCCTTTTGCAGCTGTCGTGAATGGCTGCTGCAGGCATCGTTTGCAGAACAGCTGTATCTGATCCAGATGATACTCTCCCATCTTGGCACACAGCTGACTTGCTGGGAGAAAACGGCTGCCGATCAAAAGCTGTTTGCTTCTGTATTTGATCGGTTAAAACGATTTCAGGAACAGCAAAAATTTTCTTCATTCGCAGAAGCTGTACCCGCATTTCTGGAAAAAGAACAGGCTGTTCTGCGTGTCCGCCGTGAACATGGACTTTCCACAGAACGTGAGCTCCGCCAGATGCAGCAGACACTGTATCTGATCCAGACACTTGCTTATCAGGTACGGGCAGACGGTATTGATCCGCTTCTCTTTGCAGAACAGTTGAAGACCAAAACAGAAACCTGTGCTAGGGCTGTGGTCGACCAAATTCACCAAAGCGTACATTTTCTTGCTGATGTGCAGCCTGCTGTCCGTTCCTTCTTCTTGGCAGCGCTTCAGCAGAACAGACTGGCAGATCGGTTTATTTGCCAGTATCTGCCGGAATTAAAAACAGAAATCACGTCACAGCTGGATTTCGCCAGTCGGGAAGCACAATTAAAACAGGGAGCAGGCATCGTTTGATGTCTGCTCCCAAATTCATTTTATGCTGGTCTTATTTCACTTTAACCTTACAGGAGACAGCGATCTTGCCTGATTTTATTGTGATCACTGCGGTTCCTTTCTTTTTTGCCTTGATTTTTCCGCTGCTGCTGACTGTCGCTACCGTTCGATTGGAAGAACTGTAGGTAAATTTGGCAGCGGCTCCGGTCGGATTTGCTTTGGGCCGGAGGGTAAAGGACTTTCCTTTTTTCAAAGTTTTGGACTTCGGAATATTCTTGATTGATTTCAAAGCAAGTTTCGGTACTGTCACTGTGATTTTCACCGATTTTTTGCCTGCTGTGATCAGAATCGTCGCTTTGCCTGGTGCCTTGGCAGTTACCTTGCCTTTGGAGCTTACCGTTGCTACTTTTTTGTTCAGACTCTTGAATACAGGCTTTTGAGATGAAGTGATCGGAGTAACGATCGGTTCTAATGTCTTACTCTTGCCGACGACAAGTGACAGTTTATTTGATTCGATACTCACCTTTGTGGCAGGTACTGTCTTTTTCTGCACGACAACGGTGATCTCGGCACTTGTGCCGCTTGCAAGTTTCACCGTAATTGTAGCAGTTCCTGTTTTTTTACCGGTGACCAGTCCATTTTGTTTGATTGCAGCAACCGCTTTATTACTGGACTTCCATGATCGAATCGAATCTCCGTCTGTAAGTCCGGTCACAAGCGAAGAAAGATTCGCTGTTTTTTTTACCTGAAGCTTCAGCTTTTTACTGGTGAGTTTGATCGTACCTGTAAGCTTTTGGACACTTCGTCCATCTTGTTTATGACAGATACTGCATTCGCGCACTTCCCATCCTTCTGTCAGTACAGTCGGCGCTTTGGTAACGGTATAGTCTTTTTCATAAGTATGTTCATTTGTAGCCGGGATTTCAGCTGTTTCCATTCGCTCGTGACAATTTACACATTCCCGATACTGCATACCACGTTCTGCACAGGTTGCAGCTTTCTCAACCTTCCATTCCTCACCGCGGGAATGATTATTATTTATAGGCAGCGTTTCTTCTTTGGTGGCTTGACAGATGGTG
>CAZEPO010000025.1:0-1436 GCA_964514125.1 uncultured Lachnospiraceae bacterium
ATCTGCTATTTTGTAAACGACAAGATTTCCTCAATCCAATATTCTTTCAATTCCTGATGCGTATCAAATAATTTGTATGCAAGAATCTTCTGTTCTGCACTCGCATTTAAAAATACAATGACAAATTGTCCATGTTCTGTACAAAACAGAAATTCTCCTGCATCTTCATACAGTGCTAGACATTGCATTTTCACTCCAAACAATGGATGACCTGTTTCTATATTCTGACGAACCCTTTCTGCGAATATATCATTTTCCAGATCTGTTTTTTTCCATTTGAACTTATCACCATATTGATAAAGCAATGCAGCATAACATTCATCTATACTCATTTTCCAGTACATTCCCAGTAGCCTTTTCTACTGGATCCCTTTCTAATAATTATACTTTTTTCTTTCAGTTGTTTTATAGTACGTTCCACAATTCGCTTTGGAAGACCAGTATTTTCGCTCATCATCTTTGCTGTTGACGAACCATCTTTCTTTATCTGTTTTATGATAATCTGCTCATTTTCTGACAATCCATTACTTCTATCACCGCCATTATTGCCGCCATCACCGCCATTTAACTTTTTATGAAAACCATTCTTATTTATCAGCTATTCATAAAAAGAATATCTATTATTCACTTTTTCATATCTTCCAGTAAGAAGCGCTCCACCTTCCAATCTTATCCTAATCTCTGCTATCTGCTCTTCTGCATCAATCGTGTAATCTTCAATAGTAACATCTTTTACGGTTCGATACCCATTCTTATATAAATAATCATATAAACTGTATTGTAATGTGTAACGATTGTCCAGATAGTTCAGTAGTTTTTCAGGAATTCCAGAAATGTTCAGTGTAGAAGCATTATAACAGTCATTTGCTTCTGTCTGCAACTGCGTTGCTGCAGCTTCCGTCTGGACGATCTGTGTTTGCGGTTGTGATACTATCTCTTGTTTTTCCAATACGGTGAAAAAAAACTGCCCCGGTAACTTTGGAAAAAAGTATGCAAGCAGCTCAATTTCTTCTTTCCCTGAAACACTCATTTGATATCCAACAATATTTTTTTCGGAAGTCATTACCTCTTTTTCTACAGAAACTGCAGCCGTTTTTATATTCTGCTCCTGTAAAAAACTGGTCAGTGCTGTCACAAAATCTGCTTCTTTATAGGCAAGCTGCTCTTTCGTATTCGTAGACAACCCAGAGACTTTCACCTGCCCTTTTCCAACCATACTTCCTTTATCTTCAAAAATCAGCTGCAGCATTTCTTCTATTTTTTCTCCATCCTCATTCGAATCCAATACCTGCTCATTAGTACCACTATCTTGTTCTATATCAAACATGGCAGCTTTATCTGTCTGTTCTTCTTCTAATCCTGCCACGCGGATAATGTTCCGCTCTGACTGTATGATTGGATTTTGCAGCATCTTTCGCTCTTTTAATTCATAATAA
>CAZEPO010000025.1:1536-4857 GCA_964514125.1 uncultured Lachnospiraceae bacterium
ACGATCGCGCCGGTCAATCCATTGGAAAGTATATAATCAAAGGCTTTCTGATAAAATGCTTCTTCGCCGCCTACATATGCAAGAAATGTTGTCGATACCTGCATAATATCAAAACTGGTAGTCGTTGTAATCGTTTGTGCACTGCCTCCGCTATAACTGCCAGAGTTTCCGCTACTATACGAACTGCCATAAGCGGTCGAGTTTCCATAAGAACCGCTGCTTGATCCAGTCTGTACTCCTACTGCTTCTGTTTCCGGCTCTTCTATTTCTGTAAAAAGATACTGATTTTCTTTTAAGTAATACGTTGCCAGTAGCTTTCTGTTTGGATCTTCATTAAAATAAATGTAGTGATAAACCTTGTCAGATTCCTGTTCACCCTCATAGGCTTCTGTACTGAATGTCACATCTGTTACATCCTGATATTCTGACCTTGCAGAGTCGATATGCAGCGCATCTCCAAGCTGCTGTAAAAACTCCAGATCATCAAACTCGCCGTTATAGGATACGATCACATCTGCCGTAACTCCATGCAGGGTTAATCCGTAGGGTGTTTCCTGTTCTGTTTCCACGTTCTTTGTTTCTGTCGTAAATTCCGTCATCGACTCTACCGGTTCACTTTCTATCTTTTGAAAATCAAAGTTGATGATAATATCGGTATCCGGCATCACAAAATTCACACGGATCGCATCAGTTGATGTTTCGCGCAGAAAGTTGTTGATCTCATGGAAGTCATAGTCCACAATATCTGCCTGTTCCAGTACATAACCTTCTCGTGGTGTTACCATCAGTGTAACCAGCGTGTCTTTTTCAATGCGCAGCACAGATTCTGTCTCATTATCACTTATGAGCCACTCCTTTTCAAACTCGATACTGGCTGCATTGGTCTTATATAGTAAGACATCATGCAGCACAGTTTCTTCCGTTTCTGTTACTTCATCATTCATTTTTTTCCAATTACGTTCAGTTTTAAAATAAGTTAATGCAGCCATACCGATCAAAACCAGAACGACTGCTGCTATTGTGATATAAAGTGGTGTATTCTTTTTCTTCTTATACATCCTGCTTCTCCTTTTCATCTCCGTTTACTTTGTCTGATAAGAATAGATACTGTAAAAATCCCATTCTTTGTTATAAGAACTAAGGAAGAGTTCTGAATATTTTTTCTCCCCATCTGCTACAAATACTTCAATCTGATAAACCAGCTCTTCTTCTGTGTCCTTTACCTGCTCGATTAAATCAACACCAGTGATCGTCAAGCTTCCTCCATAAAGAGAAAAGATATGATCAGAAACTGCTGAAACAAATTCGTTCTTTCGGTTTGCAACAAAAACATCTGCCGCCCCTTTCTGTGTTTCCAGAATTACGGGATCTTGCTGCTTCCGGTATGCTTCCAACTCTTTTTCATAGTCATCGATGAGGTCTGCTGTTTCCACTTCCATATTCTCTGCTTCCCTTGGAAAGACATTGATTTCATCACCTTGCCGTGTATGCGGATCCATTGTTTTTTTCTCTTCTTTTTCCTGTCCTGCCATACTGACACTCATTTTTTCATGAATGTTTTCTGACTCCATCTCTGTTTCTATAATTGGCTCCTGCCTGATCTGAGCCACCAGACACGCTGATACCCATTCGATCAATTTCGGTGCTAAAAAAGCAGCCACGATACTTGCTGCAATCGCCACTGCATAAACCTGTAATTCCTTCTTTTGCATAATACCTCCAATCAGTCTCCAAAGAACCAGTTGCCACCAATCTGTACCGCATCTGCTCCGGTCTGACTGCCTTTCGTACTGCGAAAACTCGTAAAGCTATGATTGCGGATTCCTTTTTTCAGACAATCGAAAACCGCCTGTTTCACATACTCCGGTACATTACCGTTCAACCTTGCTCTCCAATAATTGTCCATACTGTAACAATACTGACCTGGTGCAGTCAGCTGAGCCATTGCATTGCTGCCGCAATAACTCCACCTAGCAGACTCTGTACGATTCATAGCAGAACTGATCACCGCAAGTGCTCCTGCATAACTACCGTTATCTTCCTGTGCTACAATGGCCCAGATCAGTTCCAACTGTTCCTGTGAATACAGCGTAAGATCTACCTTACCACTGGCATTGTCTGTATACCGCTCTTCTTCGATCTGAAATCTCCGAATGGCTGTGATTGGCCGATAATCTATGTTGCTTACCGTCACACCTTTTCCTGGATTTGCTGCCGTGTTACTGCTGTTTCCACTGCACTGAGCCACCTGTCCGTTTCCAAGATAAATTCCAACATGCGGTCCATCCGCCCAGTAAACCACATCCCCCGGCTGTGCTGCATCTACACTTTGTATTTTCATTCCAACTGCTCCCTGTTCCTGTGCAAGCCGAGGAAGCTGGATGCCAAACGCTGCATACACGCTCTGCACAAATCCTGAACAATCGGCACCATAAGTCAGGCTTGTTCCACCCCAGATATATGGCAGTTTCCCTGCAAAACTGGCTGCATATACTGCAATCTGCTCCCCTTTTCCACTAGCTGCAGCTTTGACTGATTTTAGTGAAAAATAACAGGATCGATTCTCTTCCGGAAAAATAAAAGTATCCGCAAGTACCGCCTCACTTTCTCCCATTACCTCAACCATGTCAGCTGCTGCTGTTCCTGATAAAAGCATCTCTTTTTTCACAAATCCCCTGCTTTCGCCAGACTCTACATACACCCATCCATTCTCTGCTTCTTCTAACAGATAAACCAAACCACCAGAACTGAGTTTTCCAATCTTACGTGAGTTTTCCTGTGGATATTCTAAAATGTAACCACTTTGCAGCACCATGGAATACTGCTTCTCCGCTAATACTTCCTGTACTGTTGTCTGGGTATAAGTAAATGCTGTATTATCTGCTTTTTCACAGCTGCTTCTTGCCACTTGGAACTCTTCTTCTCCGATCGTATCAATCAAATTTTCTGTATATGCTACATCGGTCAGATATGCGGCCTGCAAAAAACCACGAACATCACCAGACTCTACATACACCCATTGATCGTTTATTTCTTTCAAGATATAAACGATTCCAAAGTATGGAATTTCACCAACCACTTCCGATCCAGCATCTGGCTGTTCATAGATTGCGGCAGTTGTTGCTCCTTCTACCAATGCATATTCTTTTGGCACTTGAACAAAACGAAAATCTTTTTTCACATACCAGCTTTCATCCCAATATGAATAAGATCCAGCAGAGGTACCCAATGGGTTTGTTTCTTCCGGTAACTCTGTCTCTGGCATCTGCTCCGTTTCTTCCGGTAACTCTGTCTCTGACACCTGCTCCGTTTCTTCCGGCA
>CAZEPO010000025.1:4957-9380 GCA_964514125.1 uncultured Lachnospiraceae bacterium
TGCTCCGTTTCTTCCGGTAACTCTGTCTCTGACACCTGCTCCGTTTCTTCCGGCAACTCTGTCTCTGATATCTGCTCTGTTTCCTCCGTCAGTTCTGTCTCTGACACCTGCTCTGTTTCTTCCGGTAACTCTGTCTCTGATACCTGCTCCGTTTCTTCCGGCAGCTCTGTCTCTGATATCTGCTCTGTTTCCTCCGTCAGTTCTGTCTCTGACACCTGCTCTGTTTCTTCCGGTAACTCTGTCTCTGATACCTGCTCCGTTTCTTCCGGCAGCTCTGTCTCTGGCATCTGCTCCGCAGCATAAATCAGTTGCATTTGATCGATTGGCTGCCATACATTACCAATAAAAAATGCTGCACTAAGCAGCACTGCAACTCTTTTTTTTATTTTTCCATTTTGTTTTCTAATTTCCAAAGAACCAATTTCCTCCTATCTGTACTGCATTTGCTCCAGTCTGGCTGCCTTTTGTGCTGCGAAAACTGGTAAAAGAATGATTTCTAATCCCTTTTTTTAAGCAATCGTTTACTGCCTGTTTTACATAAGCCGGTACATTCCCATTTAACCTTGATTGCCAATAATTATCCATACTGTAGCAATACTGCCCAGGTGCAGTCAGCTGCGCCATTGCATTGCCGCCACAATACTTCCAATTTGCAGATTCCGTCCTATTCATAGCTGAGCTAATGACTGCTAAAGCACCTGCATAGCTGCCGTTATCCTCTTGCGCTACGATGGCCCAGATCAATTCCATCTGACTTTGCGTATAAGATGTTGTATCTTTTCGATGCCCCGAAGAAGCGTTTCCTGCATCTCCCACTGCCTCCTGAACGATCCGGCGCACCTGAAATGGTCTGCCATCTCCTGCAGGACTCCCCCAGCAGACACCGCGTCCTGCCGTTGCCGGAGATATATTGCTGCGTCCCCCGGAACAATGGATCATCCGTCCATCCCCGGCATAGATCCCAACGTGTGAACTCATTCCTGCACCAATCGAACCAGAAAAGAATAGAATAATATCCCCAGGCAATGCAGCTGATAATCCACCGCTTACCAATGTCCCCGCATTTTCTTGCGCATAAGTGTCTCCACCAATCTCATAGCCAAAATGTGCGTATACTCCATGTACAAAAGAACTGCAGTCTGCATATGACTGCCATGCAGTAGCACTTCCTCTTCCGGCACCCCAGATATACTTTGTCACACCAATCCATTCTTCTGCATAAGCAACAATCTCATAACCAGAAGATGCATATCCCTGCTGTTCTTCCTCACCTGCAATGCCGGATAGGATGGATGCGACAAATAAGATAAGAAGAAGTGCTGTCACAAGCGGGATTACTGCAGCCGCTGCATATTTCAATAGTTTTTTGCTTGTCTGCCGAATAGCTGCCTGTACTTTCTCTCGCATCATCGCAATTGGAACCCGGACCGGCAACAAAACTGTTCGGATCGCAGCCATTCCGGTACTATGTTCCAACTGTTGCAGAGTGACTTCTTCTCTTATCTGCTGTTCTTTGATCCAATCCTCTTTTTTCAGATCCTTTTCCACTAGTCGGAACAGCTCTGTTGCATAGGCCTTGTCCCATTTTTTTTGCAGTTTTACTTCTTTTGGTGCAGTTTTCCCTTCTGTTGAAAAGCTGTCGAAGTCATTTAGATAACCTCTACGCATTGGTTCATATGTACTGTGAAAGCTGCCACTTTCTCGTTTTCTAGGTTCTTTTTCATTTCTCCAGTCATATACCGGATTGGATCTTTTTATCTGTTTTATTGGAACGGATGGCATTGCCACAGGTTCAGATACACTTATTTCCAGCTTTTTACTGGCAACTCTCCTGTGAGCTGCTAATTCTGCCTGCATAAGTTTCTGACGTTTTTGCACACTGGAATACTTTTTCCATTTTTTCAGCTGAACGGGATTAAATCGCACAGAGGATAACACGGTTGACGTTTTCGTACTTTTTCGCCTTTTGTAAGGATCCGACAAACCATTTCTATTTCTACTCTGTAAGTGTCTTTCACTACTCCTTTCTTTCCTACAACCAATCTGCTTCCTGTCCACCTGCCGCAGGGTGATCTTTACGGTGTCAAGCGACCGTCCCTCCTGTTTTTTTCTAAGTTCCATCTTCTGTCATACCTTTTTATGGATGTTCTTTTTCTTCCAGTTCTTCCTGCAGATGCTCTGTCATACCTTTCCCTTGTTTTTTCCATACAGTTCTTTTTTCCTGAATTTCATGGAAATTGGTATTGAGCAGCTGGTAAGTCATGCTATCTTTTGAGAATCTGCAGTCAAATGGAATATACTTTTCACCAAATTTAAGCAGTCCGCAGCCTGGTTCTACATTATGTACATATCGAAGCAAATGATCCGATATCCCTAAAATGTTGCGAAAAATCCCAACTTCTATATCTGACTGGTTCAGGATTGACAGATACTCTGAATTGCAAAGCATGGTTTCAATCGTTTTAGAACTGAGAAGATCTGCAATATTCTGTGTACCTGCATTGCAGAGACCTCCAAGTTTTCGCACTTCCTTCCATATTTTTTCCAAATATCCGGCTGAGAACTCATCCGATGCCAGATTATGAAACTCATCGATAAATAGCCATGTTGCTTTTCCTTTTTTCGCATTTTTTGCAATCCGGCTTCGTATGCTCTCTAACAGAATAAGCATTCCAATCCCTGCCATTTCTTTTCCCAGATTGGCAATTCCATATACCACCATACGTTTTTGTGTGTCTACGTTGCTCTGTGCAGAAAACATATTCAGGGAACCGGTAACAAACAGTTCCAGTGCCAACGCCAATTCCTTCGCCTGCGGTTCCGGCTGCCGCAACATGACCTGGTAAAAGTCCTTCAATGTTGGTGATAATTTTTTCCATGTTCCCTGTTTTCCATACAGCTCCCGGACACATCTTCCGATGATCGATTTATCCTGTGCGCTCAGTCTCTGTTCTGAAATCTGTGAAAAAATCCCCAGCATCAGCTCCGTCTTGTCCATCAAAAACGTGTCCCATGAATCCATATAATCAAGTGTATCCATCGCAAGCGGATTGATATAATGTCCAGATCCAGATGCAAAATCTATAAACTGTCCACCCAATAGTTCTGTAAATGCCCGATATTCATTTTGCGGATCTATGATGAGCAGATCGTCTTTTGTGCGGTAAAAGATTTGAATCGCCTCTGCCTTCATCATTACACTTTTTCCACCTCCGGTTACGCCGAGAATAAAACCATTCCCATTTTTCAACAACTTCCTGTTTGCAAAGATCACATTTTTACTGACTTTATTGATCCCATAGAAAAAACCGGACTTATCATGGATCTCATGTACAATGAAAGGAGTAAAGGCTGCCAGTGCTTGTGAAAAGACTGGATGCATCATGCTGCAAAATCGCGCACCGGTCGGAAGTGCCGTATCCAGTGTTTCTAATTGCTGCCAATACGCTGGTTCAAAGTGAAAGCCTTCTCCTTCCGCAATGCTGCTAAATGCCGTTACCTGATTTTCCAATTCCTGCTTGCTTTTGGCACTAATCGTTGCATAAATGCCCAGATAAAATAATTTTTCATCGTTTTCATTCACGATGTCCATATAGTTTTCCAATTCATCCCGCTCTCTGCGCCGCTCATAGGTAATATCACTCGCCCAGGCTCCTGCCTTGCGTCTGGCTTCCTGCTGTTTTTCAATAGCCCTGCCATTTTGCATATACAATTCCATCAACCGTTTCATTGCGACAGCTTTCGGAACTGGTGCAGCATCCAGTGTCAAAACGATATGGTATGGCACTAAAGTCAGGATCCGTACAATATCCGGATTGATACTGCTGGGCAAGACCGGGACATACAGCGTTCTTACATAGCAATCTTCCAACTGCAGCGTGATACCATCGCAAGTACCATATTCATCCTGATAATGCTTGACCATGCGCGGTGCGATCAGATCTCGCCAATCTCTTTTTCTCAGGTTTGCAAAAGAGAGTTCTTTTGGGAACTGCGTTTCCTTTCCCAAACGATAAAATCCGTGCAAAAGCCTCAGGCGTTCAACTGCATCCAAGGGGCGCAGACTACTTTGGATCCCCTGAAAGGAAATCTGCAGGCTGATCTCCATGGAACGGAAATATTCTCTGGCCTGTTCCATGTTTTCTTTCCAGCAGCTAAAAATAAGAATCCTCACCTGTTCCAGTCCGTTTCTGCCTTGAAACATTGCTTTCCGAATTTGTGCATTAAAATCATCCATAAGCTGCAGATCACTTGTCGGATTTGAAGAGGATGCACCATCTTTATCGAAGTTTCCACAATTTATGCACAGTTCTTCTTCTGCCAGCTGTTTATCCCGGTTCAGGTTCAGGATCAGACACTTTACCGATACACTGATACTGTTGAGCAATGCGCTCCATTTTTTCAGGAACTCTTCTTTTTCATA
>CAZEPO010000025.1:9480-16706 GCA_964514125.1 uncultured Lachnospiraceae bacterium
TGTCCTCCGGCAAATCCTGCAAAAGCAACCGGTGCAAATGGGATGCAAAGCAGTAACTTGAATAGCCGCGATAAAACGGATAAGACCAACGTAACTGCACATACAATGATAACCAAACCTCCCATTAAGCCACCTAACATACTTCCAAAACCGATCGCAAGCCAGGTTCCTCCGTCTGCATCTTCGTCTTTTTCGATCGACTTTTCCAGATCTTCAAAGATCCCATCTGCATCTATCTCCTGCATCTTTACATTCATTGTCCCTACAACTGCAGTGGTACACTGTGTAATCCCATTGATCAGTGCCAGCGAATTGACGATGAGCGAAATCGTAATCGCGAACCGAACAAAAAACCGGAAGGTATTTTCTAAGGTAAAATTGTTTCGAATATCAATGGATTCCCGCAGCCAACCCATCACAAAAAACAAAACAGCCAGGGATGCTGCAATACCAAGTGACAGAGAATAGATCGATCCGGTCACGATCGCCCAGGCATTTGTTTCTGCCATCGGACTTTTCTGTACATATTCTAAAGCAAGCTTGCTGCAGCTCTTCCACATTCCATAACCGCCCTGCAGCATCCACTCTCCGGTATCGATCATACCCTTGCCCACACTTTCCAGTGCAGCATCAATCGCACTGCTGATCAGTCCCATAGCCGCCTCCTATTTAAGCAGATTGATGATTGTTGGTGCACCTACCATCAGTATTCCAGAGATTACTTTTTTCAGTGACATGGTTTGCTGTGAGGTATCATGGCTCTGATAGGCTGTAGCAAATTCAAAGATTCCCCACGCCAGCACGATCACTCCGGCTGCTGTCACAATGCTTAGTACGATCTCGTTGAGTGCATTGATCTTGCTGGTCACAACCTCTGTGGCATATACTGGAACCGGCATTAAACAAACAATCATTACAAGCATCAAAAGCAGCGTTTTCTTTTTTGATTTTCTATTCAAAAACTTTTTCATGGTTCACCATCCTCATTTTTTTAGAAAAGCAGGCTTACACATTTGAACCAAAATGTGCACTCCTGCTTTTCAATTTCTTATTTCTTTTTCGTTTTCTTCTTTTTGTCAACGATCAATAGCATCATACCACCAGTTCCAGCAAGGATCAGCAATATAGGAATAAGATACCGGTTATAATCTCCCGTCTGCACCGGTGCTGAAATTACATTCGTTCCGCCGCTTGGCATTGGACTGCCGCCTACAGTTGTTGTCTTGCTGTCCTCTTTTCCGGTCAAATCCACCGTTTTTTCTTTTGGTGCATCGTACATTGTAACGTGCTGTACTTCCATGCCGTCAGTCACTTCAAACGTGATTGTTTCTGCCACGTCATATCCATTTGGTGCAGTCACTTCGGTCAGCGTGTATTCTCCGGCTGCCAGATTGATCAGATGCGGTTCTTCGCCAGATATCCACTCTTCCACTGTATTTCCAGCTTTATCTTTCACAATCAGCTGTGCTCCCGGCAGTTCTTCGTCATTTGTAATGTCCTTCTTTGAGATAGACACTTCAATCAGCTTGTCATACATAACAACTTGCTGTACTTCCATGGCATCCGTTACTTCAAATACAATGTTTTCTGCTTTCGCATACTTCGCCGGTGCTGCTACCTCCGTTAAGGTATAAGTTCCAGCTGCCAGGTTAATTAAATGCGGTTCTTCTGTAGAAACCCATTCCTCAATGACATTCCCCTCAGAGTCCGTAATAGTAAGCTGTGCTCCCGGCAGTTCTGCATCGTTTGTAATGTCTTTTTTAGAAATCGACACCTCAATCAGCTTGTCATACATCACCACTGGCTGTATTTCCGCCGTATCTTTCACTTCAAATAGAATGCTTTCTGCCTTCGCATACTTTTCTGGTGCTGCAATCTCCGTCAAAGTGTAAGTGCCGACTGCCAGATTTACCAGATGCGGATCTTCGCCGGAAATCCATTCTTCGACTACTTCCCCTGCCTGATTGGTAATGGTAAGTTTTGCTCCCGGAAGTTCTTTATCTCCTGTGATATCTTTCTTGGAAATGGAAACCTGAATAGGCGTATCATACATTGTAACCTGCTGTACCGACAGATCATCTTTTACTGTAAATTCAATCGTTTCTGCAGTTGCATACTTTTCCGGTGCTGCCACTTCTGTCAATGTGTAAATACCTACGGCCAAATTAACCAGATGCGGCTCTTCGCCGGAAATCCATTCTTCGACTACTTCCCCTGCCTGATTGGTAATGGTAAGTTTTGCTCCCGGAAGTTCTTCATCTCCTGTGATATCTTTTTTCGAGATTGCCACCTTGATCAGATCATCATACATCACCACCTGCTGTACCTGCAGGCTATCAGTTAATGTAAAAGTAATGTTTTCTGCAATGGCATATCCTTCCGGAGCCTGTTCTTCAATCAGTGTATAAGTACCTGCAGCCAGACCAACGATGCGATGTGGCTCTTCTGTAGATACCCATGTATCAACCACATTTCCTTCATGGTCTCTGATAGTAAGTGTTGCCCCCGGCAGCTCCTTATCGCCTGTAATATCCATCTTAGTCACTTCCAGTTGGTTCGGTACATTTGCAATCTTTAAACTGTAAGATGATTTTCCATCAATCAAACCATTTTTATCTACGGCAAACTCATACACGGCAGTATCAAGGTTATACCCCGGAAGTGTACCAGTTTCATAAATAAAATATCTGCATCCATGCTGCAGATCTTCCAGATGAATTTTTCCGTTTTCATCTGTGCTATACTCTGCACCAAGATCAGACACATCCGTAATCTCCAGTTCGTTCATCAATTTTTCTTCCAGCACATCCCTTGCTTTTTGCAGTCCATCATCGAATGCTTCCAATTCCTTTTGCTGCACAGAAAGAAACTGTGCTCGTTCTTCTTCGGTGTGCTGCTCTGCATCAAAGTAGGTAAGTGCTTCTCCCTGCTGTGCAAGAAATGCTTCCCGATCCGGATTCTGACTGATACGCAATTCTTCGATTGCCTGTGCGATCTGTCTTGCTTTTTCAGCTTCCAGATCACTACTTGAATATACACGGAAGCGGATACCTGCCAGTACCTTTGCTTCTGCAGATGCATCTACTTTTAAAATCTCTGCTTTCGTTTTCTCATTTTTTACGATCACTTCTGTAGTTACATCTGTTACTTTTGCATTTGCCGTCAATGTGATCGGATATTCCATCTGACTGATTGCATAATGCTCTCCTGCCACTTTCTCTTTTACGAGATACTTTCCAAGATAAAGCATTCCACTCTCTGCAATCCCATTTTCATTTGTCGAAATCGCTTCAACCAACGTTCCTTTTTTCAGTTCTACATTCTTTCCGTCACGTTCTATGCTGCGGATTTCTCCGCTTCCATCTGTTATGTCCTCAGCCACATAAATTTCAAAAACAAAGCCTTCTCCAAGCAGTTTTTCCGTATCCTGATCAATTTTTTTCACCCGGATATCTCCCATCTGCGGCTCGTCTGTGAAGGTAATCACCATTGGATCCTGATAGTTGTGACTCTTAGTGACCGTAAACTGGATGTTTTCTCCAATCAGATAACCTTCGGGAGCTTCCAGTTCTTTAATCTGGTACGTTCCTGCTTTTAATGCAGTTGTAAAATAGATCATGCCCCTTTCATCCAACGTAAACGTATCCGTTAATTTGGCGTAATTCAAAGGATCCGGCATCGTGACTGTATTTCCCTGTGCATCTAAGATCTGGAACTTTCCACCGGATATAGCTACTTCATTTCCGGTATGTGCATCTTTTTTCACCAGTTTAATCTGAGCTGCTGGCTGGTTGTTGGTCACGACATATTTCAGTATTTCCTCAGTCCCTGTGATTGTCACTTTTACATCGGAGATTCCTTCATATCCAGCTGGCACTGTTTCTGGGTCTTCTGAAATTGACCATGTACCATATACCAAAGCATTTTCATCCGTTGCCGCATGACCATATTTATCTGTTGTAATCTTTACAGCCGGAACAGTCTTATCTTCATGTGTCAGGATAAAACTGATCCCTGATAAAATCCCGCTCTCTACGCGATCCTGCAGGATAGATTCTTCGTAACTATCATCCAAAAACTTCATGATTGAAAGACCGCCGCGCTTGATCTGCTCTATAGAAGTAATCCGGTAGATATTTTTGTTATCCTCTCCTACTGTTACTGTATAAAGGTTTTCATCTGCCTGATAACCAACCGGAGCTTTTGTCTCCACAACATAATAAGTTCCAACCGGCAAGTCAGAACTCTTCGCATAACCATTTTCATCTGTGATCAAAACTTCCAGCATCTCACTGCAGCTCTGATCAGCATAGATTGTATACTCTGCACCTGCAAAACTTACGGCACTGTTCTGTGCACCTGCAAGTCCTGACTCACTGTCCACTTTCTGAATTTCAATCGGTTTCTTGATCACTTGCTCAGCTGATGCAACCGTATAAACAGAAATGCTATCTGTATGACTCATATCCACAGTATATACAGTTTCATCCAACAGATAGCCTTTCGGTGCTTTCGTTTCTTTTATGTAATAGGTATTCACTAATAGATCCGAACTTTTTGCATAGCCCTTTTCATTCGTTTTTAAGACTTCAATTTTTTCTTTACATCCTGCATCTGCATAAATTGTATATTCAGCATCTGCAAAAGAAGCCTGACCATTATATGGCTCCAAACGTCCTGTTTCCTTATCTGTTTTCTGCAGCTCGATTTTTTCCAATCGTACTGCTTCTTTAGAGCTGACTGTATACACCTGCAGTTCATCGACACGCTGCATCTCGACCGTATATACAGTCGGATCCAACTGATAACCGATTGGTGCTTTGATTTCTTTTACATAATAGGTTGCGATTGGCAACTCTGCGCTTTTCGCATAACCGGAAGCATTGGTTTTTACCACTTCCACTAACTTGCCGCAGCCTGCATCAGAATAAATTCCGTATTCCGCATTTGCAAACGAAGCCCCTTTTCCTCTCGGCACCTTCTGTCCTGTCTCACTATCATATTTTTGCAGTTCGATGCATTTGTTTACCGGAACCTCTGCCCACTCAACTGCCAATGGTAAAATCTTATCTCCAGAATAGTAAGAAAAACCAATGTCCTGTTTGCCTTTTAATTTCAGTTTCAATGCCGTAAAATCAACCGCATATTTGCATTTCAGTTCATAGTTCCCTGTACCTTTTATATCTGGTGCAGCCTCCAAATGAAACTTCGTACCACCTTCTAGTGTCACCTTTCCAGTGTTGCTTTTTCCTGTGTTTTCATTGACAAGCGTAATTCCATCTGGCAGTGTAATCGTTGCTGTATTTTCATCGATTGCTTTATAAGTAATGCTTTCTGATACAATCCGATCAGTTGCTTTTTGATATACAGATGTAATGCTGTTTTGTGTCAGCTCCGTAGTCGGGATTGGCAACTTATTCAATGAACTTACAATACTTTTCACCAGATTTACACCACTACTGTTCAATACCCCGGACTCCGATGAATTATAATTCCAGTTGCTTCCATCCATATATAGATAACTGAGTACATAGTGTGTAATCGTATAATAATGTCCGGTAGAACTGCAGCCTGCATTGCTCATCACAGTTTTCAAATTTACACTGTCTGAACCATCTGCATATTCAATCTTCTTTCCCCAAGCAGGTCCACCATAAAGATAGTACATTCCCTTCATCATCTTCTTTTCTTTCGAGGTCGCACCATCTAAAATTTCCACATCATCTTTATCATATGTCTGTCCACTCCCCGGACTTGTTTCCTTTGGCTGTATACAATAGGCCATCCTCGTTACTTTTGATCCATCCTCTTCATAAAAAACTACTGTTTTATAAGTAGTAGATGCATCTCCTGCTTTCAAAGAACTAGGTGCCGTGTATATCCCATTTACTACTAACTTAAACTTATCTGGAACGGGATCTTCATCTACTGAATCATTTCCATCATCTGCAACCGCCATTATTGCACTCTCTCCATTAACAGCAAGCAAAACATCCGACTTCGGCATAATAAATGTATAGCAAAAACTTTCTTTTTCTGCTGTCTGTCCGCTTTCTGATAAAGTTGCCATAGTTTCTGATGTAGTACCTATTTCCTGTACATTGATTACTGGCGATTCCAGCATCAATATATCATCTTCCGTATCACAGGCCTGAACTTCTATGCCATCTACCTCATAACTCTCGTCCGCTATAACGGAAACCAAAACAGTTTCTCCCTCTTTATAAGTTTCCTGATCCAATATTACCTGTGCTGCATCATTTTCCAGAAGATAAATAGTATAACCTGACTCCTGTTCTTCCATTATGTCCATCTCAGTATCAGCTTCCGATACAGTTTCCATTTCTGTATTCAATTCTGTTTCTTCACCTATCACTGCAGTATCTATCGTATTTTCCGTAACTGCTTCTGTTTCCGGCTCCTGCAGCAACTCACTTTCTTGTACAGTCTCTGTTGACTCTAATACCTGCACTGGACGCAGAACAAACCAAAACTTGCCGCTCTCCTGATCCGTCACCTTATAAATACTACTGTATGTGCCAACTGCATCATAAATAATGTCATCTGAGATATATTCGATCATGCAACAATCCGTGCTGTAAGGAATGTTTCGAAAATCCGTATACTGATCAAAATCCCAAGTATCGAACGGAATAGAAATGGCCTCTACCTGTACAATACTTCCCTGCATCGGCAGTCCATCCTCTGCATCTGTTTCTTCCTGATAAGGTAATTTCTCTGTCTCCTGTTCCGGCTCGGTTTGCAATATATCCTCATTTTCTTGTGATGAACTATCAGAAGCTGGGGGCTCCTGACGTGGATCCGCTACCGGCAATTCTTCCAGACCAGGTTCCTCCGTAATATCATCTATCTGTTCTCCTGGTTCCTGCTTGTCCTCTGCTGTTTCAGTTGCTGGTGTTTCCATCATATTCTCACTTTCTGCGGGCTCTTCCATTCGCAAAAAGTCTGCTTCCATCCAGACAGGTTCTGCTGGCATCAAAAAACTGATACTGCCATCTTCTTTCCATTCAAATGGAATGTCCGTTTTTGTCTGATTGATGAGATGGATCTGATCGAGCTGCCAATCATCCTTCAACTGTAAAGTGAACTCCACTTTTTCCTCTGCTTCATACAGCAGAACAATCTCCTGTTTATCCTGCACTGGTTCTTTTAAGTGTTCTTCTTCAAACTGATAAATACATTCCTCCTGATAAGGCAATGTAAAC
>CAZEPO010000026.1:0-8862 GCA_964514125.1 uncultured Lachnospiraceae bacterium
TATCTTATCATGTATTCTATAGAAAATCCAGTCCCTGATTCCGGCAAATGAAAAAGAAAAAATGAGAGCCGCCTGATTGCTGCTCTCATTTTTATTTTCTCTTTAGTTCTGCTTCGGTGTCTCTGGGAAAATGACCTTGTTCACAAAGAAAAAGATGACCATGGACACACCGCCGTTCAGTACGGTCGTTCCGATATTGTAGATGAAATCCGGCACAAGAAGTCCAGCCACTGCGACCCAGATGCAGTTGATGGAATTCACGATACAGGTGATCACACAGAATGCAGCCGCATACCATGCGATCTGCTTACCGGTATTGCCGTGACTGCGGAATACAAAAAGCTTCTGGATTGGGAAGTTCATACACTCACCGATGATCATTGCTGTCATATATGCCATAAAATATGCCATTCCTCCATGTGCCTGGTCATATCCGAGGATGTTCCACTGGAACGTCTCTCCGAACAGCGTCATCTCGACACCCGGCCAGCCAAATGATCTGGTTCCCAGACCTGCAAAAGCTGCCGGCAAAAACTGGAGCAAAAAATACTTCAGCACCGTGATCAGATTTGACACGATCACAAACATGCCTCCCTCTCTTACCCATTTTGCCAGACTTGGATTTTTTTTCTCAAATGCTGCCCATACACTCATCTGCTGCCTCCTGTTTTTCCGTTCTTCAGTATTGTTTCGTATTTTTTATTCTCTCGTCTATTTCGGAAAAATCCGCCGATCACGCCGCCGACTCCGCGGAAGAAATGACCGTTCGCAATCGTCACGATCGACTCTGCCATCTCTCTGGAAACCATTCCGGCTGTCATCTTGCTGATTGCACGGAACGGCATATTGTAGACGAATAAAGTATTCAGATCCGGCGTACCCTTCTTCATCGCTGTATCCAGCTTGCTCTGAAGCACACGATACACCAGACGGCAGATGCCGTTCTTCGCATACTTCATCTGGCTGAGTGCATCATTGAGCTGCAGCTCGCCCGTTGTCTCTGTCGGAAGTGATGTGCCATACAGCCGTTCAAATTCTGCATCAGATACATTCTGGATTCTTCCGGATTGATAGCTCGGAAGCTGACTGATGTCATACGGCAGTATATCTGTTGTGCCCTTTTTTTCTGCCTCTGCCGTAAGACGGATATCGATCAGAGATGCTCCGATCATGATGTCGTAGCTGCCACCTTCGATTTCCCAGCGATTCGTCTTTGTATTGAAATAGCTGAATGTCTTATCATCAAATCTGATCTCGACTGTTTTGGTCTCACCTGGTTCCAGATAAACTTTCACAAAGCCTTTCAGTTCCTTTTTCGGACGAATCAGAGCGGAGTTTTTTTTGCCCACATACAGCTGTGCGATCTCTGCTCCTGCACAATTTCCGCTATTGGTGATTTGAAAACGCACACCGTCCTCATTCAGAGTCAGTGCATCGTAGGAAAAGGTGGTGTAGGAAAGACCATAACCAAACGGAAACTGAACCGCAGTCTCTGCAGTGTCATAATAACGATAACCAATGAACGGACCTTCTTTGTACAAAAGATTTCTGCCGGTTTCATTTGCATAATTCACGATCGAGCAGTCCTCATATGCAAACGGATAGGACTCTGCCAGTTTACCCGACGGATTGGCTCTGCCTGTAAGCAGATCCAGAATCGCGCTGGCTCCTGCCTGTCCGGTCAGATAACCGTGCAGCAATGCAGTCAGGTGATCCAGCCACGGCATCGTTATTGCAGACCCGGCAGACATGATACCGATGACATATGGATTCTGTGACGCAAGTGACTCCAGTTCTTTGATCTGATATTCTGGAAGTTCCATTGCAATTCGGTCTGCACCTTCTGACTCAGCGATCGGATCCAGCCCGAAAAAGAACAGGATCACATCGGCTTCTGCCGGATCATCCGTCACCACAAGATCATATTTTTTAATCTCTTCTGCAATGGTTTCAACTCTCGTCGCATTCACCTGTGAAGAACCAGCACCCTGATATCTTGGATTCTCCACAAACGGTCCGCGCAGCGCGACCTTCGTACCAGCCTTGAGCGGAAGGATGTTTCCCTCATTTTTCAGAAGTACACTGCTTTCTGCTGCCGCCTGACGAGCCAGCTGATGATGTGTCTCCTGATCAAACTCCTCTGCCTGATTCTTCTGGAAATACAGGGCAGCCTCGATTACCGGCTCAATTGCCCGGTTGATCTCTGCCTCTGTGATTCGTCCAGCCTCGAGATCTTTCAAAAGACCTCTGGCGGAATCCAGTCCCGGATTCGGCATTTCCATATTAGACTGACATTTTACACCGGCAGTGTGATCATTGCTTCCGCCCCAGTCAGTCACGACAAGTCCATCAAATTTCCACTCATTTCGCAGAATGTCATTCAGTAAATGCTCATTTTCATTTGCATAACTGCCGTTTACCTCATTGTAAGCGGTCATGAGTGCTTTCGTCTTGCCTTCCTTCACTGCAATCTCAAATGCAGTCAGATAGATTTCCCGGAGTGTCCGTTCATCCACGACCGCATTGGTCGCCATACGGCGATATTCTCTGGAGTTCACTGCAAAGTGCTTCGGACATGCATAGACATGACGGCTCTGTATACCGCGCACATAAGCTGCTGCCATCTTGCCAGCAAGGATCGGATCTTCCGAAAAATATTCAAAATTTCTTCCGCACAGCGGAGAACGTTTCATATTGATACCCGGTCCCAATATAACATTGACACCCTGGGCGAGTGCCTCCTCGCCCAGAGCCTGACCGATTTTCTCGCCCAGATCCGTATCCCAACTGTTGGCAACAGTCGCTGCGGTAGGAAAGCAGGTAGCCGGAAGAGAAGCATTCAGTCCCAGATGGTCTCCCGCCCCTTCCTGGCGGCGCAGCCCGTGCGGGCCATCCGAAAAGGTAATCGTGCCAATTCCAACTCTTGGAATATCCCAGGATTCCCATTCGTTCTGACCGCTCAGCAGTGCCGCTTTTTCTTCTATTGTAAGTTTTGCAATAATATCCTTTACTTCCATTTTTCCTCCATTGACACAGGATCTGTCATTTCTATATCCTGCAATTATTCTTCCTGCAGCTCGTCCACTGCCTTTGCTGTCTTTTTCTTCTTCCAGATATAGTGAACAAGCACAAGGACTGCAATACCGCCGATCACGATACCGCCGCCAATATTGACTTTCAGGAACAGTCTGTCCATATTGGACATACCACCGACCGGATTCGTATTGCCTGCATAAACACCGCTGTTTACGATTGTATACATGATGTTCTTGCATGCCTGACGCATTGCCAGAACTGCAGTCGCACTCTGATTCTCAAACAGATTTGACGCTGCATTTCCATATCCAAGCATCAAGTCATTGCCGTTTCTGACACTGTTTTCAGAAATCATAAATCCATAGGAACCGTCATAGTCACTGACAACCATACCGCGGAATCCCCACTCATCGCGAAGTACTGTCTGCAGCAGATCGCCGTTTGCACAGGCCGGCACACTGCCAAGCCAGTTGTATGCTGACATACAGCCAAGTGCAGTGCCTTCAAATCCTTTGACACAAAGTTCAAATGGCTTCAGATAAATCTCACGCATAGCCTGCTCAGAAGCAAATGTCAGCAGGAACGCTTCTCTGTTGCACTCCTGATCATTGACTGCAAAGTGTTTGATATACGGATAAACACCCTTCGTCACTGCACCGTTGACCTGATTTGCAGCCAGAAGACCTGCCAGTACGCCGTCTTCGGAATAATATTCAAAGTTACGTCCTGCAAATGCAGAGCGGTGTGTGTTCATAGCCGGACCATACCAGCCGTAGTTCTTAACATCTGCGAACTCCTGACCCATGGATTCACCGGCTTCATACGCCAGCTCCTTGCTCCAGGTCTGTGCCAGCAGCACTTCACATGGATACGGTGTACCGTATGTCTTCGTTACAAAGTTGTTCAGACCTGCCGGTCCGTCACAGTCTGATGTCGCAATCTTACCAACGGATTCAATCTCTGCAGTCTGCCAGCCGCCGACATTGATCATCGTAACCATATCTTCAAAGCTCAGCTGATCCAAAAGCTGATCCCATTTCGCATCCTCGTAGTCAACACCCTTCAGATCAAAGAGTGTCAGTCCATTCTCAGCCCCAAGTGTCGGCATCTCATCGTCTGCATTGTCATATTTGGTACTGTCATAGAAACCGAACGAATTCTCTTCTACTGCGGCGCGCAGCTCTTCTGACATCTGCGCATCTTCTGCTGTCGGGCCTGCCCAGGATGCTCCTGCATTGGCAAAACCATCTGCACGAGACAGTTCAATAAATTCACCGCGTGTATAATCGTTAAATACATTGACTGCTGCAGTGGCATCGCTACTGCGTCCATTCTTGCTGTAATCGATATCTGCATCTACAGTGAAGGTCTCCTCTGCCGCAACTGTATGAGAATCAGAGCGAACAGAAATGGTATATTCTCCGGCTTCAAGAATATATCCGCCGCCTGCAAGCTTGATCTCATTGGAATCATAAGATGCCATATCCTCTTTTGCGAGTTCAAATGATACGATCTGAGATTTACCTGGCTCCAGAAGCTCTGTCTTGGCAAATTCAATCAGATTTACGGATGCCTTCTCAATGCCGCCGTTGGTGTATGGCGGTGTATAATAGATTTCTACAACATCTTTGCCCGCCACATCACCAGTGTTTGTTACCTCTACATCGAAGGACACCTTATCGCCGTTATCCTTGAAGTTGGTCATTGTCTTTTCAAAGTTTGTGTAGCTCAGTCCGTATCCAAACGGATACTGTACGGTGCTGTCATAGTCGATCAGCCCCTCTTCTGCCGCTGTTTCATAGAATTTGTATCCAACATAGATACCCTCTACATAGTTGACAAATGAGATATTTCCTTTGTAGCTGCTGTCTGCTGCGAGAAGCTCTGCTTTGAGGTCATCGACATTCTGATATGGGAAGTTTCCAATGTTGTTGATGTAGTGCGTGCTCATCAGATTTTTCACATAAGTATCGGCTGTCTTGCCGGATGGGTTGACCGAACCATTCAGGATCTCACCCAGTGCCGCGAAACCAGTCATACCTCCGCCCGGAGCCAGCAATACAGACTTAATCTGCTCATATTCATCGACCCAGCCAAGCTCCATCGTGTTGTTGGCATTGATGATCACGATTACATTGTCAAATTCAGAGCAGACCAGATCAACCATCTGTTCTTCTGTCACAGAAAGTTCCAAATAATGCTCGCCCGGTTCAAAATCATCATAGGAACCGTTGTTGGTATAGTACGCATTCTGATAACGCCAGTTCGCCGGTGCATTTGATACGGATAAGCCCTGATTGTAGGTACCGTTGATGACAGCGTTCATATCGGTCGGAAGATCAGCACCCTCACCGCCCGGACGGCCAATCACGATAACAGCTGTGTCAGAAAATTCTTTTGCCTCAGTCATCAGTTCATCGGTATAGTGGCTCATGTTCGGCTCCGGAAGTGACCAGTCCTGAGAGGACATGGAAATAGCCGGACGCTGATCATAATAGTCTGTATACATTTTGGAAAGCGTTTCATTCGTCTCATATCCTGCATTTTGGAATGAATCAAGGATACCGATCGCTCCGTCAGAATGAGAACCTGCGGAACCAGTTCCGCCGAATACCGGATTGGTAGAATCCCATCCGAATACATTGAGCTTGGTCACATCGGAAGAAAGCGGAAGCAGTCCTTCGTTTTTCACAAGGACAATACCTTCTTCTCCGATCTTCTGAATCGTCTCTTTGCTGTTTGTGATCGTTTCCTCTGAAAATTCTGCTTTGGAAGCATTCAAAAATCCAGAAACGTTTGCATACATCGGTCCATAACAGATCGAATTGACGATGATCAGGATTGCTGCAAAAAATGCCATCAGTGCTTCCAGCCGCACAACGTGACGCAGACCTTTTTTTACAAAATGTGCAAGGACCATCACGAGTACCAGTGCTGCCGCTGCACCGATTATGATATAGATGTAATTCTGAAGCTGTGTGATATAGGAAATCAGGTCAGCTTCACTGACTCCCAATTCATACATAAACGGCCCCAGAAGGTTGACTAACCAATTAACCATGTTTGTCTCCTTTTCTTACTGTTGCTGCACCACACTTTGCTTCGCAGCTTGTCAGGATAAAAAGCGCCCGGCAGAGAATGTTCTTTGCCGGGCCACTTCTGAGCATTGCCCAAAGCTCAGCTCATTTTATTTGTTTGCCTCTGCATAAGCTGCATAGTCGAAATTCTGAACAGTTGTGAGCGGCTCAGCTGTATATTTTGCTGTACGCGCATCATCGATCTGACCAGCCCAGTTCATACCGAATGCAAAGTCATAAGTGTTTCCTGCTGCATCTGTGTAGCATTCCATATCACGCGGAACGTCTTCCATCTGTGCTTCCACAACTTCCATAGATACCGGCTGCTGGAATACCAGAAGTCCGTTCGGCTCTGTCTGTCCGAGAATGATCTCTGCGATCACATCTGTTTTCTGGTTGTTGTAAGTTACAAGGATTACATCTGCAAGCGGTTCTACTTCGTTCCAAACCATACCGCGCTCCATCTGCATGGATACGATCACCGGAACATCACCAGCTGCTTCTGCTGCATACTGAAGTGCTTCCAGATCACCATAGTTAGCAACCTCATGAGCTGCAACACCGTTGTAGGAACGGTTTTCTTTTGTTCCGTCTTCGAGTACCTTACCGGCAACAGATGTTTCCCTTGCTGTATCAGCTGTATATGCACCGTACTGCAGAGATGCCGGATACCAGATATCTTCTGCACCTTCTGCAACCGGAGCACCTCCGAATACACCTGTCAGAAGTGAGTTGTAAGATGTCACATATGCTCCGCTCATACCTGCCAGAACATAATCGCATGCTGCAATTTCCTCTGCTGATGCACGAATCAGATCATCCTTTGTATAAACAGCATTTCCGTTTGCATCCGCCTCGCCAGATGGTTCACCAAGTGTGTCTGTTACGATATCAAAGTACTGTCCAAGTGTTTCCAGATCCATACTCGGTTTCCAGCTCGGTGTACCTTCACTAATGCCTGACAGCCAAGAAACACTGAATCCTGTATTATACACATACGGTACATAGACAGTCGGTCTCTCTGAAACAGCACCATTCTCACTGATTGTTCCATCGTTCTTGATCATAACAACAGACTGTCTCTGTGTATCAAGCGCATATTCTTTTGCAGAATCACTTGCTATGATCGTATCTGCATAAGCTGTATCGCTGTACGGCTGTTCAAACATCTCAAGGTTCATCATAACAGTAACGTATTTTTCAGCTGCATCTCTCATGATCGCATCTGCTGCTTCCTGACCGTTGCGTTCTGCCAGAATGCCGTATGCTGCTTTTGCAGTTTCTACATTACTGTATCCACCAAGAAGATTTGCGCCTGCTTCCCAGGATGTTGCAATGCGGTCTGCTTCTTCAAGTGACTCTGCACCCCAGACACCTGCAAACTCATATACACCCCAGTCAGTAATTTTCAGACCATCGAAGCCATATTCATCCAGCATATTATTCAGATATGGATTGTATGCACCAGCCCACTCTCCACCGAATGGATTGCCTTCGGAATCTACATCGATTGCATACTGAGTCATAGTTCCTGAAGAACCTGTCTTACCCGGAAGATTGAACACACCATCAAAGTAAGTGATCAGATGTGCTTCCAGATTGTCACCTGCAAATGATGCATAACGTCCGTCATTTGCATGGTCATCACGTCCGCCTTCTGTTGAACCTGCACCTGCAAAATGCTTTGTAAAGCAATATACAGACTCGCTGCCCCATCCAAGGTCTTCACCATTTTCATCATAAGTAGACTGCATTGCATTGACATATGCTGTCGCGATATCAAGTGTCAGCTGCGGATCCTCACCATAAGTACCGCCTGCACGGGACATGATCGGAGAAGCGATATCTACCTGCGGTCCGAGCAGTGCAGATACACCAGCTGCACGATACTGTTTTGCTGTTTCCTGACCAATCTGTGCTGCCAACTCTGTATCCATAGTAGATGCCAGTGACAGTGTTTCGATCAGACCAGAAATATTGGACGGGTCGATGGAAACCATTGCCGGAATACCATAAAAGCTCTGCTCTGCTGTTTCCTGGATCTGGTTTGTCCATTTCGCATGAGCACCGCCGCCCTGAGAAATATAACGGCTGACACCGCCGCGGCCGCCCTGCGTCAGGTATGTATAGGAACCGTCATCTTCTGTAAATTCTTCTGTTGTGAAATCACCCCAGCCGCCATGTGTCAGGACTGCTGCGATTTCCTCGCCCTGCATCTGTGCTGCCAGATCTGCTGCTCTCTCTTCTGTAGAAAGTCTCCAGTCTTCATATACATCCAGCTCACCATTCTGGTTCATATCCTTGAATGCATAACCGTCTACTTCCAGAAGCTTCACTGCGGAATCTTTTGCAAGACCAAGTGTGTCGCCACCCTCGTTCTCAACCTTGATCCAGCCATCTTCTGTTTGGGTGATTGTATATTTTGCATCTTCACTTGGAACAATGCCGCCCAGCGGTGCATCTTCCTCTGCAGCTGCTTCCGCCTGCTTATACGGATCATCTGTTGCTGCCTCTGCCTGCTTGTATGGATCGTCGCTTGCTGCAGCCGCCTGCTTGTACGGATCATCTGTCGCTGCCTCTGCCTGCTTGTACGGATCGTCACTTGCTGCTTCTGCCTGCTTGTACGGATCGTCACTTGCTGCCTCTGCCTGCTTGTACGGATCGTCACTTGCTGCCTCTGCCTGCTTGTACGGGTCGTCACTTGCTGCTTCTGCCTGCTTGTACGGATCGTCACTTGCTGCCTCTGCCT
>CAZEPO010000026.1:9104-16497 GCA_964514125.1 uncultured Lachnospiraceae bacterium
TGCCATTAAACGTCTTGTTCTCTGTTTCATGTGCCTTTCCTCCTATTCTTTAATGAACAAACCCGCTGTTCATTACTATGACGAGAGTATATCATAAATTTTTTTTCTGTACACGATTCTTCACAAACTGTTGATTTTTTGCATGAATTGTTATTGTACAAAATTCTATTACTTGACAACGATAATTCCTTCAACTATCTAAAAATTTTTTTCATATAGCATTGCCATTAATCCAACATTTGCTTATAATAAACATAAGCTTTATGGTTATAAAATCATTTATCCACATTATGATAAATTCCAACTTCGCGAAAATCTCAGCTTATATTATGAAAAACAAAAGAAACGGAGGTTTTTTTATGAACTATGTAAAAAAAATTGCTAAAACTTATATTTCCAAAAAATTCCTTATCATTGGTATCATAGTGCTTATTGTTTTATGCAGTGCTTTTATCGGATTAAGGACTTATATCTCTTCCCAAAGCCAAACAACTAAAATTGGCTTTGAGGATATTGGTGAACTAGCAACTCAAACTGCCTATTGCACGGAAGTAAATGTTACTGATTCTTCCAGAGAACTTTTTGGTATTAAAATTCCATTTACGCAAAGCAAGTATATTTACAGTTATAATGTAACTATAAAAGCTGGTTTTGATTTCAGCGAAATATCGTGGGAACTAGCTGATCATTCTATTAATGTCAAATTACCAAAAACTAAAGTTCTGAGTTGTGATATAGATGCTGACTCGTTTAAACTATATCACGAAAAAGAAAGCATCTTCAGACAAATTTCATTGGAAGAAAATAACGATGCACTTAAATCTTTGAAGCAGACAGCGCAAAAGAACGCTGTTTCAACTGGCTTATTGGATAATGCTCGTTCTAATGCAGAAACAATTTTAACTGGCTTTTTCTCAAGTGTATACGACTTAGAAGAATACAAAATCACCTTCACAGATAAATAAACAGGAGCTATTTATGAAAAAAAACATTATTTTTTATATCGCTGGAGTAATAGGAGTAATAGCAATCATTCTAATAGTTTTTTACTTTATTTTGTTTCTCACAGCATAATTCAAGCTATAAAATTAAAAGAGGGCTACTTTTCAAAACGGAAGTAGCCCTCTTAATAGTTACAATAATACTATTCTTTAGAAAAATAATTTTAGAAAGGATGTATCCATATGATCAAAATTGCCCTGGTCGAAGACGATGATGCGATCATCAGCCAGCTCAAAGAATATTTTCAGCAATATCAGGAAACCATTCAGGAAGAACTGGATCTGACCATCTACCATGATGGCGATGAGATCACTTCCAAATATAAATCCCAGTTTGATCTGATCTTAATGGATATTCAAATGAAATTTGTCGATGGGATGACAGCAGCAGAAGAAATCCGCCGTATTGATTCAGAGGTGATGATTATTTTTGTCACAAATATGACTCAGTATGCAATTCAGGGCTATAAGGTCGGTGCCATGGATTATATTCTGAAGCCTGTCTCTTATTTTTCTTTCTGTAAACACCTTGGCGATGCGATTGCTCGCATCAAAAAACGCAACCGCCATTATGTGACCATTCCGGTCAAAAACGGCGTATTGCGTCTTGATGTTGCTGATATTTATTATATAGAAAGTCAGGGACACAACCTGATCTACCACACGCGCAGCGGAGAACACGTCGCCTCCGGTACAATGCAGGCTACCGAACAGCAATTTGAAACTTATGGCTTCTCAAGAGGAAATAAAGGTTATCTGATCAATCTCGCTCACGTTGACGGCGTCCAGGATAAGTGTGCCCTGGTCAAAGGAGAATCTTTGCAGCTGAGCCGCCCGAGACACAATGCTTTTTTGCAGGATCTGATGAACTACTGGAGCGAACATTAAACCTTAAGCAGCACCTTCACTTTAAACCATCCGTCTTTTACTGTGATTGTCATCGTGCCATTGTATTTTTCGGCGATTCGTTTTATTGATTTTAAGCCATACCCATGACGGACTTTATCTCTCTTGGTCGTGTTCGGAAGTGCTCTGGTCGGCTCAATCTCAATCTTATTCTCACTGTAGTTTTCACACTCTATGATCAAAAACTGCTTATGTCTCCGCACAGATAGATTGATCAGACTCTTCTCCCTTTCTGCTACCTGCTGTGTCGCCTCAATCGCATTATCCAGCATATTTCCAAACAAAGAACAGATATCTTTGACATGGATCGATGAAAGAAGCTCTCCATCTACAACCGCCTGCAGTGTAATTCCACGCTTCTGGCACTGCAGACTCTTCGTTGTAAGAATCACATCAAGTACCTGATTACCAGTATGCATAAATGCCTCCTGTACTGCAATCGCCTGCTCCATATCTGCAAGCACCTCTTCCCGCTTCGCCGGATCCTCTTCTCCCTTCAGTGCAGCCAAATAATGCTTCATATCATGCATTTCTTTGTGCAAAAGCTCTGAATTATCCACTGCCAGCTTGTACTGCTCATATTGATTTTTAAACAGGCGGTTGATTGCATCATTCTCTGCCTTCATCGCCAGACCATTTCTCTGTCCCATATGATTCATCAGCATCATCATGCCTCCGAAATCCACCAAAGTTCTGACATAGAGCAGATTCTCCTGTGCTGAAATTGGAGTATCTGTCCATACAAAGCTGATATTACTCATGATAAAAGCACCGACTCCGATCAAAAAAACAGATAAGAGCTCATGTGCATCAATTCCCATCGAGTTTCCTCTTGGACTTGTCTTTTTGCACATGCGATAATAAATGCCATATGCCACAGAATACACCAAAATCATCAGCGCAGCCGAGATCCAGATAGAATCTCTCCTTATTATATTATAGATCCACACATATAGCTGCCGATAGACTGAGGCCGAAAATTCCGCCATGACAAACGCCTGGATCGTGATCATTCCACAATCCATCAGCATCAGATCGATCACACGGTAAAGGAAGAAAAACATCAGCCCTACCGCTCCCATCATCATCGGAAACCAAAATACGAGCGGAAGTAGTCCGGCTACAAACTGAAACAGGATCAGCGCAGCAGCTGAAACTACGCAGTAGATTATATATGCTTTTTCCCCAATCCGGTGACGGAAAATATTAAAATAAACAAAGAGTGCCAGCCACTCAGCGATTGCAGTGAACAGTCGCGGCGTATCGAGAATCGCCGCCGGAAATAAAAATGCATTGTGTGTCATAAATGTTTCCTCCTTCTAATCGCTCTAAGTATAATCTTGTTTTTCGAGCAAATCAATATTTACCTGAAAGATCTGCACTGTCTCATACATTTTTCTTCCTCACACCATAGCCTTTCAAAGAAACCCATGCTATAATACTTTTCAGATGTGCAAAAGAGAAAAAGGAGGATATCATGAACAACTTTATCAACGAATTCAAGAAATTCATTATGCGCGGCAATGTGATTGATATGGCTGTCGGTGTGATCATTGGCGGTGCCTTCAGCAATATCGTCAACTCCCTTGTCAACGACATTGTGATGCCGGTCATCTCTCTGATCACAGGCAAGATCAATTTCACAGACAAGATGCTTGTGCTGGATGGACAGACCTATGTTTCTCTGCAGGAAGCAAGGGATCTGGGCGGCAAAGTCCTCGCATACGGCAACTTCATCCAGATGGTCATTCAGTTTCTTCTGACTGCATTTGTGATCTTTGTTCTGATCAAAGGCATCAACAAACTGCACAAACCTGCACCGGAAGCAGAGCAGGAAGAGACCACAAAGGTCTGTCCTTACTGCAAATCTGAGATCCATAAGGATGCAACCAAGTGTCCGCACTGTGCATCTGAATTGGATGCATAATCCTCATAAATGCAAAAAACAGCTCTATGTTGATTTTCCTGTCAACATAGGGCTGCTTTTTATTTTACTTAAACTTCTGCCTGTTCCAGTGCCTGTTCCAGATCTGCGATGATATCATCCACATGCTCGATACCGACAGAGAGACGGATCAGTCCCGGTGAGATACCAGCTTCTGCAAGCTGCTGATCGGTCAGCTGACGGTGTGTATGACTTGCCGGATGCAGTACGCAGGTCTTCGCATCTGCTACATGTGTCACAATGCTCGCCATCTTCAGAGAATCCATGAACTGAACAGCTGGTTTTCTTCCGCCCTTCAGCTCGAAGGAAATGACACCACAGGTGCCGTTCGGCATATATTTCTTAGCCAGCTCATAGTACTTGTCACCTGGAAGTCCGGCAAAATTGACCTTCTCTACTTTTTCATGTGCATCGAGATACTCTGCTACCTTCTGTGCATTGTAGCAATGACGCTCTACACGAAGCGGCAGGGATTCCAGTCCAAGATTCAGCAGAAACGCATTCATCGGAGACGGGATTGAGCCAAGGTCACGCATCAGCTGTGAGGTCGCTTTTGTAATATAAGCTGCCTTGCCGAATTTCTGTGTATAGATGATGCCGTGATATGAATCATCCGGTGTGGTCAGTCCCGGGAATTTGTCTGCATGTGCTTCCCAGTCAAAGTTACCGCTGTCTACGATTGCACCGCCTACCTGTGTCGCATGTCCATCCATGTATTTGGTTGTGGAATGTGTAACAATATCTGCACCCCATTCAAACGGACGGCAGTTCACCGGTGTTGCAAATGTATTGTCTACGATCAGCGGTACATTGTGTGCATGTGCCACCTTCGCCATCTTTTCGATATCAAGGATAACAAGAGCCGGATTGGAAATGCTCTCTGCGAGCACTGCTTTGGTATTCGGACGGAATGCCTGATTCAGTGTCTCCTCGTCTGCATCCACATCTACAAAAGTGCACTCGATACCAAGCTTCTTCATCGTCACACCAAGCAGGTTGAAGGTTCCGCCATAGATTGCGGATGCACAGATTACATGATCACCTGCTTCACAGATATTAAAGACTGCATAAAAATTGGCTGCCTGTCCTGAGGAAGTAAGCATACCTGCAACGCCGCCCTCCAGATCTGTAATCTTTGCTGCTACTGCGTCGTTCGTCGGATTCTGAAGTCTTGTATAAAAATAACCATTGTCTTCCAGATCAAACAGTTTGCCCATCTGATCAGTCGTGTCATATTTGAATGTCGTACTCTGATAGATTGGAAGCATTCTCGGCTCACCTTTTTTCGGCTGCCAGCCTGACTGGATACATTTTGTTTCAATTCTGTAGTTGCTCATTTTTCTTCCTCCCTGTGTCTCTCCTATGTATTTTCAAAGCAGATTTCTCTTCTTGAGAATCTGCCTTTTCTTAATTTTCGTTTTGCCGTACGGTATCTGCACTGCACACTCCTAAAACATTCACTAGCAGAAAAATACTGGTCTTCCGCAGCAGCAGCCACACATCGCGTTGAGCAGGCACATCTTCATACACCAGTCGCCGCCCTCAAACGGATTGCCGTAATTCTCACCCATAGACTGATACCACTGTCCTCCATTCTCTATCTGCTGAAGAAACTGTCGGTAAACGATATTGTTTGGCTCCATAGAAACAGCCTGCTGCGCGTGCTGCTTTGCCAATACATTATTACCCTGACCAGAATTCGCCATCGCGCTCAGATAATACCAGCGGGCATTGTGATCTGAGATTTCGGACAGAACATGCAAAGCCTCTGCAAAATGCCGATTGCGGATATAGTTTTCGGCTGCCTGCAGACGTACATCCCCGCTGCTTTGGCTTGCGCTGCCCGTTCCATAGCCGCCGAAACCACCGAAGCCGCCATAACCGCCAAAGCCACCATAGCTTCCGTAACTGCCATAACCGCCATAACCGCCAGCATTTCCTGTACTTCCCCGGTAGCTGCTCTGTGCTGCTTCCGGATCTACACCGCCATTTTCGCGTATTCGCATGATTTTCTGATAGGCCTGCTGTATTTCTTTAAACTTCTCTTCCGCCTGCGCCTTGTTCGGGTTATTAACATTCGCATCCGGGTGGTACTTTCTGCTCAGTGCCCGGTATGCTTTTTTGACCTGTTCGTCCGTCGCATTCTCGGGTATTCCAAGTACCTCATACGGATTTTTCATAATCTCCTCCTGTACTGCTTATGCTGCCGCCTCTCTGCCTGATTCGTCAGCACTGATCTATTCCTTGCCTTCCGCTTTTTTCTTCATTGCCATATATCTGGTCCAGACACCAGAATACAAAATATTTCGGATAATCTCTGCATTTTCCAAAATCGGAAGCTGCTCAAATGCTCTTGAGGCTTCTGTCATCATGCTCATAAGAATCTCGCGGATCTGCAGCTCCTTCTCATTGCCCCATACGGTTCCGTACTCAGCAAATACATTGAAATTGCCGCGCTTTTTGTCTTTTTCGATATCTTCCAGGGCATCCATCAAATAGATGAATTTCCCCATATAAAATCCCATGCTGTGCAGGTACTCCTGCCATCCATCCTCTTTCCATACAAAAATTTCTGCCAGATAGCGTCCGTTCAGACCTGCCGCATAATCGATCTCTCTGTCATTCTTTTTCTCCGCTTCCCGAAGGAGACGGATATTCTCTTCCACTGCTGCTGCCTGTCTCGGATAGCGGCTGCACAGCTTCTGATAGTCAGCATGCAGCAGTCCTGCTGCTGCCTTTCCTGCGATTCTGTGCTCATCTTCCCAGTCGTCCATCAGCTTCTGATAGGAAAGCAGCACAGACATATCAGCCGCATAATCGACTGCTTCATTGCAGATCATCGGATGCTTATGAAGCGGATGCGGAATACAGCGATGCTGTTCCTTAATGGTCTCCGGTTCATAGAGCCCATTTAACAAAATGGCCAGAAACGTCAGATCATAGTTTAACATCATCTGCGCGGTCCGTCCATATCTCTTATGCAAATTACGGCATAATCCGCAGTAAAAACTGCGGTATGCCGTATACTCTTTCAGCTTCAGTTCCTGTTCATTTACATAGATATATCCAAACATGATTCTCAGCTCTTCTTCTCAAATTCTTTTCTGCACTTCGGGCAGGTGATACAGATCTTGCCTTTGCCGCGCGGGATACGGATCTTCTGACCGCAGGCCGGACATTTGTAAATATGGTAGTCCTTGCTCTGTACGATTCTTCTCTTGGTACGCTCTAATCTGCTGCGGATTCCCTGTGTCAGTTCCAGATACTTCTGATTCTCAGCGCTTCTCTGCATATAGTTTCTGGAAAACATGCGGAAGTAGCAGATCACAAGCAAAATCAGTGCTACATAGTAGCCTCCCCGGCTGCCGGTAAAAATATTCAGCATCATACAGATCAGACAAACCACCAGCATAAATCTGGACAGCTGATCAGCACCATACCTTCCGTTCATAAAATTTGAAAACCAATTTCTCATACTTCCATGCCTCTCATCTTTTTTATACCAACTTTACCGCTGAAAAGTGAGAATGTCAACGAGTAT
>CAZEPO010000027.1:0-1885 GCA_964514125.1 uncultured Lachnospiraceae bacterium
TAATCATGGAAATCAGTGAAAGCGAGGAATACAGGTATGAAAATTACAGACAGCATCAAATACGTAGGTGTAAATGATCATCAGGTAGATCTTTTTGAAGGACAGTACGCAGTTCCGAATGGTATGTCTTACAATTCTTATGTAATTCTGGACGAAAAGGTTGCAGTAATGGATACCGTAGATGCGAACTTTATGCACAACTGGTTAGATAACCTGGATCAGGCACTTGAAGGCCGCAAGCCAGATTATCTGATCGTACAGCATATGGAGCCGGACCACGCAGCGAATGTAGCGAATTTCCTGAAGGTATATCCGGATACCACCGTAGTAGCGACAGAAAAAGCATTCGGCATGATCAAAAACTTCTTCGGTCTGGAGTTGGAAGGCAAAAAATGGGTAGCTGACAACGGTTCTACACTTTCACTTGGAAAACATAATCTGACATTTGTATTTGCACCAATGGTACATTGGCCAGAAGTTATGGTGACATATGACAGCACAGACAAAGTTCTGTTTTCAGCAGACGGATTTGGAAAATTCGGTGCGCTTGATGTGGAAGAACCGTGGGATGATGAGGCAAGAAGATACTTCATCGGTATTGTAGGAAAATATGGCGCACAGGTACAGAAGCTTCTGAAGGTGGCAGCTACACTGGATATCCAGACCATCTGTCCGCTGCATGGACCGGTACTTACAGAAAACCTTGGTCATTATATTGGACTGTATGATACCTGGTCATCTTATACACCGGAAGAAGAGGGTATTGTAATTGCGTATACTTCTGTATATGGACATACCAAGAAAGCTGTCGATCTGCTGGCAGACAAACTCAGAAGCAAAGGATGTCCGAAAGTAGTTGTATATGATCTGGCAAGAGATGATATGTCAGCAGCAATCAGCGATTCCTTCCGCTACAGCAAGCTGGTTCTCGCAACGACAACCTACAATGCAAGCGTTTATCCGTTCATGAATGACTTCCTGACAAGACTTGCAGAACATAACTTCCAGAATCGTACCGTAGGTCTGATCGAAAACGGTTCCTGGGCTCCGCTTGCAGCCAAAGTAATGAAAAATCTGCTGTCCGGCTGCAAGAAGATCAACTGGCTGGATACAACTGTATCGATCATGTCAGCACTCAGCGATGAAAACAGAGAGCAGCTGGAGTCTATGGCAGCTGAGCTTTGCAAAGAGTATATTGCGAAAAACGATGACCTTGCAGATAAGAGCGATATGACTGCATTGTTCCGCATCGGCTATGGTCTGTATGTAGTGACCTCCAACGACGGCAAAAAAGACAATGGTCTGATCGTCAATACCGTGACACAGCTGACTGATACACCGAATCGAGTTGCTGTCAATATCAACAAAGCAAATTATTCACATCATGTAATCCAGCAGACAGGCGTACTGAATGTAAACTGCCTCTCCGTAGATGCTCCGTTCTCTGTATTCGAACAGTTCGGTTTCCAGAGCGGCAGAACAGCAGATAAGTTCGCAGGTCAGAAGATCAACCGTTCCGACAATGGTCTGGTATTCCTGGACAAATACATCAATGCATTCATGTCCTTGAAGGTAGAGCAGTATGTAGATCTCGGCACACATGGAATGTTTATCTGCAGCGTTACAGAAGCACGTGTAATGAGTGACCGCGAGACTATGAGCTACACCTACTATCAGAACAACGTAAAACCGAAGCCAGATACAGAAGGCAAAAAAGGTTTTGTATGTAAAGTGTGCGGCTATGTGTATGAAGGCGAAGAACTTCCGGCTGACTACATCTGCCCGCTGTGCAAACATGGAGCTGCTGACTTTGAGCCGATTGGATAGGAGTAATTTGATAAGAAAATAAGAGAATGGAAAAGGGGAACGTCGTGAGATGTTCCCC
>CAZEPO010000027.1:1985-13733 GCA_964514125.1 uncultured Lachnospiraceae bacterium
TAATTTGATAAGAAAATAAGAGAATGGAAAAGGGGAACGTCGTGAGATGTTCCCCCTTTTATGGTGAGTGTGGTTTGGAATGTACGGTAAAAATGTATTTAAATCATTCGATTTCTGTAAATTCATAGCTGTAAGAGACACTTCCATTATCATACTGGAATACAATCTGACCGCTAGGAAGGATTTCTTTGGTGAACTGATCAAAGTCACGTCCATGCTTCATTTTTACATAGTCCTCAGGGCTGTTCAGTTCTGCTTCCTCGAAAAATGTCTGCGGTCTGGAGGAACCGGCACAGGCATTGCCGAATTTGGCTACGATTTCATATTCTTTCATAATGAATTCCTTTCTTTTACTGTGAAATTGTGTATCAGGCAGGTCGATACCTTCTGCTTGGAAAGATCTTATCAGCTGAAGTATAACATATTTAGAAACGTATTTTATATGAAAAAAAGATTTTATTCGTGAATCGAAACAATGCATAATTGCTATTTTTAGGGAGTCAGTATATACTAATACGGTGAATATTAAGGCACGGTATATTGTTTCTCATTTTACTAATTATATAAAGTGACAGGGAAGTGTAATGGCTGGGCTGTCATAAGAATTACATAGAAAGACAGAAATTGCAGGTAAAGAAAATGGCCAGAAAAAGACAAAAGAAGTATGAGCCGCGAGGCGGCAGATATAGAAAAAAACATAAAATATGGAAAAAGGGATTTCCACTTTTCCTGAGTATGATCATGGTTTTGCTGATACGGTTTGCACCGCAGATCCAGCAGTATGCACCGTGGCTGTATCAGATTATTTTTCATGAGCAAAACATTTCGATTGATGAAATACCGGATTATTCCGGTGAACCCTATGTCGTGATCAATAACAATATTCCGGCGTTTACAGAAGAGGAGCTCACGACAATAGCTTATGAATCGTACAGCAGGCAGGATATTCTGGGCAGGTGCGGTACGGCGATCGCATGCATCGATCAGAGTCTGATGCCGACGCAGTCCAGAGAGAGTATCAGTTCGGTACACCCGACCGGATGGCAGGTCGCGACCTATGATTTTATAGACGGAGATTATCTGTACAATCGCTGTCATCTGATCGGTTTTCAGCTGACAGGAGAAAATGCCAACGAAAAGAATCTGATCACAGGTACCAGATATATGAATGTAGATGGAATGCTGCCTTTTGAAAATATGGTGGCAGAGTATGTGCGGGAGACTGATGATCCGGTGATGTATCGTGTGACACCGATCTATGAGGGCTACAACCTTGTGGCGGAAGGTGTTCAGATGGAAGCATACTCGGTGGAGGATGATGGAGATTCCATCTGCTTCAATGTGTTCGTCTATAATGTACAGCCTGGAGTGGAGATTGATTATGCGACGGGCGATAATCGGTTGGCAGGATAGCGGTTATGTCGGATGATGAAGAACGAAGACAGTAGATTTACAGCATAAAGTGATGCAAGCGAAAGCGCTTTATGGAAAGATGCAGAAGATATTAAATGATAGAATGTGAAGAAAATACAGAAATGAGGAACGGAAATGACAGAACAGGAACAGAAGCAGCAGGAGTTAGCTGCGTTTATCAAAAGCTATGATTTCATGAGGTTGGGGCAGGCAATTCATCGCGGACAATGGCAGAGTGCGGCGATGACGATCCGACGAATGGATCAGCAGGCTAAAAAACTGGAACTGACTGCATTTGCCCGTCCGTTTGCCGGACTGAAGCAGGCGATTGCTTGCAAAAATGTACAGGAAGCGAAGCAGATCCTGACAGCAGTGACGGCGCGGCGGGTGAAACTGCTGGAAGAATTGAATGCGGTACAAGCAAAGTCCACGTCAAATGAGTAGAATACTCAGTGGAGAGAATGCTTTACGAAGCAATCGGAATCGTGATACAATGAAATGAATTTTGTATGTACGGTAATAATCGTTCGGAGGTGATACTATGCTGCATTTGATCACAGGCGGCAGCGGCAGCGGCAAATCAGCATATGCAGAGCAGCAGGTGATGAATGCCGGAACCGGGAGCCGGATTTATATTGCTACGATGATTCCCTATGGAGAAGAGGGAAGACAGCGCGTGGAACGCCATCGTCAGCTGCGCAAGACGAAGAATTTTGAGACGATTGAATGTTATAGAAATCTTGCGTCATTGGAGATTACGAAGGATTCCATTGTACTTTTGGAATGTGTGTCAAATCTGGTGGCCAATGAAATCTTTGAACCAGAAGGGGCACATGAACAGACGGTGGAGTCGATCAGAAGTGGGATCGAGCATTTGATGGAACAGACGGAACAGCTTTATGTTGTGACCAATGAGATTTTTTCGGATGGGATTTCTTATGATCCGGAGACGATGCGTTATCTGGAATATCTGGGTCAGGTCAATCAGGCATTGGCGGCAGCTGCGGATCAGGTAACTGAGGTTGTCTATGGAATTCCGGTGAAGATTAAATGAGAATACAGAAAAGGAATGGCCAGACAGTTGGCTTATTCAGAAAGAAGGATAGAAGATGAAAAGATGTTGGAGTAGTTTGAATATTGCATTTTCCATGTATTCCAGACTCCCTGCGGCGCAGTGTGACTGGTCGGAGGAAAATATGAAATATGTGATGTGCTTTTTCCCTTGGATTGGCGCAGTGATCGGCGCATTATGCGTTGGCTGGAACTGTTTGGCTGGCTGGCTTGGTCTAAACGCACCGCTTCGCAATGTGATCATGATCCTGATTCCGCTTCTGGTCAGCGGCGGGATTCATCTGGATGGTCTTTTGGATACGGCAGATGCGATGAGTTCATGGCGTCCGCGCGAGCGAAGACTTGAGATTCTGAAAGATTCCCATGCGGGTGCTTTTGCGATCATTATCTGCTGTGCGTATTTCTTTTTGCTGTATGGTACTGTAGATATGGTGCAGGGCGAACTGGTACCGATCTATGCGTTTGCTTTTGTAATTTCCAGATCCTGCAGTGCTTTTTCCGTAGTGACCTTTCCAAAGGCAACTGCAAATGGTACCGTTGCAGGTTTTTCAAAGACTGCACAGACCAGAATCATTCAGATGACATCGATTCTCTATGTGCTGATCTGTGGTCTGCTTATGCTGGCGCTGAATCCAATTTATGGCATCTGTGCATTGGCAGGTGCGGCAGGAACCGTACTCTGGTATTATCGCATGGCGATGAAGAATTTCGGCGGTATCAACGGTGATCTGGCAGGCTGTTTTTTGTCTGTATGTGAGCTGGTGATTCCATTTGTATTGGTGCTTGTAAGCGCATTGCAGAGCGTGCTGGCCTGAGTATGAAGCAGGCGGGATTCAAGAGACTGTTCTGGCGTACAGAGAATTATGGGCAGAATGAAGTGGCTCGCTGCTGGAAAATGAATGAACGAAGAGTGGAGTGTGACAGATGAAATTAGTAATAGGCGGAGCATATCAGGGGAAACTTGCATATGCCAAAACGCAGTATCAGCTTGCAGATGGCTGGATCAATGGGCGGGACTGTCCGATGGAAGCGATTCTGACTTGTCGGGGAATCGATCACTTTCATGAGTATGTGAAACGAATGATCGAACAGACCGATGAATCAACAGATTCATCTAATACGATGCAGGATTCGATATTTCAGTTTCGAACAGATCATCTGGAAGAGATGGAGCAGCAGGCAGAAAGGTTTGTCAAATGGCTGTATATGCAGAATCCGGAGCTTGTGATCGTTTCGACAGAGCTTGGCTGCGGCGTGGTTCCAATCGAAAGAACGGATCGTCTCTGGAGAGAGGCAGTCGGACGGATTTGTACCAGTATTGCGGCACAGGCTGACGAAGTAGTGCGGGTTGCCTGTGGAATCGGAATCAATCTGAAGAAAAGTGAGGCAAAGAGATGCAGATAACCTTGATCAGACATGGCTGTACAGCCGGCAATCTGGAGCGTCGCTATGTGGGTTCTACCGATGAACCGCTGACAGAGCAAGCGAAGGAAATGCTTCAGAGCAGACAGAAAAATATGAAAGTGCCGGATATCTTATATGTCAGTCCGATGAAACGGTGCCGTGAGACGGCACAGCTGCTCTACCCGAATACAGAACAGCGTATTGCAGACGGACTGCGGGAGTGCAGTTTTGGAGACTTTGAATACAAGAATTATATAGAACTGGACGGAAATGCAGATTATCAGGCATGGCTGGACAGCGGCGGTACACTGCCGTTTCCGGGCGGAGAGAGCCGTGAGGCATTTGCACAGCGCTGCTGCCGTGCATTTGAAGGATGCTGTCTGGAGGCGATGGAGAAGGGCTGTGATTCGATTGCGTTTGTCGTACATGGCGGTACGATCATGGCAGTCATGGAACGGTTCGCAAGACCGCAGAAATCCTACTTTGAATGGCAGGTCAAAAATGCAGAAGGCTTTTGCGGAATTCTTCACATACATAGTGCAGGCGATTTATATGATCAACAGCATCAGTTGGAAGAATTTGATGTGAACAGTATTTGGATTTCTGATGCAGAGAAGCTTTCCGAGGAGGAAGAATGAAAGACAGGAGATTGCTCAGCCGTGATGCGATCAAATATTTTGCAGTTTTTACGATGCTTCTGAATCATATCGCAAATGTGTTTCTGGAACGCGGGACACTGCTGTATGAGCTTCTGGTGGATATTGGTTATTTTACTGCAATCACTATGATCTATTTCATGGCAGAGGGTTATGAATATACCAGCTCAAAGAAAAAGTATGCGCTTCGGATGTTTGTGTTTGCGCTGCTGTCACAGCTGCCGTTTTCATTTGCATTTACGCAAAACGACGGTATTGAATTTGTTTCCTTCAATATGCTGTTTACGTTGCTATTGTGTTTTGGAATCATTCATATCTGGAAGAATCGAGGCAGTTATCGTCATGCCAATCTGTGGATCATTCTGCTGGCGATCGCGACCTGCTTCTCAGACTGGGGTGGCATGGCTCCGGTGATCACGATCTTGTTTGTCAATGCCGGAAAGGATAGGGAAGCACTCAAAAAAGCATTTCTCTATGCGGCATTTTTGTTTGGCATGATCAATTTTGCAGATGTGCTGGAAACTGCCGGTTTGGTGAAGGCATTGCTGCATGGAATAGGCTGCATGCTGCCGTTGCTGCTTTCCGGCGTATGTATTTTGTACTTGTATAATGGGAAGCGGATGAAAAGAGGCCGAAAATTTTCTAAGTGGTTCTTTTATCTGTTTTATCCGGCGCATTTGCTGGTGTTAGGTATTCTGAAACTGATGTAGGAACTGATTTGAAACGTGACAATCTTGTAAGAAATAGTACTTTGTGGTATGATACGAACGAATATGCTGCATCTCAAGGCATACAGCAGCCTATGAGGGCGGCTTTGAACCGTTATAAGTATAAAAAGAAAAGCAGGGATAAAAATGACAGAAAAAAAACTTACACTGGAGCAGGTAATCAAAGGAATCGTGCCATGCAGCACAGAGGCGGCAGAGATCAGCAGAAAACGCTGGGACAGTATTGCCAAGCCGCTTCACAGTCTGGGCTGGCTGGAGCATGCGGTAGCGAGAATAGCGGGAGCGCAGCATAGTGCAGAAGTAGTGACGAACAAAAAAATCCTGATCCCGATGTGTGCGGACAATGGAATCGTGGCAGAAGGCGTGACGCAGACGGGGCAGGATGTGACAGCAATCGTAGCAGAAAATTTCTTGGATGAAAAATCCTGTGCAGCGATCATGTGTGCCATGGCAGGCGCAGATATCCGCCCGATCGATATTGGTATGGTATCTGATACGCCGCGTGTCGAAAAACGTAAGATTGCTTATGGAACAAAGAATTTTGCAAAAGAACCTGCGATGACAATGGAGCAGGCAGAAGCTGCAGTGATGACAGGTGTTCAGCTGGTCGGTGAGCTGAAGGAGCAGGGTTATGCACTGATCGCGACCGGGGAAATGGGCATCGGCAATACGACAACCTCCAGCGCAGTGGCAACGGCACTTTTGCATGTGTCTGCAGAAGAAATGACCGGACGCGGTGCCGGACTTTCCAGCAGCGGCCTGCACAAGAAATGTCAGGTGATCCGTGAGGCGGTAGAGCGTTGGAATCTGACAGAAGCAGATCCAATGACAGTGCTGGCCTGCGTAGGCGGTTTTGATCTGGCTGGCATTACCGGTATGTTCCTCGGAGGTGCATATTATCATGTGCCGATTCTGATCGATGGATTTATTTCATCGGTAGCGGCATTGCTGGCAACGAGACTTTGTCCGGATGCAATCGGATATATGCTTGCAAGTCATGTTTCAAAGGAACCGGCGGCACACCGGATTCTGAATGAGCTGGGGCTGGAACCGGCGATCGATGCCGGTATGTGTCTTGGAGAAGGCAGCGGTGCGGTAGCGACCTTTCCGCTGATCGAGATGGCTGCAGAGATTTATCATAAGATGAGTACATTTGAGCAGATTTCGGTAGATGCATATCAGGAGTTGAAATAATCAAAAAATTTTAGAGGGCTGCTGAGCCAGCAGAATTATCTGCGGGTACGGCAGCCTTTTCTTTATTTTGTTTTATCTCTTGAATACCGTTTCTCTACAAGATTTAAAATACTGTATAATCCCATTGCAATCACACATAAAATAACAATCGACATGATAACCCAGTCAAGTTTAAAAACTTGTGAACCGTAAATGATCAGATAGCCCAAACCCTGCCGTGCACCGATAAATTCGCCTATTACGACACCGACCAGGCATAGACCGATATTGACTTTCATGACACTGATCAGCAAAGGGACATTCCCAGGCAGGATTACTTTGGTGAGTACATCTTTTTTGGTACCCTGCAGCGTGTAGATCAGCTTAATTTTATCGGAATCCATTTCTGAGAATCCAGTATATAGGTTTAATATTGTACCAAAGATTGCAACAGAGATTCCGGCAACGACAATCGATTTTATGTTAGCACCAAGCCATACGATCAAAAGCGGTGCCAAGGCAGATTTTGGGAGGCTGTTCAGTACAACGAGATATGGTTCCATGATTTCAGATAGTTCATTAAAGTACCAGAGCAGTACGGCCATGCTGATTCCAAGCAGTACCACAAGCAGAAAACTGATCAGTGTTTCAGCCAGAGTGATACCAATATGCAAAAAAATGCTGTGGTCTGCCCACATACTGCCAAAGGTTTTCAGAACACGGGATGGACTGCTGAAAATAAAGCCATCGATCCAACCGAGCTGTACTGCAGTTTCCCAGAAAAGCAAAAACAGGACAAAGATAAGAATCTGAATAACAGTGATTCGATATTGCCGTCGTTGAAGATTGCGCAGATAGATTTCCTGTGTGATGGATGATTCTTTCTTTTTCTCTTTCATAGTTAACCTCCTTTCTTTGCTGTATTAGGGATTCATTTCTTTCCAAAGCAAATTAAAGTATTCCTTAAATTCAGGCTCATTTCTGCGTTCCAACGGCGTCAGATGTTCCTTTTCAAAATGAAGATCAAGAATACGACGGATACGAGCCGGTCTTTTGGTGAGGACGATGATCCGGTCAGCCATACTGACTGCTTCGGAAAGATCATGTGTCACAAGAATAGCGGTCTTTTTTTCCTTGCGCAGGATGGCTGAAACGTCGTCACAGACCTGAAGCCTTGTCTGAAAATCAAGAGCTGAAAAAGGTTCATCCAAAAGCAGCAGTTCAGGATTCAGAGCCAGTGTTCGGATCAGAGCAGCTCTTTGGCGCATACCACCGGACAGTTCGCTTGGTCTGGCATTACGGAAACGATACAATCCATAATCCATCAGCATTCGATCAACCTGCAATCGTGTTTCATCATTTAATTTTTTTTGTATTTCTAACCCGAGTGTTACATTTCCGAAAATTGTTCTCCATTCAAATAAATGGTCGCGCTGCAGCATATATCCGATTTTGCTGCGGAATGCTGCAGCATTTACTTTTGCTGGTGTGACTGTACTGTCGTATACGGTTTCGGAGTTTGCTGGGGTCTGTCCGAAGGATATCGTACCAGACTCTGGAACCAATAAGCCGGAGATAAGAGACAGCAGAGTGGATTTTCCGCACCCGCTTGGGCCTACAATGACAATAAATTCGGATTGCTGTACTTGAAAAGATATATTTGATAACGCATAGGTTTCTCCGTTTTTGTTGTGATAGGAATAGCAGACATCGTTTAATTCCAGTAAGGGTTTCATGAAAGTACACCTCCAATGTGCAAAGATGTATAATCCATAATATGTCGTACTTTATTTCCTTGCGAATCTTTTATTGGCTATCAGATTAAAAATAGTTATATGTATGGCAGGGGTATAGGACTTAGGCTTGTTTTGTAAGAAAAAGTAGAGTAAAATATAGGACATCGATCATAAAAATCAGGTATGAGGAGAAAAAATGCAGCGTGGATCAATGATGGAATACAGCCATGAGCTGGTCATGGCGAATGAAGACCTTCCATTCAAGCTTTTCTTGTTTGAAGGAAAGGATGGAAATTATTTCAGAGATAAGCACTGGCACAGATCAGTTGAGATTTTTGCAGTGTTTGACGGAGAGATGGATTTTTTCCTGAATGATGTGTGCTGTCCGCTGCGGGCGGGTGAATTTCTGCTGGTGAACTCCAATGAAATTCATTCCATTCATGCGCCAGAACCGAACAAGACGATCGTACTGCAGATTCCGCTTGATACTTTTGCAGACTATTTTACCGGAGAGCAGTATATTTGTTTTTCGCATGATCCGCAGGAGCTGGACAAAAGACTGATGGAGCTGATCGCGGAAATGTACGAGACGTATGAAAAACGTGAATGCGGCTATGATATGAAGGTCAAGGGTCTGTATTATACGATGCTCTATCTGATCGTGACAGAGTATCGGGTGCTGGAGACTTCCGAAGAGATGGTCAGTATGAACCGGAATCTGGAGCGTCTCTCTGTGATCACGGCATATATCAAGGAGAACTATGCATCCGGGATCACATTGGAGGAGCTGGCGAAATTTTCCGGATATTCACCGTGGTATCTATCCAGAATGTTTCACAAATATGCGGGGATCAACTTTAAATCCTATCTTCAGAATGTTTGTCTGGAAAATGCATATCGGGAGCTGATGAATTCTGACCATACGCTCAGCGAGATTGCATTGAAGCATGGCTTTTCAGGGAGTGATGCATTGGCCAGAGTATTTCAGAAAAAGTATGGAATGCTGCCGAGCGAATACAGGAAAAGAAAAACTTTGTCGAAAAAAGAGAAAACAGTTTAAAAAATAGCGAGAAAGTGCTATACTGTATCGGAAAGGCTGAGAAGATGCGTAACAAAAGTTTTCAGCCAAAAAAAGAAAAGAGAAAATGATTATACAGGAGGACATTATGCAGAAAATTCAGGTTATGGATCATCCGCTGATCCAGCACAAGATTGGATTGCTTAGAAGAAAAGATACAGGTTCCAGAGATTTCCGTGCATTGATCAGTGAGATCGCCATGTATATGTGTTATGAAGCGACAAGAGATCTGAAGCTTTGTGATGTTGAGGTTGAGACACCGATCTGCACAACAACCGTGAAAGAACTTAGCGGCAAGAAGCTTGCAGTTGTGCCGATCCTGCGTGCCGGTCTTGGCATGGTAGACGGTATGCTGGCAATGATCCCGGCTGCGAAAGTAGGTCACATCGGACTTTACCGTGATCCGGAGACATTGAAGCCAGTTGAATATTACAGCAAACTGCCGGCAGATTCTGATGATCGTGAAGTATTTGTAGTGGATCCGATGCTTGCAACAGGCGGTTCCGCAGTTGCAGCGATCCAGATGCTGAAGGACAAAGGTGTGAAGCATATCCGCTTTATGTGCATCATTGCAGCTCCGGAAGGCGTGGAAGCGATGAAGGCTGCACATCCGGATGTTGATATCTATATCGGTGCACTTGATGAGCGTCTGAACGATCACGGCTACATTGTACCGGGACTCGGCGATGCAGGAGACCGTATTTTCGGAACCAAATAAATCAGATAGAGAAAAGGAATGCGGCAGGTATCTTGCAGGAGAGTTTTTCCTGCAGTACCTGCTGCTTTTTTGAGAAGGAGAGAGATTATGCCAGTTTTTGATTTCAGCAGTGCACCGGCAGCGGACAGCAATGAGTTTGTGTGCACTTATACAACCTTTGCGTCGAATGAGCGTACTGCTTCGGCAGAGAAGCCAATCCTGGTTCTGGACAACAGCAAACGCAGATGGAATCACCATTCCTGTGGTGTATTTTCTAATCAGAGCCGAAAGACAACATTTGAATTTCGGGAGGAGGATGGAGACATCGATGCAGATATCCTGAAGGTCGATGCTCGTTTTGTTTATCTGCTCAAGTGGCTTGGCAAGAATCATATCAATGTACGTCTGTCCGGTGAAAATCTGGAGAACGGATATGCAGTATACAAGATTCGTGAGATCGCACTTGGCGGCAGCAAAAAGCTGTCCGCTGAAGATGGATTTCTGCAGTTTATGATCGATCGTCTTTTTGCAAGCAATGCACCGACAGAAGAATTGGATGAAGAAGAACTTGATGAGACCGGCGACGATATGAAGCTTACGAGCCTGCAGAGTATTTCTGATTTTATGATGTGTGCCGGCAAGACGCTGCCGGACAATATCCGCCTGTGGGCAAGACGCAATCTGGCAGTGGCACATTCCAATGAGGTGACTCCGGAAGAACGTCGTCATGCACAGAGAGCTTTGTCGATCATGATGAATATCCAGTGGAAAAACAATTATTTTGAATCAATCGACCCGCAGGAAGCACGCCGTATCCTGGATGAAGAGCTTTTCGGAATGGAACGTGTGAAGCAGCGTATTATCGAGACGATCATTCAGATCAACCGTACCCACACGCTTCCGGCGTATGGTATCCTGCTGGTAGGACCTGCTGGTACAGGAAAATCGCAGATTGCCTATGCGGTTGCCAGAATCCTGAAGCTGCCATGGACAACGCTCGATATGAGCTCGATCAATGATCCGGAACAGCTGACCGGAAGTTCCCGAATCTATTCAAATGCGAAGCCGGGTATTATCATGGAAGCCTTTTCGATGGCAGGAGAGTCCAATCTGGTGTTCATCATCAATGAGCTGGACAAAGCAGCATCCGGCAAGGGCAACGGTAATCCGGCAGATGTACTGCTTACACTTCTGGATAACCTTGGATTTACAGACAACTATATGGAATGTATGATTCCGACCAGCGGTGTTTATCCGATCGCGACAGCCAATGATAAGAGCATGATCAGTGCGCCGCTTATGTCCCGTTTTGCAGTCATCGATATTCCGGGCTATACGGCAGAAGAAAAGAAGATCATTTTCTCACGATTTGCACTTCCGAAGGTTCTGAAACGTATGGGCTTAAAGGAAGAAGAGTGTATCGTCACAGATGAGGCGCTGGATACACTGGTAGAGCGTTTTGCCAACACAGACGGCATCCGTGATCTGGAGCAGGCCGCAGAACATATCGCAGCCAATGCACTGTATCAGATTGAAGTAGACCATCTGGAGCAGGTTGTCTTTGAGCCGGCTGCTGTGAAGGAACTTTTTTCCTGATAAGTTTGACACTTTAATAAGCTACTACTTGAAAATTTGAAAATATTATGTTAATATAATACAAATTTGTGCTTTAAACAAAAGAGCAGTGACAGGAGGAAAATGAAATGAAAAAATTAGCTATGGCATCACTCGTTGCTATGATGACAGTGACAGTTCCGGCAACTGTTGCATGTGCGGATGAACTGAGATTCAC
>CAZEPO010000027.1:13833-16249 GCA_964514125.1 uncultured Lachnospiraceae bacterium
TCCATCGATGAAGAGCATATGGCAACACTGCTTGAGACTTGCCCATACTACAATGAGAACGTGATCGCAGCAGATGTATATGGTCTGGAAGAGGATGCAACGACAGTAGCAGTAGGTGCTGTTGTAGTAGCCAGCGATGAAGTATCAGAAGATGATGTATACAACTTTGTATCAACTGTATTCGAGAACGTAGATACGATCACAACAGCTCATGCAAAGGGTGCAGAGCTTGATCTTGACTATGCTGCATCTGTAACAGCTGTTCCGTATCATGCAGGCGCAGCAAAATATTTTGCAGAGAAAGGCATCGAAGTTCCGACAAAATAAGAATTGTCCGAGCTGATATGTTTTGATAAGGAAACTGAAGGCTGAGATAAGTGATCATTGTCTCAGCCTTTGATATGAAAGAAAGGAACCCGTTTATGAGCGAAATGAACAAAACAAATACTGCAGGTGTCGATGTAGGTACGATCGCGGATGTAGAAGCTGTCATGAAAAAATATGACCGAGAGTCCAACACGCGTATCTGGACTGGTGTTCCGCAGACAGTACTTCGCTGGATGATGATCATCTTTTCTCTGTACAGTATCGCAGTCACACTGTTTGGCAGACAGCTCCGTGAGCAGCGTCTTGCCAATTTCCTTGCATTTATTCTGATCATGGGCTATCTGAATTTCCCGGCAAGAAAGGGAGAGCAGAAGACAAATCACATTCCATGGTATGATATTCTTCTGATGGTCGGCGGTGCATTTGGTCTGCTGTATTTTTCTTTCCATGCAGAAAAAATCCTGAAGCTGGCAACCCGTGTAACGAGAGACCCGTTTATGATCGTGATCGCGATCATTTCCATCATTTCTCTGATGGAGCTTTGCCGCCGAAGCGTCGGTATTCCGATCCTTGTTGTAGTCGGTCTTTTGCTGGTCTATACATTTTCCAATGTACGTTTCGGAAAAGTTATCTATGACCTTTTCTATACAACATCAGGTGTACTGAATACACCAATCGATGTATGTGCGAAATACATAGTTGTCTTTATTATTTTCGGAGCATTTCTGGAACGATCCGGAATCTCCAGCTTTTTCATTGATCTGGCAAACTCTGTAGCAGGTTCTTCTGCAGGCGGTCCGGCCAAGGTTGCAGTTATTTCTTCCGCACTTTGCGGTATGGTTTCCGGTTCTTCCGTAGGTAATACGGTTACGACTGGATCTGTTACCATTCCGATGATGAAAAAGACAGGATACAAAAGTGAATTTGCAGGTGCAGTAGAGGCTGCTGCATCAACAGGCGGACAGATCATGCCGCCGATCATGGGTGCGGCTGCATTCCTGATGGCAGAGTACATGGGTGTCAGCTATGCTGAGGTAGCACTTCGTGCGATTCTTCCGGCGCTGCTGTATTTTACCGGTATCTATATTGCGGTACATCTTGAGGCAAAGAAGCTTGGTCTGAAGGGTATCCCGAAAGAAGAACTTCCGAAGTTCCGCGTTCTGATCAAGAAGATTTATCTGCTGATCCCGCTGGTTCTGCTCGTTGTACTGGTATCCACGAATACGCGTACCATGCAGTTCTCGGCATCAGTTGCGATCGTTGCTACAATCGTAGTCGGTCTGTTCAACAAAGATGACCGTATCACGCTCACAAAATGCCTTGACGCACTGGAAGCAGGTGCAAAGGGAACCATCACAGTAGCAGTAGCCTGTGCAATGGCAGGTATCGTAGCTGGCTGTATCACATCGACAGGTCTTGCATCCAAACTGATCACAATGATCGTATCCGTTTCCGGCGGACGCGCATTCATTGCACTGTTCCTGACGATGCTCTGTTGTATCGTACTTGGTATGGGTGTTCCGACCACAGCGAACTACTGTATCATGGCAGCGACCTGTGCACCGATCCTGATCAGTCCGGAGATCGGCATCAATGTAGTAGCAGCACATTTCTTTGTATTCTACTTTGGTATCGTAGCAGATATTACACCGCCGGTAGCGTTGGCAGCGTATGCAGGAAGTGCGATCGCCAAGGCACCGCCAATGAAGACTGCATTTACTGCGACCAGACTTGCAATTGCAGCATTTATCGTACCGTATATTTTTGCAATGAATCCGGCGATGCTCTTTATCGATACAACACCGATCCAGGTTGTTTCAATCTGTATTACAGCGATCATCGGTATCTTTGGTGTGGCAGCTGGTCTGAGCGGTTATCTGGTTCAGCCACTGAATATGCTTCTTCGTCTGCTGTGTGTTGCAGGCGGTCTGACTCTTCTGATTCCTGGTACTGTGACTGATATTATCGGTGTAGTATTGCTTGTGCTCGTTATCGTGATTCAGAAGATGAAAGGGAAGAAAGCGTAACAGGTTTCAGACATGAAGAATGAACGAATGACAAAAAATACAACCGTGATCCTGCTGGCAGC
>CAZEPO010000028.1:0-16165 GCA_964514125.1 uncultured Lachnospiraceae bacterium
TCTGTCTTTATTTCTGTTTTTGCGTTTGTCTCTGTTTCTACTTTTTTTGCTTCTTTTACTGCTTCTTTTTTCACCGCCGATTTCTTTTTGGCAGCTGCCTTTACAGCCGTTTTCTGAACAGCTTCTTTTTTGACTGCAGCAGTTTTCTTCTGCGGCTGTTCTTCTACCCTTGTACATTTGTAGATAGAAATGCCCATCGGCGGAACAGTAATCTGAATAGAATGTTCTCTGTCATCCTGCGCTTCTTTCTTGGACGTCTTTACACGCGGATTGACATTTCCGGCACCGCCGAATTCCTTGCTGTCACTGTTGAAGATTTCTTTGTATTTGCCGCTGTATGGCACTCCTACTTTGTATTTTTCAAATACAAGCGGTGAGAAGTTGATCACAACCAGAAGATCATCTGCCTCTTTTTCACCGCGGCGAATATAGGTCAGCATATTCTGATCCGCTGACATACAGTCAATCCACTCAAAGCCTTCCGGATCAAAATCTCTCTGATACAGAGCCGGCTGTTCCTTGTAGAACTTCAGGATCGCCTTCATATAATCCTGCATCTGTCTGTGTTCTTCCTGATCAAGAAGCTCCCAGTCAAGCTGCTTATCTTCGTTCCATTCTGCGAACTGAGCAAAATCCTGTCCCATAAACAGATGCTTTTTGCCCGGGTGCGTCAAGAAAAATCCATATGCAGTCCGCAGGTTCGCAAACTTCATCTCACGTCTGCCCGGCATCTTGCCAATCATCGAACCCTTGCCGTGTACTACTTCATCGTGTGAGAACGGCAGAATAAAATCTTCGCTGTATGCATACACCATACCAAAGGTCAATGCACCATGATGATAAGAACGGAAGATTGGATCAAGCTGCATGTAACCAAGGAAATCGTTCATCCAGCCCATATTCCACTTGTAATCAAAACCAAGACCTTCGTCTCGGACATCAGCAGTCACCTTCGGCCATGCAGTCGATTCTTCTGCAATCAGCACTGCACCGTCCTGATCCTTCTTGAAGATGGAGTTCAAATGCTTAAAGAACTCTACGGCATCCAGATTCTCGCGGCCGCCGTACATATTCGCTACCCATTCACCGTCATTTTTGCCGTAATCCAGATACAGCATCGATGCCACTGCGTCCATACGGATGCCGTCTGCATGATAAACATTCTTCCAGAACAGCGCATTCGCGATCAGGAAGTTGGAAACCTCCGGCCGTCCATAGTTATAGATCAGTGTGCCCCAGTGCGGGTGCGCACCCTGTCTCGGATCCAGATGCTCATACAGGCATGTGCCGTCGAAGCTTGCAAGTCCGTGATTATCGCGTGGAAAATGTGCCGGAACCCAGTCAAGGATCACACCAATCCCCTGTTCATGCATATAGTTCATAAAATACATGAAGTCCTGCGGTGTGCCATAGCGTGCGGTCGGTGCATAATAGCCAGTCACCTGATAACCCCAGGAACCATCAAACGGATGCTCCATCACCGGCATCAGCTCCACATGCGTATATCCCATCTCTTTGACATAATCTGCCAGCATCGGAGCAATCTCGCGATAGTTATAAAAAATACGTCCGTCATCCGGTTTTCTCCAGGAACCCAGATGCAGTTCGTAGACGAAAAACGGCTGATCCTTTGTATTGGCTGTTCTGCGTTTTTCCATCCAGTCCTGATCGGACCATGTAAAGTCTGTAATATCAGCGATCACAGACGCCGTATCCGGGCGCAGCTGTGCCGCATTTGCATACGGGTCTGCCTTCAGATAAGTCAGACCGCCTTTGGCTTTGATCTCATATTTGTAAAGCATGCCAGGCTCAAGCTCCGGAATAAACAGTTCAAAAATACCGGAATCCCAGAGTCTGCGCATCGGATGACGTCTGCCGTCCCAGTTGTTGAAGTCACCAACTACACTGACACGCAAAGCAAACGGTGCCCATACTGCAAAGCTGACACCACGCACACCATCTACAGTCGTCGGATGTGCACCCAGCTTTTTGTAAATATCATAGCAGATGCCCGCATTGAATTTTTTGGTATCTTTTTCTGTGATCTGCGGTGCAAATGCATAAGGATCTCTGTATTCGGCAGTGCCTCCCTCGTATACAACCTGATATGTATATTCCGGAATCTTCGTTCCCGGAAGTAATACTGCAAAATAACCTGCTTCGTCTTCCACATCCATCTGATGTCTTGTTTTTCCGCCATCAGTCAGAACAAATGCTTCTTTCGCATCCGGAAAAAAAGCCTGAATCGTAACACCCTCATCGGTCAGATGCGGTCCAAGATATTTCTCAGGATGGTCTTCTTCTGAATAGACGATTCCTTCCACACCTGCCCAATCCATTAATTCGTACAACTTTTCATCCATATGGTATCCCTCCACTGCCTGAATTATTCGCCACTATCCCCATGAAGTGGTACTCCGCAATTCTCAGTTTACCATTTTCTTTCCGTAAACTCAAGGCAATTCGCACTTTTTTAACATAGTCATCCTGTTTACTTCACAACACGCACTTTCACGACTTCTTCGATCGCACGCAGCTGTTCCACAATCTCCGGTTCCACCACAGAATCAAGGTCAAACAACGTATATGCGTAGTCACCCTTACTGGTGTTGCTCATATTTTTGATATTGGTATCTGCCAGAATATCGGTAAAACGACTGATCATCTTCTTGACGTTTCTGTGGTAGATCGCCAGACGGCAGGCCGCATTGCAGATGCCAAGATCACAGTTCGGATAGTTGACCGAATTGCGGATGTTTCCGTTTTCGAGGAAGTTCTGCAGTTCTTTGACTGCCATCACAGCACAGTTGTCCTCGGACTCTGCCGTAGACGCACCCAGATGCGGAGTGATGATCACACCTTTTTGGCCGACGGTTGTCGCATTCGGGAAGTCGGAAACGTAACGATGTACTTTGCCAGCCTCGATTGCCTCGATCACAGCCTCCTCATCTACCAGAAGATCTCGGGCAAAATTCAGGATCACGACATTTTCCTTCATCTTTGCGATCGCATCTCTGCTGATCATCTTCTTCGTCGATTCCATCAGCGGCACATGGATCGTAATATAGTCACACTGGCTGTAGATCTCGTCCAGGTCATTGATGTGCTTGATGCTTCTGGAAAGATTCCATGCTGCATCTACCGAAATATACGGATCATATCCATATACGTCCATACCCAGATGCACCGCTGCATTGGCAACCTGCACACCTATTGCACCAAGACCAATGATACCAAGCTTCTTATCCTGAAGCTCACTTCCGGCAAATTTCTTTTTCTCCTTTTCTGTAGCTGCTGCCACCTCCGGATTACCAGTCTGACTCTGCACCCAGTTGGCGCCTCCGATGATATCGCGGGCAGCCAGAAGCATACCTGCAAATACCATCTCTTTTACACCGTTTGCGTTGGCTCCCGGTGTATTAAAAACGACAATTCCCTTTTCGGCACATTTTGTCAGCGGGATATTGTTGACTCCTGCACCCGCACGGGCAATCGCCTGGATATTGTCCGGAAGCTCCAGTTCATGCAGATTGGCACTGCGCACCAGAATGGCATCTGCCTGATTCAAGTCCTCTACCATTTCATAATCAGATGAAAAACGATTCAGTCCGACCTGTGCGATCGGATTCAGACATTTATAACGATACATTACGCATTCTCCTGTTCAAATTTTTTCATAAAAGCAACCAGTGCATCTACACCCTCAGGCGGCATTGCATTATAAATGCTTGCACGCATACCGCCGACACTGCGGTGTCCCTTCAGATTCACAAAGCCAGCCTCGTCTGCTGCTTTGATAAATTTCGCATCCAGTTCTTTGTCACCTGTCACAAACGGCACATTCATCAGCGAACGGTCTTCTTTGACAACAGTGCCTTTGAACAGCTGACTGCTGTCAAGAAAATCGTAGAGGACTTTTGCTTTTTGCTCATTGCGCGCCTTCATCGCTTCCAGACCGCCCATTGCTTTGATCCATTTGAACACTTTTCCACAGACATAGATACAGAAGCAGTTCGGTGTATTGTACATGGATCCTGCATCCGCATGTGTCTTGAACTTCATCATGGTCGGCGTAAACTCCAGCACATCATCCGTGATCAGATCCTCTCTGATGATCGAGATCACCATGCCTGCCGGGCCGATGTTTTTCTGAACACCGCCGTAAATGATGCCGTAGTCCTTCACATTGACCGGCTCGGAAAGAAAACAGGAAGAAACGTCTGATACAAGCAGCTTGCCTTTTGTATTCGGCAGCTTTTTGTATTTGGTTCCATAGATTGTATTATTCTCGCATATGTACACATAATCAGCATTTTCACTGATCGGCAGATCGCTGCAGTCCGGAATATAGGAAAACGTCTTATCCTCACTCGATGCAATCTTGTTGGCCTGCCCATATTTCTGTGCTTCCAGCCAGGCACGTTTCGCCCACTGTCCGGTCACAATATAATCAGCTACCCGATTTTTCATCAGATTCATCGGTGTCATGGAAAACTGCAGATGAGCGCCGCCCTGAAGAAACAGCACTTTATACTCATCCGGAATCTGCATCAGTTCCCGCAGATCCGCTTCTGTCTCCTGAATGATCTCCTCAAATACTTTGGAACGATGACTCATTTCCATTACAGACATACCAGAACCTCTGTAATCCATCATCTCTTCCTGTACCTCTCGCAGCACCTCCTCCGGAAGCACTGCCGGTCCTGCTGAAAAATTGTACACTCTGCTCATTTTTTCATCCTCCTCATTTTGATTTATCTTGCCAATGTCACGATATGAGCTGCTCGACAAATATATGAGATCACAGATTTTCTGCACATGATATGCTGAAAATCTATGATATGGTATAAGGCTATATGATACATATCATACAGCCTTATTTCACTCTTTTATCACACTGCTACAACGCAGTAATGATTTCTATATTCTATTCTTTTCTTTGTAATTAGTCAAGGTCATCTTGATCAAAAACAGTAGAAAGTGGTTTGCCGGCCGCTACCATCGGAAATACCTTGTCATCGCTGTCGATCACGCAGTCGATCACAACTGGTCTGCCAAGAGATAGTGCCTTTTCTAATGCCGGTCCCATCTCTTCTTTTTTGGTCACACGCATACCGACTGCACCCATTGCCTCTGCAAGCTTCACAAAATCCACCGCATCATTAAGCACGGTTGCTGAATAACGTTTGCCATAGAACAGTGTCTGCCACTGACGCACCATACCAAGCACATGATTATTGATCACGACCTGAATGACCGGAATATTGTAACGTGCCGCTGTCGCGATCTCGTTCATATTCATACGGAAGCAGCCGTCACCTGCGATATTGACTACCACCTTGTCCGGATTAGCCACTTTTGCACCGATTGCTGCACCAAGTCCATAGCCCATCGTACCCAGACCACCAGAAGAAAGCAGTGTACGAGACTTCGGATATTTGTAATACTGTGCTGCCCACATCTGATGCTGTCCAACTTCCGTAACAATGATCGCTTCTCCGTTTGTCTTGCGATAGATTTCCTCTACTACATACGGTCCAGTCAAACCTTCCTGATCATATTTCAGCGGATATTTCGCTTTCAGCTCTTTGACATGTGCATCCCATTCGTCATGATGATGCTCTTCGATCATCACATTGAGCCGCTTCAGCACCTCTTTGACATCTCCTATGACGCTGACATCGACTACTACATTTTTGTTGATCTCAGCCTCATCCACATCAATCTGAATAATCTTTGCATTTTTCGCAAAATTACTCGTATCTCCGGTCACTCGGTCGCTGAATCTTGCACCGATCGTGATCAGAAGGTCACTCTCGATCAGCGCCAGATTGGATGCCTTCGTTCCGTGCATACCGAGCATGCCGGTATACAGTTCACTGCGTCCGTCATAAGCACCTTTTCCCATCAAAGAATCTGCTACCGGAGCGTGTACCTTCTCTGCAAACTCTCGCAGTTCCTCATCCGCACCAGAGATAACCGCGCCGCCGCCGACCAGAATGAACGGCTTTTTCGCCTGATTGATCAGCTCTGCGGCTGCTGCAAGATCCTCTTCTTTGATATATTCGGTACTGCGCACAAACGGTTCCGGAACTGCCGGTTCATATTCTGCGAGTGCAGCTGTTACATCCTTTGTAATATCAACCAGAACCGGTCCCGGTCTGCCTGCCTTGGCAATCTGGAATGCCCAGCGGATCGTATGTGCCAGCTTGTTTACATCTTTGACGATAAAGTTGTGTTTTGTGATCGGCATCGTAATGCCTGCGATATCAATCTCCTGAAAACTGTCTTTTCCAAGCATGTTGACAGCAACATTGGCAGTGATCGCTACCACTGGTACAGAATCCATATATGCAGTCGCAATACCTGTGACCAGATTCGTCGCACCCGGACCGGAGGTTGCCATACAGACACCAACCTTGCCCGTGGAACGTGCATAACCGTCTGCTGCGTGTGCAGCTCCCTGCTCGTGAGAGGTCAGAATATGTCTGATCTCGCCGCTGTGTTTATAAAGTTCATCATAAATATTCAGGATACATCCGCCCGGATATCCGAAAACCGTATCAACGCCCTGCTCTTTCAGGCACTCTATTACAATCTGTGAACCAGTCAATTTCATATAAAAACCCTCTCTCACGTATTTCTATTTTTCTAATGGATTGATCAGTACCGCACCCCGGTTGCCGGAAGTAACCAGAGAAGCATACCTTGCCAGATATCCGGTCTTAACCTTCGGCTCTCTTGGCTGCCATGCTGCTCTTCTTCTGGCAAGTTCTTCATCTGAAACGTCAAGTTCAAGTCTGCATTCCGGAATGTTGATCTTGATCGTATCTCCTTCTTCCACCAGTGCGATTGGACCGCCTACTGCTGCTTCCGGAGAAACGTGTCCGATCGATGCACCTCTTGACGCACCGCTGAATCGTCCGTCTGTGATCAGCGCCACAGAAGAACCCAGTCCCATACCTGCGATCGCAGAAGTCGGATTGAGCATCTCGCGCATACCCGGTCCGCCCTTCGGGCCTTCATAACGGATTACAACCACATCACCGGCTTTGATCTTACCGCCAAGGATTGCCTCGATCGCATCTTCCTCACAGTCAAATACACGCGCCGGTCCTTCATGCACCATCATCTCCGGTACTACTGCAGAACGTTTGACTACGCCGGAATCCGGTGCCAGATTGCCCTTGAGCATTGCCAGACCGCCTGTCTCACTGTACGGATTTTCAACCGGACGGATTACTTCCGGATTCTTATTGACACAATCTTTGATATTTTCTCCTACTGTCTTGCCTGTCACAGTCATGCAGTCCAGATTCAGCAGATTCTTCTTGGTCAGTTCATTCATCACCGCATAGACACCGCCGGCCTCGTTCAGATCTTCCATATAAGTCGGACCTGCCGGAGCCAGATGACACAGGTTCGGGGTACGTGCACTCACTTCGTTCGCAATATCCACATTCAGCTCGACACCTGCTTCATGTGCGATCGCCGGAAGATGCAGCATACTGTTTGTTGAACAGCCCAGTGCCATATCAACAGTCAGCGCATTCATAAATGCCTTTTCTGTCATGATATCTCTCGGACGGATATCATTTTTCAGAAGTTCCATGATCTGCATACCTGCCATCTTCGCCAGACGGATACGCTCAGAATAAACAGCCGGGATCGTACCGTTGCCCTTCAGCCCCATACCAAGCACCTCTGTCAGACAGTTCATGCTGTTGGCAGTATACATACCGGAACAGGAACCGCAGGTCGGACATACGTTGTTCTCGTACTCAACCACTTCCTCCGCAGACATCTTGCCTGCTGTATGCTCGCCGACTGCTTCAAACATACTGGAAAGGCTTCTCTTTCTGCCTTTGAGATGACCTGCCAGCATCGGACCACCGCTGACAAAGATGGTCGGAATGTTCAGTCTGGCTGCTGCCATCAGAAGTCCCGGCACATTTTTGTCGCAGTTCGGAATCATGACAAGCGCATCAAACTGATGTGCCATCGCCATACACTCGGTTGAATCCGCGATCAGATCACGGGTAACCAGTGAATATTTCATGCCTACATGTCCCATTGCAATACCGTCACAGACTGCAATCGCCGGAAATTCCCGCGGCACACCGCCTGCCATCGCTACACCGAGCTTGACAGCTTCTGTGATCTTGTCCAGGTTCATATGACCAGGAACAATCTCGTTGTAGGAATTGACAATACCGATCAATGGTTTTTTCATTTCTGCCTCTGTCAGACCAAGTGCATTAAACAATGATCTGTGAGGTGCCTGCTGTATGCCCTTTTTTACTGTATCGCTTCTCATATTTCCTCCTTTATTTCCGGACGCTCCTTGGTGATATATATACTTATGCAAACTCGCTCTCGCTCCGTTCCAACGCAGCGGATACTAGACTCGTTCATCGTCTATGGCTCGAACTCATCAAGTACCGGCGTTCTCACAGGGTTTGCATGAAGTATATATATCGCCAAGAAGCTGTTCTTTTATGTAAACTAATTAGATATACTTATTTACTTATTTTTCCATAAACTTATCGATAATATTGTCTGCCAAAAAAGTGATAAAGAAATCCGCAATCTCAGCAAACACATTTACTATAAAATCAACCATATGAGTTCTAATCTATAAGGCTATTTTCTATTCTATATCCGTGCTGCGATCAGGTCGCCCATCTGGACTGTGCCGACTCTGGTGCAGCCTTCTGACATAATGTCACCAGTGCGGTAGCCTTCGCTCAGTACCTGCTTAACAGCTGCTTCGATCGCATCGGCTGCCTGATCCAGATCCAGTGAATAGCGCAGCATCATGGCTGCGGAGAGGATCGTCGCAATCGGGTTGGCAATGTCTTGTCCTGCGATGTCCGGTGCGGAGCCGTGGCTTGGCTCATACAGACCGAATTTTGTCTCGTTCAGAGATGCAGAAGAGAGCATTCCGATCGATCCGGTCACCATACTCGCCTCGTCAGACAGGATGTCGCCGAACATATTCTCAGTCAGGATCACATCAAACTGTGCCGGATTCATAACAAGCTGCATCGCACAGTTGTCTACGAGCATATGCGTAAGTTCTACGTCCGGATAATCCTTTGCTACTTCTTCGACTACTTTTCTCCAAAGTCTGGAAGAATCCAATACATTTGCCTTGTCTACGCTGCATACTTTACCGCGGCGTTTTCGCGCAATATCAAATCCCTTGACAGCGATCCTGCGGATTTCATTTTCATTATACACTAATGTATCCGTTGCTTCCAGAACGCCGTCTTTTTCTACTGTCTGGCGTGCTCCGAAATAAAGTCCACCGGTCAACTCCCGCATGATCATCATATCAAAACCATCCCCAATGATATCCTGGCGAAGCGGACACGCTGCCTTGAGTTCCTCATACAGATATGCCGGTCTCAGATTGGCAAACAGGTTCAGCGCCTTTCGTATCTTCAGCAAACCTGCTTCCGGCCGAAGCTGCGGCTCCAGCTGATACCACGGCGAAGTTTTTGCATCTCCTCCGATCGATCCCATCAGCACTGCTTCACTTGCCTTTGCAGTCTCGACAGCCTCATCTGTCAGCGGCACTCCGTGTACGTCGATTGATGCGCCACCCATCAGAATATCTGTATAATCCAGTTCAAATCCATATTTTGCTGCAGCGGCATCCAGAACCTTCCGTGCTTCGCGTACGATTTCCGGTCCGATACCGTCACCTGCGATCACTGCAATCTTATGTCCCATATCTGTATCTTCCTTTCTCTGCTCTGATTGAGCCTTTCACTTTTCTTCGTATACAGCAAATTCTTTTATGCTGACGAACAAAAGAAACTTACCCAATATAATAATGTATTTTTCCGAACATTTCAACTATTTAATTCGCTAAATCACAAAAAAGCTAACCATTCCTCTGTCAAAAAAAAGATGCCGCCGCAGCGACATCTTCCTAGTTCTTATTCATTCAATTAAGCCTGTTCCGGTTTTTCAACAGCTGCTACTGCAGATTTTTTCATCGGAATTCTGCAGTTCTTGTTGTTGCCGAACTCTACGATGCAGTCTTCGTCTGTGATATCGATCACAACACCGTAAAAACCGCTGGTTGTTACGATCGTATCGCCTACTGCCATCTCAGAAAGCATAGCGTTGAGTCTCTTCTGCTCTTTTTTCTGCGGACGGATTGCGAAAAAGTACATTGCACCAAAAATAACTACGATGTATACGATCATCAGTGTCATTCCGCCGCCTGCACTTGCTTCTGTCATCAAATTCAACATGTTCTGTTCCTCCTTTTATACTCCGGTCATCAGCTTGCGCTGATACTTCTTTGGCTGATAGCCATCCCTACAATAATAACGTATCAAACCAAACGAATCAAGCCCTTTTTACTGATTTTGTGTATAACGCTCTATTTTTTCCTTCTTGAATGCCTTATATCTGCCCTGTTCGATCGCTTCTCTGATCTCTTCCATCAGATGATTGTAATAATACAGGTTATGCAGTACGCAAAGACGCATGCCAAGCATCTCTTTTGCCTTGAGCAGATGTCGGATATAAGCTCTGCTGTAATGACGGCATGCCGGACAGTTGCAGCCTTCCTCGATCGGACGGTCATCTAGCTCATACTTCGCATTGAATAGATTCAGCTTGCCGTTGTTGGTATACACATGTCCATGGCGGCCGTTTCGGCTCGGATATACACAGTCAAAGAAATCCACACCACGGTCAACCGATTCCAGAATGTTGAGCGGTGTACCGACTCCCATCAGATAGGTCGGTTTGTCAGTCGGCAGATGCGGCACTGTCACATCAAGTACATGATACATTTCCTCATGTGACTCACCGACTGCAAGACCGCCGACTGCATAGCCGTCCAGATCCATCTCAGAAATACGCTTTGCATGATCAATACGGATATCATCAAAGATCGCACCCTGATTGATGCCAAACAGCATCTGATTCTTATTGATCGTATCTTCCAGTGAGTTCAAACGTGCCATCTCATCCTTGCAGCGCTGCAGCCATCTGGTCGTACGTGCCACAGAATTCTCCACGTAGCTGCGCTCTGCCACGCTGGACGGACACTCATCAAATGCCATCGCGATCGTAGATGCAAGATTGGACTGGATCTGCATACTCTGCTCCGGTCCCATAAAAATCCTGTGTCCGTCAATATGAGACTGGAACGTTACACCTTCTTCTTTGATCTTGCGCATTTTGGCAAGAGAAAATACCTGGAATCCGCCGGAATCCGTCAGGATCGGCTTATCCCAGTTCATAAATTTGTGCAGTCCTCCCATTTTCTTAACAACTTCATCACCCGGACGCAGATGCAGATGATAGGTATTGGACAGCTCAATCTGTGTACCGATCTGCTGCAGATCAGTTGTCGCTACCGCACCCTTAATCGCTGCGGCTGTACCTACATTCATAAACACCGGAGTCTGAACAGTACCATGTACGGTTTCAAAAACGGCACGCTTTGCCAGACCATCTTTTTTGATTATCTTATACATGCAATTCTCCTTTCTCTCGTCTTCTGTGTTCATTTCACAGAACTTTAAAATCTTTTACCATTTTTTAAGAAATAGCCCATCTATTTTTATAATGAAGGCTTCGGTTTGTAGTTTCTGGTGATATTTCCATATTTCCCTTTGATTCTCCGCATATTTCTGTTTTATTTTACCAAAAAATAAAACTTTTGCAGAGCGTATTTCGAAAAAAACCACTCAGATGTATTAGTATATATGGATTTTTTTCAGATTGCAAGTAATTTGATATTTTACGAAAAATGTCGTATAATCGGATTGCATATGGTTTTCAAAACCACATGCTCTTTATTTGCACAAAAACACCTTTTCAGGTGATCTTATTCTCTATTTATACAGGAGGTGCTGTTTTGAACAACACAAATAAAACGGCAGATTCATTACATACGCTTGGAATCGATATCGGTTCCACCACTGTGAAGGTAGCGATTTTAAGTCCAGCCAACGAGCTGCTTTTTTCTGACTATCGCCGCCATTATGCAAACATTCAGGAAACGCTTTCCGCACTCATTACGGACGCGGTCAAACTGCTCGGCGACATCAAAGTGTCCCCTGTGATCACAGGTTCCGGCGGTCTGACTCTCGCAAACCATCTGGAAGTTCCTTTCGTTCAGGAAGTAATCGCTGTAGCGACCTCACTGGAGCACTTTGTTCCGCAAACCGACGTAGCGATCGAGCTGGGCGGCGAGGATGCCAAGATCATTTATTTCGAAGGCGGCAATGTCGAACAGCGTATGAACGGAATCTGTGCCGGCGGTACTGGTTCCTTCATCGACCAAATGGCTTCCCTTCTGCAGACCGATGCCACCGGACTGAACGAATATGCCAAGCACTACGCTTCTCTGTATTCCATTGCAGCCAGATGCGGCGTGTTTGCCAAATCCGATATTCAGCCGCTGATCAACGACGGTGCAACGAAGGAAGACCTCTCTGCCTCTATTTTTCAGGCAGTCGTTAATCAGACCATCAGTGGTCTTGCCTGCGGCAAACCAATCCGCGGTCACGTCACATTTCTGGGCGGTCCGCTCCATTTCCTCTCCGAGCTTCGTGAGGCATTTGTCCGCACACTGAATCTGGACGAGGAACATGCGATCACACCGAACAATTCCCATCTGTTCGCAGCCATCGGTTCTGCACTGAATGCCAAACCAGAAGTCACCACTTCCCTCGGCGCGATGCAGCAGAAGCTTTCCGGCTCAATCCACATGGAATTTGAAGTAGCCCGCATGGAGCCGCTTTTTGAATCCGAAGAAGATTATGAACGTTTTCTGACCCGTCAGGGCAGCTACAAGGTCAAAACCGGCGACCTTGCTTCTTATCACGGCAACTGCTTTCTGGGTATCGACGCAGGTTCCACCACGACCAAGGCTGCGCTCGTAGCTGAGGACGGAACACTGCTCTATTCCTTCTACAACAATAACAACGGAAGTCCGCTGAACACGACACTCTCTGCGATCAAAGAGATCTACAGCCTGCTTCCATCCGATGCCAAAATCGCCTGGTCCTGCTCGACCGGTTACGGCGAAGCTTTGATCAAGGCTGCTCTGCTGCTCGACGAAGGCGAGGTAGAGACCGTATCACACTACTACGCTGCCTCCTTCTTTGATCCGCAGGTAGACTGTATCCTCGACATCGGCGGTCAGGATATGAAATGCATCAAGATCAAGAACCAGACCGTAGACAGTGTTCAGCTCAACGAGGCCTGTTCCTCCGGCTGTGGTTCTTTCATCGAGACTTTTGCTAAATCTCTGAACTACACGGTGGAAGATTTCGCCAAAGCTGCTCTGTTTGCAAAGCATCCGATCGACCTCGGAACCCGCTGTACCGTATTCATGAATTCCAAGGTAAAACAGGCACAGAAAGAAGGTGCTGAGGTTTCGGATATTTCCGCCGGTCTTGCTTACTCTGTAATCAAAAATGCATTATATAAGGTAATCAAAGTCTCCGATGCTTCTGAACTCGGACGCCACATCGTCGTCCAGGGCGGTACCTTCTACAATGACGGTGTCCTTCGAAGCTTCGAAAAAATCGCAAACTGTGAAGCGATCCGTCCGGACATCGCCGGTATCATGGGTGCATTCGGTGCAGCACTGATCGCCCGTGAACGCTACAAAGAAGGTCAGGAGACTACCATGCTCTCCATCGACCGGATCAACGCACTGCAGTTTACGACTTCTATGGCCAAATGCAAGGGCTGTACCAACCAGTGCCGTCTGACGATCAACCGCTTCTCCGGCGGCCGCCAGTATATCAGCGGCAACCGCTGCGAACGCGGCATCGGCAAGACACGCAACAAAGAAAATATCCCGAACCTGTTTGAATACAAAAATCAGCTGCTCTTCTCCTATGAGCCGCTGCCAGAAGACGAGGCAGTTCGCGGAACAGTCGGAATCCCGCGTGTCCTGAACATGTACGAAAACTACCCGTTCTGGTTCCGCTTTTTCACCAACCTGAAATACCGCGTAATCCTTTCTCCGTCTTCAACGAGAAAAATCTATGAGCTCGGTATTGAATCCATTCCAAGTGAGTCCGAATGTTATCCGGCCAAGCTGGCACACGGACATATCGAATGGCTGATCCGTAAGGGAATCAAATATATCTTCTATCCGTGTATTCCATATGAACGGACCGAATTTGAAGATGCCCCGAACCACTACAACTGTCCGATCGTCACCTCCTATGCGGAGAACATCAAGAACAACGTAGAGGGACTGCGCACAGAACAGATCCGTTTCGAAAATCCGTTTATCGCATTTACGAATCTGGATACTGTGACCAAGCGACTGACCGAAGCATTCCCTGATATTCCATCAGAAGAAGTCATCGCTGCTGCCAAAGCAGGCTGGGAGGAAATGAACAAAACCCGTGAGGCGATGTACCGCAAGGGTGAAGAAACGCTGAAATATCTGGAAGAGACCGGACGCCACGGCATTGTACTGGCAGGCCGTCCTTACCACATCGACTCCGAGATCAACCACGGTATTCCGGAGCTGATCAACTCCTTCGGTATCGCTGTACTGACCGAAGACTCCGTTTCACACCTTGGTCATGTCGAGCGTCCGCTGATGGTTCTTGACCAGTGGATGTACCACAGCCGCCTCTATGCTGCTGCAAACTATGTCAAGACCCGCGAAGATCTGGATCTGATCCAGCTGAATTCCTTCGGCTGCGGTCTCGATGCCGTCACTACCGATGAAGTAAACGATATTCTGACACAATCCGGCAAGATTTATACCTGCCTGAAGATCGATGAGGTCAACAACCTCGGTGCTGCTAAGATCCGTATCCGTTCACTGCTCTCTGCGATCCGTGTACGAAAAGAGCGTGACAGCCAGCCGCGTACAATCGTTCCGACCAACATCGAGCGTGTATCGTTCACAAAAGAAATGAAAAAAGACTACACGATCATTTGTCCGCAGATGTCTCCGATCCATTTCCGTATGCTTCAGTCTGCACTGAATGCGTCCGGTTATAACATCGAGGTACTGCCGAATGACAACAAGGGTGCTGTAGATGTCGGACTGAAATACGTCAATAACGATGCCTGCTACCCGTCTCTGATGGTAGTCGGTCAGGTCATGGAGGCACTGCTCTCCGGCAAATATGATCTGAACAAAACTGCGATCATCATGACACAGACAGGTGGCGGCTGCCGTGCTTCCAACTACGTCGGCTTTATCCGCCGTGCTCTGATCAAAGCAGGTATGCCAAATATTCCGGTCATCTCCTTGAACCTGAGCGGTCTGGAAAGCAACCCTGGCTTCACCTTCAGCTATCAGATGATCAAACGTGCTATGTTCGCACTGGTATTCGGTGATGTCTTCATGCGCTGCCTGTACCGTATGCGTCCTTACGAAAAAGAACCTGGCTCTGCAAATGCACTGTTCAAAAAATGGGAAGACCGCTGCTGTGAATTCGTCTCTGGCAAGCCGTCCTACGGACAGTTCAAAAAGATGTGCCGCCAGATCGTACAGGATTTCGACCAGCTGCCGATCACCGATGAGAAGAAACCGCGTGTCGGTGTCGTAGGTGAGATTCTGGTCAAATTCATGCCGGCAGCCAACAACTATCTGGTCGAGCTGCTCGAAAAAGAAGGCGCTGAAGCGGTTGTACCGGATCTGATGGACTTCCTGCTCTACTGCTTCTACAACCAGAACTTCAAAGCCGATTATCTCGGCACCAAAAAGAAGTCTGCGATGATCGCAAACTTCGGTATCTACGTTTTGGAGAAGCTGCGTTCCACAGCTGCAGATGAACTGGAAAAGAGTGTTCACTTCGATCGTCCGTCCCGCATCGAACATCTCGGCGAGATGGCAAAGGACATCGTATCGCTCGGCAACCAGACCGGTGAAGGCTGGTTCCTGACCGGAGAAATGCTCGAACTGATCCACTCCGGTGTCAACAATATCGTCTGCACGCAGCCGTTTGCCTGCCTGCCGAACCACGTTGTCGGCAAGGGCGTTATCAAGGAACTGCGCAGACAGTATCCGCTTTCCAACATCGTAGCCATCGACTACGATCCGGGCGCAAGCGAAGTAAATCAGCTGAACCGAATCAAGCTGATGCTCTCCACCGCCCAGAAAAACCTCAAAAAACAGGCACAGGAAGAACAATAAACTATACTT
>CAZEPO010000029.1:0-3149 GCA_964514125.1 uncultured Lachnospiraceae bacterium
CATGCATCCAGAGTAGAATTATAGCAGAAATATATTTTCGTGAATCTGATTTTTTTGATTGACGGAAAACGGTTCTTATGATATAGTAATCGAGTATGAATTTTAGCCGCTACTCAGAGGCTTGGAATCTCCGACCGCTTTCTTAGTGGCTGGCGCTTATCACAAATCAGGAGGATTAAAAAATGATTTCTAAAGAGAAGAAAACAGCAATTATCAACGAGTATGCAAGAACACCGGGCGACACAGGTTCACCGGAAGTACAGATCGCAGTTCTTACAGCAAGAATTCAGGAGCTGACAGCTCACCTTCAGACACATCCGAAGGATCATCATTCAAGAAGAGGTCTTCTGAAAATGGTTGGTCAGAGACGTGGCCTTCTTGCTTACCTGAAGAAGACAGATCTGGAAGGATACCGTGCACTTATTGCTAAACTTGGAATCAGAAAATAAGTTGCAGAAAATGAGGGCGGACGGAATTACCATCCGCCCTTGCTTTGTGATTACAGTTCTTTTGCATAGGCTGTGATCGAAGATTAGAAAAGACACTGCAGGGCAGGCACCGAGACCACTGAAAAGCAGATTTGAGAAGTATGTTTTTCAGTTGTTTCGGAACTCTTGCAGTGATCGACCGATTAGAGAAAAGGAGAAACATATGTACAAGAGTTTTTCAATGGAACTTGCCGGCAGAACACTGACTGTTGATGTTGGTCGTGTTGGTGCGCAGGCAAATGGCTGTGCGTTTATGCACTATGGTGATACAACCGTACTTTCCACCGCTACTGCTTCTGAGAAGCCGAGAGATGGTATCGATTTCTTCCCGCTCAGTGTTGAGTACGAAGAAAAATTTTATTCCGTAGGTAAGATTCCGGGAGGATTCAATAAGAGAGAAGGCAAGGCATCTGAAAATGCAGTCCTGACTTCCCGTGTAATCGACCGTCCGATGCGTCCTCTGTTCCCGAAGGATTACAGAAACGACGTAACACTGAACAATATGGTTATGTCTGTTGATCCGGAGTGCCGTCCGGAGCTGACAGCGATGCTCGGAGCAGCAATCTCAACAGCAATCTCTGATATTCCGTTCGATGGTCCGTGTGCAATGACACAGATGGGTCTGGTAGACGGCGAACTGATCGTTAACCCGTCACAGTCACAGTGGGACAACGGAGATCTTCAGCTTACTGTAGCTTCTACAGGCAAAAAGGTCATCATGATCGAGGCTGGTGCCAACGAAGTCAAAGATGAACTGATGCTGGAAGCAATCTACAAATGTCATGCAGTCAACCTTGAGATCATCGAGTTCATCAACAAGATGGTAGCAGAGGTAGGCAAACCGAAACATACTTATGAGAGCTGTGCGATCCCGGAAGAGCTGTTCGAAGCGATCAAGAAGATCGTGACACCGGAAGAGATGGAAGAAGCTGTATTCACAGATGTGAAACAGGTTCGTGAAGAGAACATCCGTCAGGTGACAGCGAAACTGGAAGAAGCATTTGCAGACAACGAAGAATGGCTTGGACTTCTTTCTGAGGCAATTTATCAGTATCAGAAGAAGACTGTTCGTAAGATGATCCTCAAGGATCACAAGCGTCCGGATGGACGTGCGATCAATCAGATCCGTCCGCTGGCAGCTGAGGTTGATATTGTACCGCGTGTACACGGTTCTGCAATGTTCACTCGTGGACAGACACAGATCTGTACGATCACAACACTGGCTCCGCTTTCTGAAGTACAGAAGATTGACGGACTGGATGAAAACATCACATGCAAGAGATATATGCATCACTACAACTTCCCGGCATACTCCGTAGGTGAGACAAAAGTCAGCCGTGGACCGGGACGTCGTGAGATCGGACATGGTGCTCTGGCCGAGAAGGCACTCGTTGCAGTACTTCCTTCCGAAGCAGAGTTCCCGTATGCGATCCGTACTGTATCTGAGACATTTGAATCCAACGGTTCTACTTCTCAGGCAAGTGTTTGTGCATCTACCATGTCTCTGATGGCAGCTGGTGTACCGATCAAGAGACCGGTAGCTGGTATCTCCTGTGGTCTGGTAACAGGCGAAACAGATGATGATTATATCGTTCTGACTGATATTCAGGGTCTGGAAGACTTCTTTGGCGATATGGACTTCAAGGTAGCTGGTACTCTCGAAGGTATCACAGCGATCCAGATGGATATCAAGATCCATGGTCTGACAGAAGACATCGTAAAAGAAGCAATTGCAAAAACACATGAAGCAAGAGAATATATTCTCAAAGAGATCATGCTTCCGTGTATCGAAGAGCCGCGTAAAGAGGTTGGCAAATATGCTCCGAAGATTATCCAGATACAGATCGATCCGCAGAAGATCGGTGATGTTGTCGGACAGCGCGGTAAGACGATCAATACGATCATTGAGCGTACCGGCGTGAAGATCGATATCAACGATGATGGATTTGTTTCTATCTGCGGTACAGATCAGGAAATGATGGATAAGGCATCAGAGATGATCCGTATCATCACAACAGACTTCGAAGCAGGTCAGATCTTTGCTGGTGAAGTAGTGAGCATCAAAGAATTCGGCGCATTCGTTGAATTTGCACCGGGTAAAGAGGGTATGGTTCACATTTCTAAGATTGCAAAAGAGAGAATCAACCGCGTTGAAGATGTCCTGACACTTGGCGATAAGGTAAAGGTTGTTTGCCTTGGCAAGGATAAGATGGGCAGAATGAGCTTCAGTATCAAAGATGTAAAAGAAAATTAATGAAAAGTCAACGCCTCAGGTTCTCTGGGGCGTTTTCTGCATATAAACAGATGCCAAAATCTCAAAAGGAGGATGTTTATGAAAAATAAGTTTTTAACAGCGATTCTGGGAACCGCTGCAGTGATGTCGCTTGTGACAGGATGCGGACAGCAGGACGCAGAAACAGAGCTGCAGACGCTGGAAATCACGGCCATTGAGACAGTAGCAGAGACAGAGCAGCAGAGTGAAGAGATAGAGTTTATGGAGCTCGATCTTTCCGAACTTCAGGAGACTGAAGCACCGTCTGTAGAGATAAGCACAGATGTGCTGATTGAAGGTGAGGATCTGACTGAGACGGATGCATCAGCGTCTGCCAGCGGAACCCATACGCGTAAGCCGGGAGAACCGGAAACCGAGACAGAGATTCA
>CAZEPO010000029.1:3249-15920 GCA_964514125.1 uncultured Lachnospiraceae bacterium
GAATCAGAACAGGAAACGGAGACAGAAACAGAAGTACAGGAGATCATGCTGTCCTATGGACTGAAAGGTCAGCTTGAGCTGCTGCAGCTCCTGTTCCCAGGCAAAACAAGTGTTGGAATTATTTATTCCTCCAAAGATAAGGGAGCAGCGGTGCAGTTGGCAGAGTATGAGGCATTGGCCGATACGTATGGGCTGAATATTCAGACAGCAGAAATCCTGGATGAGAAGGATATTGACTTGACAGCTTCTGTTTTGGTTGGATCTGTAGACTGTATTCTTTGTCTTAATGATCAGGTGGTCAATGAACTGACACAGACGATCTGTGCATATGCAGAAGAGGTACAGATTCCGGTGATCGGTATTTCACAGGCACAGATGGATATGGGATGTGTCGCTTCCTATGATGGAACGACAGTATTCTGGAACGATACTGAGGCAGCAAAATTCGGACTTTCTTCTGATATGCTGCATCTGGTCAATGAAGTGATCGATTAATCCTGAGAAGTTTAATTTATTGAAAGAGGTATAAAATATGTTTGAACAGAAATTTTATACAGAAGCTGAAGGACTTTTGAAGTTTGTGGAGAACAGTCCAAGCTGCTTTCATGCAGTAAAAAATGTGAGTGAGCTGTTATTGGAGAATGGTTTTACAGAACTGTATGAGACAGAAATATGGAATCTGGTACCGGGCGGCCGTTATTTTGTGACGAGAAATCACTCCTCTGTGATCGCGTTTGTACTGCCGGAATCAGAGCTGAACGCGTATCAGCTGATCTGCAGTCACACCGATTCGCCGACTTTTAAGGTAAAGGAACAGCCGGAAATGACTGCAGATGGCAAGTATACCAAGCTGAATGTAGAAAAATACGGCGGTATGCTGATGGCACCATGGTTTGACCGTCCATTATCAGTAGCCGGAAGAGTGCTGGTGCAGACTGAGCAGGGAATTGAGCAGAAGCTGGTTCATGTGGATCGCGATCTCCTGATGATTCCAAATGTGGCAATCCACATGAACCGCAGTATCAACGAGGGCTACAAATATAATGAGCAGATTGATCTCTGTCCGGTATTTGGTGATGCAGACGCAAAAGGAAAATTCCGCTCTGTGATCGCCGAGGCAGCCGGTGTAGAAGAGGAAAGAATACTTGGCATGGATCTTTTCCTTTACAGCAGACAAAAAGGAAGCATCTGGGGAGCTGAGCAGGAATTTCTCAGTGGCCCGCGTCTGGATGATCTGCAGTGTCTGTATGCGTCTCTGAAGGGATTTTTGGCAGCAAAGCCGACAAAAAATGCATCAGTACTTTGTGCATTTGATAATGAAGAAACCGGAAGTACGTCCAGACAGGGTGCTGCTTCCACATTTTTGAAGGATACGCTGCGTCGGATCCATATGGCACTTGGCAAGAGTGAAGAAGACTATCTGACAGCTGTGGCTGGAAGTTTTATGATCTCTGCAGACAATGCCCATGCAGTGCATCCGAATCATCAGGAGATGGCTGATCCGGTCAATCGTCCGCAGATGAACGGCGGTATTGTGATCAAATACAATGCAAACCAGAAATATACCACCGATGCAGTCAGTGCAGCGGTATTCCAGAGCATCTGTAAAAAAGCGAACGTGCCATATCAGACATTTACAAATCGTTCTGACATGGCAGGCGGTTCAACACTTGGAAATATTTCGAATACGCAAGTATCCCTGCATGCAGTTGATATCGGTCTGCCGCAGCTGGCCATGCATTCTCCTTATGAGACAGCAGGCGTAAAAGATACATGGTATTTTGAGGAAGTGTCAAAAGAATTTTATAATACAACTGTTCAGATCCAAAAAGACGGAAGTATCATACTGTAAAAAATAGGGCTGTTGCAAAATAGATAAGTAATTATCTATGGAGCAATAGCTCCTTTTTTGTATAACAACAGAAAAGCAGGCTCCGAAGAACCTGCCATTCATGGTATAGTTTGCTTGCTTACTGAATTAGTGAATACAGATCGTTGTAAAATTCCGGATAGCTGATCTGTACGCAGTCAGCATCGCGTATTTCCAGTTCGCCATCACAGATAAGACCTGCTACTGCAAAACTCATAGCAATGCGGTGATCCTTGTGACTGTCGATCACAGCGCCGTGCAACGGTGTGCCGCCGTGAATGATCATGCCGTCATCGGTAGCGTGTACTTCGCAGCCCATGCGGCTCAGATTGTCAGTCATGACTGCGATGCGGTCGGATTCCTTGACTTTGAGCTCGGCTGCATCAGCAATGATTGTTGTACCGGAAGCAAAAGCAGCCAGAACGGCGATCACAGGCAGTTCATCGATCAGAGTAGGGATAATATCACCTTCAATCACGGTACCATGCAGAGAACTGCTGCGGATCAGCAGATCAGCACAAGGCTCTGCGCCGGAATGATCCTCGTTGAGCAGCGTGATATCAGCACCCATGGCACGACAAATGCGGAGCATACCGTCACGTGTTGGATTGATACCGACATTTTTGAGCAGAACTTCAGAATTCGGTGTGAGCAGTGCTGCGGCAATAAAGTAGGCAGCAGAAGAAATATCTCCCGGAACATTGATTTTCTGTCCGGTAAGGGCTGGATCTGGGTGAATAGATGCAGTAGTTTCGTTGGTGTCGATCTGTGCACCGAAGTAACGGAGCATAAGCTCTGAGTGATTGCGAGATACGACAGGTTCCGTCACACTTGTGATGCCGTCTGCATACAGACCGGCAAGCAGTACACAGGATTTGACCTGAGCAGATGCCACAGGTGACTGATACTGGATCGCCTGCAGACTTGCAGGTTTTATTTCCAATGGCGCACAGCCGTTATTGTTAATGGAAGAAATATCTGCATTCATTTGGGTCAGCGGCAGCATGACACGCTTCATAGGACGCTTCTGGATGGAAGCATCACCTGTGATCGTGGAAGCGAAAGACTGACCGGAGAGAATGCCGGACATCAGGCGAACAGTCGTGCCGCTGTTGCCGGCGTCTAAGACTGTGGAAGGCTTCTGCAGCCCGTGCAGACCCTTGCCGTGGATCAGGACGTGTGAGCCGGATTGCTCGACTGCAATTCCCATCTGGCGGAAGCAGGCAATCGTAGAGAGACAGTCTGCACCGGTCAGAAAATGCTCCACCTCCGTCAGTCCTTCCGCGAGAGCACCAAACATAACGCTGCGGTGGGAGATAGATTTGTCTCCCGGAATAAGTAACTCCCCGTTCAGAGAACGGGCTTTTTTTATGATCATAATTATAATTGCTCCTTTCTGATGAGCTTATCTGACCCAGACACGGTATCGATGCTGCTCCAGTACCGATGCTGCCTTCAGAGAAGGTTCTTCTTCGTAAAATTCGATCTGCAGTACCCCTTCGTCGAATTCGCGGTTGTGTACGATGCCGATATTTTTGATACTGATACCGTTGACTGCCAGCGTCGTGGCAATCGTAGCAATCGCACCGGATTCGTCCACGATGTCGCAGAAGATACGGTAGGTCTTTTTGATACTTCCAAGTGATCTGGAGGAAAAAGAATCCCGGTAATCTCTGGAACGCTCAAATACTTGATGGATTGCAGCACCGTTGCCGCGGTTCATTTCGCTGCGGGCATCTTCCATCAGCTGAATAAAGGTATCCATGACAGATGAGATATTCTGGCGATTGGACACACAGATCTGCTCCCACATCTCAGGAGAAGAGGAGGCAATTCTTGTAATATCCTTAAAACCGCCGGCAGCCAGCATTTTCATCAGTTCATCTTTGGAATCCAGATCATGTACTGTATTGACCAGCGAAGCGGCGATCAGATGCGGCAGATGGCTGATTGCTGCGGTGGCGAAGTCGTGTTCTTTGTAATTGAGCACGATCGGCAGTGCGCCGATTGCAGATGCCAGATCACGGTATGCCTCGATCCATTCCGGAGCAGTTCCTTCAGAAGGAGTAATAATATAGTAGGAATTCTCAAACAGATGTGGCAGAGCATTGGCATATCCGGATTTCTCCGATCCGGTCATTGGGTGTCCGCCGATAAAATGTCCGTCCAGTCCCATTTCAGAAACAGCCTCATGGATGTCGGTCTTGACGCTTCCTACGTCTGTGAGGATGCAGTCTTGACGCACGACGTCTTTCAGCTGACGAAGTGCTTCGACGTTGCTTCCGACCGGTGCACACAAAAAAACACAGTCACAAGCTGCGAAGAGCAGGTCGGATGGTGACTTGCAGATAATGTCAATCGTATGATCCTTAAAGGCTGCAGCGGAGGTGGATTCTGAACGTGTATATGCCATGATCCTGCATTCTGGTTTCCATTGCTTCAATGCTTTTGCAAGAGAACCTCCGATCAGCCCAAGTCCGATAAAGCCAAATGTATTTAATTCCATAACAATCAGTTCCTTTTGTAAAATTTGATTCTCTCATTTTACTATGAAAGAGATTTCATGTCAATGATTTATCACTTTAAAGCTAAAAAGTTTTTGGGTTTGTGAAAATTGAATAAAATACTTGAATTATTTGAAAATTTCTAGTAAAATATACCCATGTGGGAGTTAAGAACCCAGACTAACTAGTATTGGAGGAAAAAGCTATGAACGTTTTCACAACAGACAAAATCCGTAACATCGTAATTCTGGGACACGGTGGAGCAGGAAAGACAAGTCTTGTAGAAGCAATGGCATACCTGACAGGTATTACGAGCAGACTTGGCAACGTAGCTGAAGGAAATACCATCAGCGATTACGATAAAGAGGAAATCAAGAGAAAATTTTCAATCAGCACATCCATGGTTCCGGTGATCTGGAACGACACGAAAGTCAATGTTCTTGATACACCTGGTTATTTTGACTTTGCAGGTGAAGCTGAAGAAGCAGCTGCAGCAGCAGACGCAGCAGTGATCGTAGTCAATGGTAAGAACGGTGTAGAGGTTGGTACACAGAAGGCATGGGAGCTTTGTGAGAAATACAAACTTCCGAGAATCTTCTATGTTTCCAATATGGACTATGACAATGCCAGCTTCCGTGAGGTTGTAGAGACATTGACTGAGCTGTACGGCAAAAAGATCGCACCGCTTCACTTCCCAATCCGTGAGAATGAGAAATATATCGGCTATGTAAACGTAGTGAAGATGAAAGGCCGCCGCTATGTGAACAAGAACGAGAAGGTAGAATGCGAGATTCCGGATTACTCACAGGAATATCTCGATCAGTATCGTGAGACCCTTCTTGAGGCAGTAGCAGAGACCAGTGAAGAATTTATGGATCGTTATTTCAGCGGCGATGAGTTCTCAGAAGCAGAGATCATGGCAGCACTTCGTACCAATGTAAGTGACGGATCGATCGTACCGGTTACAATGGGTGCCAGTGTCAACCTTCAGGGTATCAAGATCCTGCTTGATGATGTAGTGAGCTATTTCCCGGCACCGAACGAGCGCAAGATCGCAGGTGTCAATATGAAGACAAAAGAAGTATACGAAGCAGATTACAATTTTGCAAAAGCAAAATCTGCATTTGTATTCAAGACAATTGTCGATCCGTTCATCGGAAAATATTCCATGATCAAGGTTGCTTCCGGTGTTATCAAGAGTGATGATACACTTTACAACGAAGCAAAGGATTCCGAAGAAAGACTGAACAAACTGTACGTGATGGAAGGCAGCAAGCCGGTAGAAGTCAAAGAGCTTCACGCAGGTGACATCGGTGCCATCGGCAAACTGAACGCTGCTACAGGCGATACACTTTCTACGAAAGCTACACCGATCGCATTCGGTAAGATCGATGCGCCGGTTCCGTATACATATAAGAGATACAAAGCAAAAGAAAAAGGCGAAGAAGATAAGATCGCACAGGCACTTGCTAAGATGGCACAGGAAGACTTGACAATGAAGGTAGTCAACGATGGCGAAAATCATCAGACACTTCTCTATGGTCTTGGTGATCAGCATCTCGATATCATCGCAAGCAAACTTCTGACGAAGTACAAAGTAGAAGTAGAACTGACCAAACCGAGAGTCGCATTCCGCGAGACAATCCGCAAGACTTCTGACGTTGATTCCAAGTATAAGAAACAGTCCGGCGGACATGGACAGTATGGTCATGTTAAGATGAAATTCTCCGCATCCGGTGACCTTGAGAAACCGTACGAATTCGAACAGGTCGTAGTTGGTGGTGCTGTTCCGAAGAACTACTTCCCGGCAGTTGAGAAGGGTATTCAGGACTCCTGCCTGAGAGGACCGCTTGCAGGATATCCGGTAGTTGGTGTGAAGGCAGTTCTGTACGATGGATCTTATCATCCGGTAGACTCCTCCGAGATGGCATTTAAGACAGCTGCCAGCCAGGCATTCAAGAAGGGCTTCATGGAAGCCAGCCCGGTTCTCCTTGAGCCGATCGCTTCTATGCAGGTTACTGTTCCGGACAAATATACCGGTGATGTTATGGGTGATCTGAATAAGAGAAGAGGACGTGTACTTGGTATGAATCCGGATCACAAGGGTAATACGATCGTAGAAGCTGACATTCCGATGTCTGAGCTTTACGGATATTCTACACAGCTTCGTTCTATGACAGGCGGAAGCGGATCTTATGCTTATGAGTTTGCACGTTATGAGCAGGCTCCGAACGATGTTCAGGAAAAAGAGATTGCAGCTCGTCAGAACAACGAAGAAGAATAATCTCAGCAATGAATAAATAAAAGAATCCGCTATGTGAATCTGATATTTGCATAGCGGATTTTTTGGCTGAAATGAAGAAAGTGATGTGAGATAAATGAAAAAAACTGGCACCTGCAAAATACAGATGCCAGTTTTTGTATATTATACTTCGCGAAGATGAATCGCACCGACCGGACATTTTTCGGCACATTTGCCGCATCCGACACATTTCTCATAATCAATCTGAGCAATGTTGTTCTCTACATGGATTGCATCGTGTTCGCACTGTTTTTCGCAGAGCTTGCAGCCGATACAGCCGGCAGTGCAGGCTTTTTTGACTGCTGGACCGCGGTCTTTGTTGGAGCAGTTTACAGCGAAAACTGCTTTGTCCGGAATGATCTCGATCAGATGTTTCGGACATGCAGCGACACATTTGCCGCAGGCTTTACATGTTTCACGATCTACCCTTGCTACACCATCGATTACGGTGATCGCACCGAACGGACATGCAGCGACGCAGGAGCCAAATCCGAGGCAGCCGTAATCACAGGCCCATGGACTCAGTCCGCAGGAAGCAGCAGAAGCACAGTCATGAATACCGACATAATTGCATTTCTGAACAACTTTTTCACAGTTTCCGGCACATTTGACAAATGCCACACGTTTTTCTTCAGCAGTAGCTTCGACGCCCATAATACGGGCAATCTGTTCTGCTACCGGAGTACCGCCGACCGGACAGCCGGTGACAGGTGCTTCGCCTTTGGCGATTGCAGCAGCCATGGCATCACAGCCGGCATAACCGCAGGCACCGCAGTTGTTGCCAGGCAGATATTCGCGTACTGCCTGTTCTTTTACATCTACTTCTACTTCAAATTTTTTGCTGACAAAGATCAATAATACACCGACAACGAGGCCGATTGCACCTACCACAGCGGTAGCAATAAGAATTGACTGCATATGTAACCTCCTTTACAGTGACAGTCCGCTGAAGCCCATGAATGCGATGGACATGAGCGCAGCAGAGAGAAGAACGACCGGAGCGCCGCGGAACGGAGCCGGGATACTGGATTCATCGATACGTTCGCGGATACCAGCCAGAAGGACGATCGCGATGGTATAACCAACTGCGGTACCGACACCGGCGGTTACGCTCTCGATGAAGTTGTATTCGTTCTGTACGTTGGTAAGTGCCACACCCAGTACGGCACAGTTGGTTGTGATCAGCGGAAGATAGATTCCCAGCGCCTGATAGATTGCAGGGGAAGTTTTCTTCAGGAACATTTCAACCATCTGTACAAGCGCTGCGATCACGAGGATAAATACAATCGTATCGAGGTATTCCAGACCGAGCGGTGCAAGGACAAACTGGTAAAGCAGGTTAGCGGCTGCAGAGGAGATTGCCATAACAAAGATTACGGCACCGCCTAAGCTGGCAGATGTTTTGATCTGTTTGGAAACACCGAGGAAGGAACAGATTCCGAGAAACTGATTCAATACGACGTTGTTGACCAGAGCAGTTGTAACTACGATTAAAAATAATGATGTATTCATACTTACTCTTCCTCCTTTTCTTCCTGACAGGATTTTGCACAGGATGAGCAGCAGCCGTCACAGCCTTCTACCTTCTTGTTGGCAGCAGTCTGAATATGAGCTGCATTCAGGATTGCTACCAGGAAGCACAGAACGATAAATGCACCCGGTGCTTTTACAAAGATAGAGATCGGCTCGATCACAGACGGAAGTACCTGATGACCGAAGACAGAGCCGGCACCGATCAGTTCACGTACCGTTCCGATGATGGTCAGAGAGATGGTGAAACCAAGACCCATACCAATTCCATCGAAAAGAGCCAGTGCCGGACCGACCTTATTTGCATAAGCCTCTGCACGGCCAAGAATAATACAGTTAACAACGATCAGCGGAATAAAGATTCCGAGTGAGCTGTACAGGGACGGTACATATGCCTGGAGCAGCAGGTCAACGATTGTAACCAGTGAAGCTACGATGACAATGTAAGCCGGCAGACGGACCTGATCCGGAATGATCTTTCTCATAAGAGAAATGATCAGGTTGGAAAAGATCAATACAGCGAGTGTGGAAAGTCCCATACCAAGACCGTTAGAAGCGGAAGTCGTAACAGCCAGGGTAGGACACATACCGAGCATCAGAACGACGGACGGATTTTCTTTGATCACACCATTATAGATTCGTTCCATATATTGGTTCATATTCAAATCCTCCCTTACTGAATATTTTCTGCAAAAAATGCAAGTGCGGTGTTGACAGCATTTACAACTGCACCGGATGTAATGGAAGCACCGGTTACAGAATCGATTTCATTATCAGCAGTAGAGCCGCCTGCTTTGTTCAGCTTGAACTGATCGACCTGAACGCCTGCAAACTGGCTGCGGAATTCGTCTTCCTCTACCTTCATACCCATTCCGGCTGTTTCGTTCAGTTCTGTGAAGGAAATGCCATTGAGTGTACCGTCTGCTGAGATACCAAGTGAGAGTGTGATATCACCGTCGAATCCGTCGCCGCTGGTCGCTACGATGACATAGCCTGCTACGGAACCGTCTGCAGCTTTGCCGACGATCACCTGATCGATATAGGTTTTGCCATAGAGTTCTGTGTTGTACGGAGCACCTTCGAGTGCCTCGACAGCAGCGTTCAATGTTTCGTCAGAACCAAATTCTTCTGCATCCGGACATACTTCTTTATAGGAAGCAGCACTTGCAGCAAGCTTCTGCTCGTTGATCGTATCCTTGGTCGTTCCATAGACAGCACTCAGCGCAGCACCGGCGATCAGTGTGATCACAGTCAGGTTGACAGCTGCTTTCGGGAATGCGAATTTGCGTCCTTCTTTGCCTGGAGCGTAGCCCAGCGGTTTCGGAACCGGAAGCTTATCCAGGAACGGAGTCAGCAGGTTGGTGATGATGATCGCATAGCTGAAGGAGTCTGCTGCGGAACCTTTGATACGGAAAAGAGCAGCAAGTGCACCGATGACAGCGCCATAGATCAGATGACCTCTGGAAGTGATCGGGCTGGTTACCGGATCAGTTGCCATGAAGAATGCACCCATGAGAAGACCGCCTCCGCAGAACTGTGCGAACAGGTAGGACGGAGTAAATTCACCGCAGATACCCATGATCAGCAGGAAGACTGCGATACAGGAGAATGGAATCTGCCAGGTGATGCCTTTGCGGATCAGCAGATAAACAGCACCGATCAGGAGTGCAAGTGCAGAACAGCCGATTACACCGGTTGTATTTCCGATGAAAAGATCGAGCAGATTGACTGCTTCGCCGTCTCTGAGAAGTGCCAGCGGAGTAGCAGTGGAAGTACCATCTACTGAATAGTTGGTCATCAGTGTTCCGAAGGAGATCAGCAGGAAGCATCGTCCTGCGAGAGCCGGGTTCATAAAGTTTTTGCCTAATCCTCCGAACAGACATTTGACCAGAAGGATTGCTACGATTCCGCCGATGATCGGAATAAATACCGGTACTGCAGGCGGAAGAGAGATACCGAGAAGAAGACCGGTCAGGACAGCACTGCCGTCTTTGATGGTCATTGGTTTTTTGGCAATAAGATCAAAAATTGCTTCTGTGAGTACAGCGGAAAGAATAGATGCTGCAACCACGAGAAATGCATGAAGTCCAAAATGATAGATACCAAAAAGTGTAGCAGGCATCAGTGCGATGATCACATCGGTCATAATGCTTCTGGTAGAATGCTTGCTTCTGATATGAGGACTTGATGAGACATTAAGTAATTGTTCGTTCATGTTGTCTGTTTCCCTCACTTTCTTTTTGCTGCAAGGATTGCGCCTTTGGTTTGTTTGAAGAGCTGCATCAGCGGCCGTTTAGCCGGGCAGATATAAGTACAGGAACCGCAGAAAATACAATCCAGACCGTAGAGTTTCTTTTCAAAACGCTGATAATCCTTGTGTTCTGCTGCATCAGCCATCAGCTGCGGCGTCAGATGGATTGGACATGCCTGTGTACAGCGGCCGCAGCGGATGCAGGCGGTCATCTCTGTCTCAGCCAGTTCGACTTCATCTTTGGCAAGAACAGTAAGTGCGTTGTTGTTTTTGCATACCGGAACATCGGTTGTGTTGAGGGCAATACCCATCATCGGGCCTCCGGAGAGGACTTTTTTGACGGTAACGCCTGGCTTGATGCCACATGCTTCGATTAGCTCTGTGCAGTTGGTGCCGATCTTGACCAGCATTGTACATGGATTGGCGATCGCATCACCGGATACCGTAAAGTAACGTTCGGTCAGCGGAGTGGAGCGATATACTGCCTGATAGATCGCGTTCAGTGTGCTGACGTTGCAGACAACACAGCCCAGCTCAGCCGGGAGCTGTCCGAAGCGAAGATCACGTCCTGTGATGACGGAAATCAGATTTCGTTCGCCGCCTTCCGGATATTTGGCTGCACATGGCTGTACGCGGATCTGTTTTTCACCGGCACAGACAGCCTCCATCGCTTTGATCGCTTCTGGCTTGTTGTCTTCGATCGCAATGATTCCCTGTGCATTCGGGAAAAGCTGAAGCACAAGACGAAGACCTTCCACGATCTCACGGTTGCGGTCCTGCATCAGACGGTCATCGCAGGTGATATACGGTTCACATTCTGCACCGTTGGCGATGACATAATCAATGCCTTCCGGATCTTTGGAGGAAAGCTTTACGTGGGTCGGGAAACCTGCACCGCCCATACCTACGATACCGGCTGCCTTGATGGAATCCAGGATATCCTTGCTGGAAGCAGTACCTTCTTTTCTTTTTTTGCCGATGCCAGGTGCCGGTGTGTATGCGCCGTCATTTTCCACTACGATGCAGGTGCATCGTGCACCAGCGGCATTGTAGCGCTGTTCGATTGCCTTGACGGTACCGGAACAGGAACAGACAATATTTGCAGATACAAAACCGTCCGCTTCCGCAATGATCTGTCCGGCAAGGACTTTGTCACCTTTGGCTACGACCGGGATCGCCGGTTTGCCGATGTGCTGGTTGATTGGGAAGACGAGATCGCCTTTTGGCAGATAAGGCATTACTGAACGTCCCTTGGAAATGCTTTTGAAGCCTTCAGGATGCACGCCGCCCCGGAATGTTTTACTTTCCATACATTTTACCTCCTACCTATCTCTTAGTTTGTTAAAATTTAGGCAATATGCACAATAATTTACCTTTAGAATACCAGTTTTTTTTCGTATTGGCATCGTACAAAATTTAGGAAATAGTGTATAATATTTGTGTATGGCAAAAAATGCAAAAAAATGGGAGTGCATATGGAACAAAAAGTAAATGCAAAAGCATATACGGGCAATCTGATCCGGAAATATGAATTGCTGGATGAGGTATTGGAAAGCGTCAGAGAAAAAAATGAATTTCACGCATTGACAGCGATGAAGGAGCGAAATGAGATTCCAATCGCAGATGTGATGAAAAGCGAACTGCTTCAATGGCAGTATGAATGTGTGCAGATCAAGGCGCTTTTGGAATGGACGGTACGGCGGATTGGAGTCAGGGAACTGTTTCTGAACAGCGTCAATACTGAATTTATGCATCGGATCAGCAGCGCTGAGAGCATAGAAGAATGTAAGCGAATCAACACTGATATGGTACACCGGTACTGCAGTCTGGCGATTCTCAATGAACATAAAAACTATTCCCCATTGGTTCAGAGAGTCTTGTTCATGGTGGATATTGATCTGACCCGTTCTTTGACACTGCAGTATTTTGCAGATATCCTCAGTGTCAACAAATGTTATCTTTCCGATCTTTTTCGCAGAGAGACCGGAATAACGATCACGGAATATGTGACGAATCGAAGAATGGAGCGTGCGGCAGATCTGCTGCGGATGAGCCAGCAGACGGTTCAGATGATCAGTGAGCAGGTAGGCATACAGGATGTCCATTATTTCAACCGGTTGTTTAAGAAAAAAATGGGAATGACCCCGGGACATTATCGTGAAACAAAAGAAAATGGCGCAGAATAGAGCATAAAGCTGCCAAATTCTATACTTT
>CAZEPO010000030.1:0-2312 GCA_964514125.1 uncultured Lachnospiraceae bacterium
TTACAGCTTAAACCGATACCCCACGCCCCAGATTGTCTCGATATACTGCGGCTTGGAGGACTGCTTCTCAATCTTCTCACGGATTTTTTTGATATGCACCGTCACAGTTGCGATATCACCGATGGATTCCATATCCCAGATTCTGCGGAACAGTTCTTCTTTGGTATAGACATGATTCGGATTCTGTGCCAGGAAGGTCAGCAGATCGAATTCCTTTGTCGTAAAGCTGCGTTCTTCTCCTTCCACCCAGACACGGCGTGCCGTCTTATCGATTTTAATGCCCCGTATTTCGACGATATCGTTTTCCTGGACATTACTGTTGACCAGACGCTCGTAACGCGCCATATGGGCTTTTACGCGCGCTACAAGCTCACTTGGACTGAATGGTTTGGTCATATAGTCATCTGCGCCAAGTCCCAGTCCTCTGATCTTGTCAATATCATCTTTTTTCGCCGAAACCATGATGATCGGCGTATTCTTCTTTTCTCTGATCTGGCGGCAGATCTCAAATCCGTCCATTCCCGGAAGCATCAGATCCAGAATGATCAGATCAAAGTCTTCCTCCAGAGAACGCAGAAGCCCTTTGTCTCCTGTGTGCTCAATCTCCACCTCAAATCCGGAAAGCTCCAGATAATCCTTCTCCAGATCTGCGATTGCCACTTCATCTTCTACAATTAAAATTTTACTCATGAAACAGGTACCTCCTGATATTTTCTGATTACAAAGTGCATGGTCGTGCCTTCACCGACCTTGCTGCTCGCCCAGATTCTTCCGCCGTGATCCTCGATGATCTTCTTCACGATCGAGAGTCCGATTCCGCTGCCGCCCTGGGCAGAATTGCGGGACGCATCTGCACGATAGAACCGTTCAAAGATCACACCGAGCTCCTTGGCCGGAATGCCTTTGCCGTTATCTTCGATCTCCACCTGAATAAAATCTCCGGCGTCCAGCACACGCAGCTGCACCGTCTTTCTCGTCTTATCCATATATTTGACCGAATTACCGATAATATTATTGATGATACGCTTCATCTGTTCTGCATCTGCAATGACCAGTGTATCCTTCTCCACATTGTTGATATAGGTAAACGTGATCTGCCGTTCCCTCATTTCCAATCCGACTTCTTCTGCACAGTCATCAAAATAATCCGCGACATTGATCTTGTTGAAATTGTAGGGAATACGGTTCGTGTCAATCTTAGAATAAAAGGTCAGCTCATTGATCAGACGATCCATATCGTTTGCCTTGATATAGATTGTACGGATATAGCGGTCCATCTTCTCCGGCGTATCCGCCACACCGTCCATGATGCCTTCCACATAGCCCTTGACCGCCGTGATCGGCGTCTTCAGGTCATGGGAGATATTGCTGATCAACTCGCGGCTCTGCTGGTCAAAGGTCCGCTTCTCCTCATCGAGCTCCTTCAGCCGCTTGCGCATCTCTTCAAAATCACAGCACAGCTGACTGATCTCATCTCTGCCGGATTCCTTCAGTTCAAAATCAAAATCACCTTCCCTGATCCGGTGTGTCGCCTCACTGAGTTTTTTCAGCGGCCGGTTCAGTCCGGTATAGATCCAGAAGGTCATGACAAAAGCCGTACATACGATGATGACCACCACCGACAGCATAAAGTCGCTGATCAGATGCTTCATCTGTGAAACAAAACGGCTGACCGACGATATGATAAACACACTGACTTCTGAACCGTCATCCAGCTCCACGTCAAGCTGTTTCACAAATGCCCGGACATCCTTGCCGATATAGGAACCGCCGTCCGAAACACTCTTAAACTCCCGGAAAGCCGGAAGCTCTGCAAACAGCTTCGATACGTCATGATCTGCTCCGCTGTAATACATCGTTTTGTCCTTGCGCACCAGCAGATAAGCACTCTTTTCCTGCAGCTTCGCATTGATCTGATCCAGATATGCTTCATTCAGCAGCTGCTGCTCATCCTGCTCCGCCTGCTGCTTTAGATTTTCAAATACAGCCTGTGTCGATTTGCCGATTACCTGCATACTGTCCGAAAGTGTATCGAGTGCCATCTCCACCCCATAATTTTCTTCCATGAGATTCATCTGATAATGTGTAAATCCCCAAAAAGAAATTCCGAACAGCAGAAACGGAACGATCGTAATCACACAAAATGCAATCGCCAGACGCGTTTTCAGCTTCATACTCCCTCACCTCATATCACTGGAAACAGACTGTTTTCACAGGCACAGACTGTCCCATAATCTCCTGTCAGTATACCATATCAGATACCCCAATTCATCTAAACAATATCCAATCTTTCTAAACTTTTTATGAACTCT
>CAZEPO010000030.1:2412-15864 GCA_964514125.1 uncultured Lachnospiraceae bacterium
GATACCCCAATTCATCTAAACAATATCCAATCTTTCTAAACTTTTTATGAACTCTGTCGAATAAAAAAACTGCCGAATGCAGATTTTTCATTCTGCATTCGGCCAGTCTCTCTACGTTTCTTTTCTTCTTTTAAATTTTAATCTTTCTTTATTTCGCTGCTGTATTCAGCCTTTTCTTTACAGATATTTTTTCAGGTCTTCTGCCTTGTCGGTCTTTTCCCACGGAAGGTCCAGATCGTTGCGTCCGAAATGGCCGTAAGCCGCTGTCTGCTTGTAGATCGGACGGCGAAGATCCAGCATCTTGATGATACCAGCCGGACGAAGATCAAAGTTCTCACGAACGATGTCTGTCAGCTTCTCATCAGAGAGCTTGCCTGTACCGAATGTATCCACCATGATAGAAGTCGGTCTTGCTACACCAATTGCATAGGAAAGCTGGATTTCACACTTGTCAGCCAGTCCTGCTGCTACAATGTTCTTTGCAACGTAACGTGCTGCATATGCTGCAGAACGGTCTACCTTTGTGCAGTCTTTACCGGAGAATGCTCCGCCGCCGTGTCTTGCCATTCCGCCGTATGTATCTACGATGATCTTACGTCCGGTCAGTCCGCTGTCACCGTGCGGTCCGCCGATTACGAAACGTCCAGTCGGATTGATAAAGAACTTCGTATTGTCATCGATCAGCTCCTTCGGAAGGATCACATCAAATACATGCTTTTTGATGTCTTCGTGGATCTGCTCCTGTGTCACTTCCGGATCATGCTGTGTGGACAGTACGACTGCATCCAGACGAGCCGGCTTGCCGTTCTCATCATACTCTACTGTTACCTGTGTCTTTCCGTCCGGACGAAGGTAGGTCAGAGTACCGTCTTTTCTCACCTTGGTCAGCTGAAGTGCCAGCTTGTGTGCCAGAGAGATCGGGTACGGCATCAGTTCCTCTGTCTCGTTGGAAGCATAGCCAAACATCATACCCTGGTCGCCTGCACCGATTGCTTCGATCTCCTCATCAGACATCTTGTTCTCTTTTGCTTCGAGTGCCTTGTCTACGCCAAGTGCGATATCTGCAGACTGCTCATCGATTGCTGTGATCACACCGCAGGTATCTGCATCAAAACCATATTTGCCTCTTGTATAGCCAATCTCACGTACGGTATCACGCACGATCTTCTGAATATCTACATAAGCCTTTGTAGTGATCTCGCCCATTACCAGTACCATACCAGTTGTGGTAGCAGTCTCACATGCAACACGGCTCATCGGGTCCTGTGCGATCAGCGCATCGAGGATCGCATCGGAAATCTGGTCACACATTTTATCCGGATGACCTTCGGTTACAGATTCTGAAGTAAATAATAATTTTTCCATTCTCGTATTTTCCTTTCTGCAATGGCTGCTTTTCTTCTCCCTTATGCTGATGCCTACGGATTGTTCCGCGCTTCGCACTCCTACAATCCTACCTGGCATCTAAAAAAAGAGCCCACCATCAGGCGGACTCAATCATTCAATCAAATCCCCTTATTGTTCGAGTTTACTCGCTCAGGCTGGCACCTTCCGTCACCGGGGTTGCCGTGGCTTCACAGATCCTTTGTATCTCCACCACTCTGAATAAGAGAAAAGCATCTTTATTTGGTTCGTGTATAAACTACAGCCTTTTGCCGCGTTTGTCAAGCATTTTCTATCTATTTCTTCACAAATCGATCCACAATATACTGATTGGCTGCCAGCTCCTGGGTGTCATCGAGCTGTGACAGCTCCGATACTCCGTATTTGCGGTTCGTTGCATTTGCCAGCAGATAATCACAGATATGCGGATTCTTCGGAAGCAGCGGCCCATGCAGGTAAGTGCCGACCACATTTTTGTAAAGCACACCCTCTGTACCGTCTGTTCCATTGTTGCCATGTCCAAACAAAACTTTGCCGAACGGCCGATTCTCCCCGATATAGGTTCTTCCGCCATGGTTTTCAAATCCGACGATCGGATGTGCAAACTGATCGTTTTCAAGCACAATATTGGAGATCAGGCGCGGATCACCCTGTTCTGTATAAAGATCAACCAGAGAAAGTCCCTCGATCCGGCCTTCTTCTGTATCGTAATAATGCCCCAGCAGCTGATAACCGCCGCAGACCGCCAGCACACCGCCGCCGTCCTCGACATACGCCTTCATATCCGGCTGGATCTGTTTCAGTTTTTCACAGACCAGCATCTGTTCCCGGTCAGAACCGCCGCCCAGAAGCACCAGATCCAGATCAGAAAAATCAACCGGATCAGAGATCAGAAAAGACTGCACCTCAGCCTCGATCCCACGCCACTCACAGCGCATCTTCATACACTGAATATTGCCTCTGTCACCATATAAATTCAATAAGTCCGGATACAGATGTCCTATTTTCAACTTCATACATCTACCTCCATGCTTTATTTTTTCTGCAGTTCTGCCAGCAGCTCTCTTGTAGAGAACAGCGCCGTATAATTCACCAGCACATACAGATTCCCGCAGCCATTTTTGAGCTGATCCTCGATCGCTGTCTTCACATCTTCTGAAACCTTGCATGGCACACCGACATACTTCATCCGCAGCTGCATATCCAGCCGGCGGATGCCGCACACCGTAAGCGAACGGACATTGTCTGCGCCGAACTGATCATAATCCACATCCCACAGCCACGATACATCGGTACCATCACCTGCATTGTCGTTGATGACTACGATCACATCTTTGTCTTTCGGATCGTCCATGACCAGCGCCACGTTCTGATTGAAACCTGCCGGATTCTTGGCAAGGTTGAGCATCACGTGGGTACCGCCGATGTCAAACTGCTCCATTCGTCCATTCTGCGGATTGTAGCGTGTAAGCATCTCCTCATAGTGCGGCAGCTCCAGTCCTGCTGCCCTGGCCGCACTATACGCCGCCAGAATATTATAAATATTATAGAATCCCCGATAATTGACTGCGATATTCCTGCCCTCTACCTCAAAACGGATTCCGTCCGTCAGGCTGATCTGAGAGGCCTCAAACGCGATCGCGGGCCGCGCAAAATCACAGTCCGGACACTGGTATGTACCAAGCTGGCTGTAATGATGTACCGTATACTCCAGCTGTGCGCCGCATTTCTGGCAGAAACGGCCTTCCTTGACCTCTGCCGCTGCATCAAATACCTTTTCCGAAATACCGTATGCCTGATAAGGATTGCCGCTTTTCATCGCCACATACGAGGAAATCGGATCATCTCCGTTGACCATGACGGTCATCTCCGGAACCATCTGCATCGCACGCCGGAGCATATCCATCGTCGATTCGATTTCTCCGTAGCGATCCAGCTGATCGCGGAACAGATTGGTCAGCACCATATAGTCCGGCTTCACATGAGGAAAAATACGCAGGGTAGATGCCTCATCGACCTCCAGACACGCATAATCTGCATCCAGCCGTCCATTCAGCCCTGCTGCCAGTACAAACGCAGAGACAATGCCCTGAAGCATATTCGAACCGGTATTGTTGCAGACCAGCTTCTTTCCCTCTGCCTCGATTGCGGAGCAGAGCAGATTGTTCGTTGTCGTTTTTCCATTGGTGCCGCAGACTACAAAGATCTTTTCCCTTACCTGCCCGGACAGATCCTTCAGAATATTCGGATCTACCTTAAGTGCAATTTTTCCGGCAAGCGTTGCTCCCTGCCTGCCGGAAATTCTGCATAGGGTACTTACGATCTTCGCCGTCCAGATGGCGATTAATCTTCGTACGCTCATTTTTTTATTCGTCCTTCTTCAGTTCATCTTCCAACGTCTTTAAGGTTTCTTCTTCATTCTGGTTTGAGCTTTCTCTCACCTTGGCAATGCTTGCCACCTTGGAATCTCCGCCGGAAATGTTCATCAGCTTCACACCGCTTGTCACTCGTCCAAGGATGGAAATATCGGAGCATGCCATCTGAATGATGATGCCCTCTGTGCTGATCATCATAACCTCATTGTCATGGTTGACCGCTTTCACACCGACTACATTTCCTGTTTTTTCCATGATCTTGTAGCATTTGACACCCTTACCGCCGCGGTTCTGCGCCGTAAAATCAGAAACCGGTGTCAGCTTGCCCATGCCGTTTTCAGAAGCGATCAGCAGATATTCACCCTGCGTATCCAGCTGCATGCCAACGACCTCATCGCCGTCCTGCAGACTCATACCGATAACACCCATCGAGGAGCGTCCGGTGCTTCTGACATCTGTCTCATGGAAACGGATACACTGTCCGTATTTTGTCACGAGCAGGATATCCTTCTCGTTGTTGGTAAATTTTACCTCGATCAGCTCGTCCTCTTCCTTCAGCGTGATCGCTGCCAGACCGGTCTTTCGCACATTTGCAAAATCCGTGATCGGTGTTTTCTTGACGATACCGTATCGGGTCGCCATAAACAGGAAACGGCCTTCCTTGTACTCCCGGATTGGGATCAGAGCCGTGATCTTCTCATCCGGCATCAGCTGAAGCAGATTGATGATCGCCGTACCTCTGGCCGTTCTGCCTGCCTCCGGAATCTCATACGCTTTCAGACGGTATACTCTTCCCTTGTTGGTAAAGAACATCAGGAAATGATGCGTTGTTGTCATCAGCAGTTCCTCGATATAGTCATCTTCGATCGTCTGCATTCCCTTGATTCCTTTGCCGCCGCGTCCCTGACTCTTGAAGTTGTCCGGCGTCATACGCTTGATATAACCAAGCTTTGTCATTGTGATGACCACATTTTCATCCGGGATCAGATCCTCTACGGAAAATTCGGATGCATCAAAGCCGATGCTGGTTCTTCTCTCATCTCCGTATTTGTCCTTGATCACCGTGATCTCTTTTTTGATCACTCCGAGCAGCAGATTTTCATCTGCCAGGATTGCTTTGTATTCGCTGATCTTCTGCATCAGTTCTTTGTATTCATTCTCCAGCTTCTCTCGTTCCAGACCGGTCAGTGCACGCAGACGCATATCAACGATCGCCTGTGCCTGTGCCTCTGTCAGACCGAACCGCTCGATCAGGCCTGCCTTGGCTGCCTGTGTATTCTGAGAACTTCTGATGATCTGGATCACCTCATCGATGTTGTCGAGTGCGATCAGCAGTCCCTGCAGGATATGAGCCCGCTCCTCTGCCTTGTTCAGATCATATTTGGTCCTTCTGGTCACGACATCTTCCTGATGTTTCAGGTAATGCTTCAGCATATCCAGAAGATTCAGTACCTTCGGCTGGTTGTTGACCAGCGCCAGCATATTCACACCAAAAGTATCCTGCAGCTGTGTATGTTTGTAAAGCTGATTCAGGATCACATTGGCATTGGCATCACGGCGCAGCTCCACATTGATCCGCATGCCTTCACGGCTGGATTCATCTGTGATTGCTGTGATACCGTCGATTCGTTTGTCACGAACCAGCTCTGCCATCTTTTCGATAAGACGTGCCTTGTTCACCATGTACGGCAGCTCCGTCACGATGATGCGGCTCTTGCCGTTCGGCATCGTCTCGATATTGGTGATCGCACGGACACGGATCTTGCCTTTTCCGGTGCGGTAGGCTTCCTCGATGCCTCTTGTACCGAGGATCTGTGCACCGGTCGGGAAATCCGGTCCCTTGATAATATCCATCACTTCTTCGATTGAAGTGTCTCTGCCTTCTTCTACCCGGTTGTCAATGATCTTCGTCACTGCCGAGATTACTTCGCCCAGATTATGCGGCGGGATATTGGTCGCCATACCGACCGCAATACCGGTTGTACCATTGACGAGCAGGTTCGGATAACGAGACGGCAGGACCTTCGGTTCCCGCTCAGTCTCATCAAAGTTCGGCTCAAAGTCAACGGTATCTTTGTTGATATCCGCCAGCATTTCCATGGAGATCTTGCTCAGTCGCGCCTCTGTATAACGCATGGCCGCAGCGCCGTCACCGTCCACGGAACCGAAGTTGCCGTGTCCGTCTACCAGAGGGTAACGAGTGGACCATTCCTGTGCCATATTGACAAGTGCGCCATAGATAGAACTGTCACCATGCGGGTGATATTTACCCATCGTATCACCGACGATACGGGCACATTTTCTGTGCGGCTTATCCGGACCGTTGTTCAGCTCGATCATCGCATAGAGCACTCTTCGCTGTACTGGCTTGAGACCGTCTCTTACATCCGGAAGTGCACGGGCAGCGATTACACTCATGGCATAATCGATGTAGGACTCTTCCATCGTCTTTTTCAGGTCTACTTCCTTTATCTGATCAAAAATATTGTCTTCCAATGAATTTTCCTCCATTCACAATCGGTTAGATATCCAGATTACGAACTTTATTTGCGTTTTCTTCGATAAACTCTCTTCGCGGTTCTACCTGATCTCCCATCAGTGTCGTAAAGGTCAGGTCAATTTCTGAGGACTGTGCCTCGTCCATAGTCACACGCTTCAGGACTCTTCTCTCCGGATCCATTGTAGTCTCCCAGAGCTGCTCTGCGTCCATCTCACCCAGACCTTTGTATCGCTGGATCTTGTTGTTCTGATCGCGGCCCACCTCATCAAGAATACTCTGAAGCTGTTCATCACTGTATGCATACCATACCTTTTTGTTCTTCTCCAGCTTATAAAGCGGCGGCTGAGCCAGGTAGACATAGCCCTGCTTGATCAGCTCCGGCATAAAGCGGTACAAAAAGGTCAGCAGCAGCGTTGCGATATGTGCGCCGTCCACATCGGCATCTGTCATGATGATGATCTTGTGGTAACGCAGCTTCGAAATATCAAAGTCTTCATGGATACCCGTACCAAATGCTGTGATCATTGCCTTGATCTCCGCATTGCCGTAGATACGCTCCAGTCTTGCTTTTTCTACATTGAGGATCTTGCCTCGAAGCGGCAGGATCGCCTGAGTCGCTCTGCTTCTGGCTGTCTTTGCAGAACCGCCCGCAGAGTCTCCCTCTACGATATAGATTTCACACTTGGACGGATCCTTGTCCGAACAGTCTGCCAGCTTGCCCGGCAGAGACATACCGTCGAGTGCTGATTTTCTTCTGGTCAGATCACGCGCCTTGCGTGCTGCCTCTCTTGCACGCTGTGACATGATCGATTTTTCAATGATGATCTTTGCCACCTGCGGATGCTGCTCCAGATAAATGGTCAGCTGCTCTGTCACGACATTTTCTACCGCACCTCTTGCCTCACTGTTGCCCAGCTTCTGCTTCGTCTGGCCTTCAAACTGCGGCTCTGAAATCTTGACACTGATGATCGCTGTCAGACCTTCCCTGATGTCATCTCCGGAAAGATTCTGTTCGCTGTCCTTGAGCAGCTTATTGGTACGCGCATAGTCATTAAAAGTCTTGGTCAGCGCATTTTTGAAACCGGTCAGATGCGTACCGCCCTCCGGTGTCGTGATGTTGTTGACGAAACTGTAGCTACCCTCTGTATACGCATCATTGTGCTGCATGGCAACCTCTACATACACACCGTCTCTTTCACCTTCGCAGAAGATGATATCATCATAAAGTGCGGTCTTTCCCTTGTTCAGATACGTCACGAACTCCTTGATGCCGCCTTCATAGTGGAAAACCTTCTCAATTGGCTCTTCTTCCCGTTCGTCTCTCAGGATGATCTTGATTCCCTTGGTCAGAAATGCCATCTCACGCAGTCTCTGTTTGAGCACGTTAAATTCAAACTCCGTAGTCTCAAAGATCGTATCATCCGGTGCAAATGTGACCGTCGTACCTGTTTTTTCCGGATCACATTCTCCGATCACTTTTAGCTTGTAGACAACCTTGCCTCGCTCATAACGCTGGCGGTAGATCTTGCCGTCTTTGCAGATCGTAACCTCCAGCCAGTTGGAAAGAGCATTTACGACTGACGCACCTACTCCATGCAGTCCTCCGGACACCTTGTATCCGCCGCCGCCGAATTTGCCGCCGGCATGAAGCACCGTAAACACAACCTCTACCGCAGGAAGTCCTGCCTTGGAGTTGATTCCTACCGGAATTCCACGTCCATTATCTACGACCGTAACGGAATTATCTTTGTTGATCGTCACTGTAATGCAGTCACAGAATCCGGCCAGAGCCTCATCAACCGCATTGTCAACGATCTCATATACAAGATGATGGAGTCCTCTCGCCGATGTACTGCCGATATACATACCGGGTCTTTTTCTTACTGCCTCCAGACCTTCCAGAATCTGGATTTGATCTGCTCCGTATTCTGCACTCATTGAAATCCTCCTAAACTATTTTTCGTGCACTGTTCCCTTGATTACCTGAAACAGTTTATTTATTTGAAAATTGTAACTGACAAAATCATCAATACCGGTACAAGTGATCAGCGTCTGGATATCATGGATACTCTCCAGAAGATAACGCTGCCTGCTGCTGTCCAGCTCAGAGAGTACATCGTCCAGCAGAAGCACCGGTGTATCCTTCACATTTCGTTTGACGATCTCGATTTCTGCCAGCTTCAGAGAAAGCGCAGCTGTCCGCTGCTGTCCCTGAGAACCGTATTTGCGGATGTCAATCCCATTGACCAGAAAACAGATGTCATCCCTGTGCGGTCCGGCATTCGTCATTCTGGTCTTGCTGTCCTTATCCCGGTTCGCTCTGAGCTTTTGGGCAAACTCTTCGATCTCCACATTATTTTCATAAGCTAAGATCAGTTCCTCTTTGCCGCCCGAAAGCTTTTTGTGAATCTCATACAAAATCTCATTCAGCTCACCAACAAAAGTCCTGCGCATCTGAATGAGCACAGAACCATACTGACAGAGCTGTTCATCGATAACCTCAAGCATAGTACCAGATTCCGGATAAAAAGTAAAATCTTTTAGCAGTTTATTTCTCTGCATCAGGGTTTTGTTGTAGTTGGAAAGATGATACAGATAAATCTTATCCAGCTGACAAAGCTCCATATCCAGAAACCTCCGGCGCTCCGAAGGACCATTCTTGATAATATTCAGATCCTCCGGCGAAAAAAATACAAAATTGCCAAGACCGATAACTTCACTTGCCTTACGCACCGGCGTTCCATTGATCGCAATACCCTTTGTCTTATTCTTTTTCAGATGCATATCGATCCGGTAAGGAATTTCTCCTTTGCGGATTTTCATACAGATATGGGATTCTTCCTCCCCGAAATGGATCAGTTCCTTATCCTTGCTTCCCTTGTGGGAACGGGTCGTTCCACACAGATAGACGGACTCCAGGATATTCGTTTTTCCCTGCGCATTGTCGCCGTAAAACAGATTGGTCCCCTTGTCAAACTTCAGCTCCAGACTGTCATAATTCCGAAACTGGTCCAGCTTCACTGATTCTACAATCATGCTTCCACCATTTTACCTACTGAACAATTCGGATCTTCGTATTCTGGCAGATCACTTCATCGCCATCATACAGCTTCTTTCCGCGCTGATATTCGACGGCACCGTTTACCAGTGCCTCTCCATCCTGAATCATCAGTTTGGCATCTACACCAGACTGCGCGATTCCGGCAGCCTTCAGTGCCTGGCCAAGCTTAATATATTCCTCTCTCAATTTGATTTCGATTGTTTCCATAAATTCTCCTTCATCTTTCTGCAGCAGCCAACCAAACAGTCCTGACACTGCAGTTAAATCATCTCCTGAGATGTCCGCGCACAGCGCACATCCAAAAAAATATTTTGTTTATTTTTTGCATATTTATTCATTCTTACAGCAGGGAGCATCCCCTCTGCTGCACAATATGTGATTTATACATCTACAAAGTTAACCGGCAGGATCAGGTAGATATAGCTCTGATTTTCATCACGGATAAAGCATGGTGCTTTTGGATTCATATAATAAATATCGATCATTTCGTCATCGATGACACGCAGCGCATCGATCAAGAACTTCGGGTTGAAGCCGATCTTGATATTTTTTCCTTCTAGGGAGATGTCGATCAGTTCATCCATCGTACCGATCTGAGAAGAAACTTTCAATTCCATCACATTTTCTGCAATGTTCAGAATGATCGGGCGCTTATCGCCTTCTTTCACAAGAAGTGTGGCACGGTCAATACAATCTAAAAACTCTTTTTTGTTGATCGTTACTTTTGTTTCGTAATCGTTGGAAAGCATCTGATTCACACGGAAATAATTTCCTTCGATCAGTCTGGAAACCACAATAGTCTGATCAAACTCAAACAAGATATGGTTCTCTGTAAAATAAATATCTACCATATCTTCCGTTCCTCCGGCCAAAACCTTGGAGATTTCCAGAAGTGTTTTGCCTGGAACAATGACTTTTTTCTCTCCGTATTCCGATTTCAGTTCAATCTTGCGAATTGAAATACGGTGGCCATCCAGAGAAACTACCTTCAGTTCATTGCCATTGATCTCAAACAGTTCACCTGTCATCATCTTGTTGCTGTCATTCTGTGCAATCGAAAAGATTGTCTGACGAATGACTTCTTTTAAAGTAAACTGTGAAATACTGATCTTGTAATCTCTTTCTACATATGGAAGATGAGCAAAATCATCTCCATCCTTGCCCATGATCGTGAATTTTGCTTTTTCGCATACGATCAGAGTATTATTTTTTTCATCAGAAGTGATCGTTACATCACTATCCGGAAGTTTTCGAATAATTTCAGAAAAAAGTTTTGCTTCAAGAGCGACAATACCTTTTTCCATAACCATACCGGTAACGGATGTTTCAATGCCAAGTTCCATATCGTTGGCAGTGAATTTGATTTCATTAGAGTTTGCCTGAATGAGAATACATTCCAGGATTGGCATAGTCGTTTTGGAAGGCACTGCCTTCATTACAGTATTGACACCTTTGAGCAGGTCATTTTTGTTACAGATGATTTTCATGATGGCGTATACTCCCTTCGGCATATATAAATAAAATAAAAAAATACGTAGTAATCTTATTAAGGGGTGTGGATATGTGTAAAATCCTGAAAACCCTGATAAATACAAGAAAAAATGAAAATGAAAACTATGTGAAATACTTCTCAAAAATCGATGGATAAAGAGAAAGTTATAAACACGACGGAGCGAAAAATCAAAAAATGCCCACAAAAAAGAAAGAGTTTTAAACACATGTCCACAGGACGTACACATAGATTTAAGTGAATTGTCCTGTGGATAAGTGGAAAACTTTGTGGAAAACTTTTAAGATGGATTCAGCTTTTTCTTCAGAATTTCCACAGTGCTGCTGATGGAATCCGAGGTTTGGATCTGAGATGCAATCTTGTTTGCGCCGTGAAGAACAGTAGAGTGGTCACGGTTACCCATCTCAGCGCCGATTTTTTTCAGACCAACGCTGGTCATCGTGTTGCAGAGATACATCGCGATCTGCCGCGGCAGTACAATTTCGGAATTACGCTTCGTACTCTTGATGTCATCAGAAGTAATATGGAAGTGTTCTGCAACGACGGAAATGATCAGTGCCGGTGTGATTTCTTTCTTTTCATCTGGTGAAATAATATCCTTGAGTGCTTCCTCGGCAAGACTGACTGTAATTTCGCGATTTTCCAGATTGCTCAGAGCAACCAGCTTATTCAGGGCACCCTCCAGCTCACGAATATTGGATTTGATATTCATGGCAATGTATTTGATGACTTCATTATCAATATTGTAGCCGTCATTTTCTTCTTTTCGATGAAGAATCGCCATTCGAGTCTCAAAATCCGGAGACTGGATATCGGCGATCAGACCCCATTCAAAACGTGAACGAAGCCGGGCCTCCAGGGTTTCGATATCCTTTGGAGGTTTATCTGATGAAATGATGATCTGTTTTTTGTTGGCGTGCAGATCATTGAAGGTATGGAAAAACTCTTCCTGTGTTGCTTCTTTTCCTATAATAAACTGGATATCGTCGATTAAAAGCACATCAACATTGCGGTATTTTTCGCGGAAAGTTGTCATTGCGGTATTGTTGCCGTTACGAATGGATTCGATCAGCTCATTCGTAAAGGTCTCACTGGTTACATAAAGAACCTTTTTTTCCGGATTTTCATTCAGTACAAAGTGTGCGATGGAATGCATCAAGTGCGTTTTTCCAAGTCCGGCACCTCCATGGATGAAGAGCGGATTGTACATTTTGCCTGGTGATTCAGCAACCGCGAGAGCAGCAGCGTGAGCAAACTTGTTGTTGTTGCCGACTACGAATGTGTCGAATGTATACTTCGGATTCAGGTTTGCTTTTTCTGCATTGGCACTGTTATCTACGACATTAGTAATAGAAGGAATCGGTTTTTTCGGTTCCTGGATCTCGGCCTGTTCCGGGAGAAGCAGCTCGAGTTCATATTCTTTTCCGGTAGATTCAGCAATCGCAACCTTGATCGGAAGCATATATTTGTTCGTGATATAATTGATACCCATCTGTCCTGTAGGGACAAGTATTGTGACCGTGTGTTCTGAAACGCTGTAAATCTGCAGCGGTTTCAGCCAGGTTTTGAAAGAAATATCTGAAAGGTCGTGTTCAACTTTGATACTGTAGAGTATTTCTTCCCAGTTTTCTTTTAGTATGTCCATAATGTTATCTCCAAAAAACCATTTTTTCCTACAGTAATATTAAAACAAAAATGTGGATGAATCAAGGATAACTTTTTGACAAGTGTGGAAAAAATCGTTGATGTGGAAAAAAATGAAAGCAGAAAAAATTTCGTATGTGGAAAATGGGTATAAACTTATAAAAACTGTTCACAACCGGAGAAGTATTGTAAATAACGGAAATTTTGAAATTATCCACACGGAATGAGGAGAGCAATCAAAAAATTTATCCACAACTTTTCCACAAAATGTGGATAAATTTACGTAAACCAAAATAGTGTGGAATGTGTGGATAAATAAAGTGCGAATTTATGTGGAAAATGTCGATGTAAAAATTTCTTGACTAAACGGGAAAATCCGCATATAATTGAAGCGATGTTTTCATATGGGTATTTTATGCCTTTCTGTCAAGAGCAGAAAGCGAAGATACCGGAAATATATATGATCAGAGATTAACACCAACGAAAATAGATTGGTTTCGGAAAAAGGAGGTGTCCGGTTATGAAAATGACATTTCAGCCAAAGAAAAGATCCAGATCTAAAGTTCATGGATTCAGAGCAAGAATGAGTACAGCAGGCGGAAGAAAAGTCTTAGCTGCAAGAAGAGCAAAAGGAAGAAAAGTATTGTCAGCATAGGCCGCAGATTTGTGGCCTTTTCTTCTTCTATCAGGAAATTTTTTTCTAAGAGGAAAAGAGTATGATATTTTCAGAATCTCTGAAAAAATACGGTGATTTTCAGCGTGTATACAAAAAAGGAAAATCATATGCAAACAAATATCTGATCATGTATATATTGGAACAGAACACGCAGAAAAACCGTATCGGTATTTCAGTCAGTAAAAAAGTCGGGAACAGTGTAGTAAGACATCGAATTACGAGATTGATCCGTGAAAGTTATCGATTGAATGAAAACGAATTTGTTAGAGGTCTTGATCTGGTAGTGATTGCAAGACCTGGCGC
>CAZEPO010000031.1:0-7197 GCA_964514125.1 uncultured Lachnospiraceae bacterium
GGAGAAGTTGTTTTTGAGGTAGAAGATTTCACCTCTATCAATCCAAAGAGTTTCCGACATGTAAATTTCCAGCTTAGAAAAGGTGAGATCTTAGGTGTCGGTGGTCTGGTAGGCGCTCAGCGTACAGAATTGATGGAAGGTTTGTTTGGTATTCGTGCACACGAAAGCGGCAAGATTACATATAACGGAAAAGAATTGAAAATCAATCGTCCGAAAGATGCAATTGATCAGGGTATTGCCATGTTGACAGAAGACCGCCGAGGATCAGGTATTTTAGGTGTTCTTTCTGTTGCAGATAATATCTCGGTTGCTTCATTAAAACAATATCTTGATTTTGGTATTTGCCTGAATAACAAGAAAGTGGAGAAACTGGTACAGGATAATGTTGAAAAAATGAATATTAAGACACCTTCCAGTAAAACACAGATTCAGAGCTTATCAGGTGGTAATCAGCAGAAAGTTCTGATCGGACGCTGGCTGGCCAATAATCCGGATGTTCTGATCTTGGATGAGCCTACCCGTGGTATTGATGTTGGTGCGAAGTACGAAATCTACTGCATCATTGCAGAACTTGCAAAACAGGGTAAGAGTATTATTATGATTTCCAGTGAAATGGCAGAGTTGATCGGTATGTCTGACCGTGTCATGGTAATGTGTGATGGTCGTGTAACCGGTTTTATTGATGGCAAGGAAGCTACACAGGAAAATATTATGGAACTGGCTACACAGTTCGAATAAGGAGGAAAAAAGAATTATGAACAATACAAAATCTATTCCTCAGAGAATTTTAGCATATTTCAAAGGCAATCCGATTGTTGTGATTTTGATGGTTGTATGTATAATAGTTGGATGTTCTGTTGATAATTTCTTCTCATGGGGCAACTTTAATAACTTGGCAAGTAATACAGCAATTCGATTCATCATTGCTCTTGGTATTTCAGGCTGTCTGATCACAAAAGGTACAGACCTTTCTGCTGGTCGTGCAGTAGGTCTGCTGGCATGTATTTCTGGTGTATTATTACAGCGTGCAAATTATAATAACCGTCTTTTCAAAAATATGCCGGAATTAAATATGTGGCTTGTTCTTTTGATTGTCATGGTTCTTGGTGCACTGGTAGGTATCATAAATGGTTTGATCATTGCTTACTTAAATGTTCCGCCATTTATTGCAACACTTGGTACACAGACAATTATTTATGGTGCAGCACTTATTTTCACAGACGCACAGCCGGTAGGCGGTTTCCAGGATGGATATATTGCATTTACCAATGGTAAATTATTTTCAGCAGGAAGCTTCCCGGGTATTCCGTATCTTTTGGTTATTGCATGCATCCTTGGTGTAGTATTCTGGTTTATGTATAACAAAACAACACATGGAAAATATATGTATGCGATTGGTGGCAATGAGGTTGCAGCAGAAGTTTCAGGTGTTAATACAAAGAAAAGCAAAGTACTTATTTTCATGACAGCAGGTCTTATGTATGCAATCGCAGGTTTCCTTCTTGCTGGTAAAGCAGGTGGAGCATCTTCTGCATTAGCAAACGGCTATGAATTGGAAGCAATTGCAGGATGTACAATCGGCGGTGTATCTACTACCGGTGGTATTGGTACTGTAGGCGGTATTCTGGTAGGTGTTCTCGTATTCGAGCTCTTAAAGATCGTACTTCAGTTCCTTGGCGTTAACCCTTATTACAACTTTATCGTACAGGGTCTTGTTATCGTCATTGCAGTTGCACTTGATATCCGTAAGTATATTAAAAAGAAATAATGATTATATTGTAGATGAGAAAAAAAGGGCGCTGATTCTGTTTGGAGAACCAGCGCCTATATTGCAATAGAGAGTATGAGGTGTTAAAATGATAAATACAGAAAAAGCAAAAGAGATGTTTGCAAGCGGTGCAAATGATGCGTTATTGATGGAAATCTATTTGGATGAAAATAGACTGGATTATCAGAGAAAGCGCTATACAGATGCCATTTCAAAGTATGAAGAACTTTATGGAGTGGATGAAATTTCAATCTATAGTGCACCTGGAAGAAGCGAGATTTGCGGCAATCAGGTAGATCATCAGAATGGTGAAGTGATCGCAGCATCTGTGAATCTGGATACATTGGCGATCGTGAAAGCCATTGAAGAACCGGTGGTAAAGGTGGTTTCCGGCGATGCTCCATTGATCACGGTGTTCTTGAATGATTTGGAAATGCAGGATGCGGAAACCGGTACGACCGTTTCCTTGATCAAAGGGGTATTAAAAGGAATTGAAAATCAAGGCGGTAAGATTGGTGGATTCCAGGCTTATATCACAAGTGATGTTTTGATTGGTGCAGGTCTTTCCTCATCTGCAGCATTTGAAGTTATGATCGGAACGATCATTTCCGGACTTTACAATGACATGAAAATTTCTCCGGTAGATATTGCGAAGATCGGACAGTATGCAGAAAATGTATATTTTGGTAAGCCATGTGGACTGATGGATCAGATGGCATGTTCGGTAGGCAATCTGGTACATATTGATTTTGCAGACAAAGAAAATCCTGTAATTGAAGCAATCAGCTGTGATCTTGCGGAATATGGTTACAGTTTATGTATTACCGATACAAAAGGATCTCATGCGGATTTGACGGGAGACTATGCAGCAGTTCCGGCAGAAATGAGACAAGTTGCGGCTCTTTTTGGCAAAGAGATTTTATATGGAATTACATTAGAGGATTTAATAGAAAAATCAGCGGAAATCCGCGAAAAATTAGGTGACAGACCGCTGCTTAGAGCAATTCATTTTGTAAATGAAAATAAAAGGGTGCGCAGAAGTGCAGAAGCATTAAAAACCAAAGATTTTGGGGTATTCTTGCAGGGCGTGAAAGAATCAGGAGATTCTTCCTTTAAGTTTGTACAGAATGTTTATACCAATAGAAATGTACAGGAACAGAATATGTCTGTCGCTCTGGCATTTAGTGAAAGTATTTTAGGAAATAATGGTGTATGTCGTGTTCACGGAGGTGGATTTGCCGGAACGATTCAGGCATTTGTAAAAAATGAAGCAGTTGCAGATTATAAAGATGTCATGGATCAGGTATTTGGTAAAGACGCATGTACCGTATTGAAGATCCGCAAGTACGGCGGAATGAAAGTATTATAGAAGAAGCTGTGCTATACTTCAAAAGGATAAAAATAAAGTGTATGAGGAGATGAAAAGGTGGATTTCTATAAGGTGATTCTTGTAGATGATGAAGAAGATGTTCGTCGTTCGATCGAGCGAAAGCTTGATTGGAATTCTTTGGGATTTGAGCTTGTAGGCTCCGTGAACAATGGGGAAGAGGCTCTGGAACTCACGGAGCAGAAGCATGCAGACGTGGTAATGACAGATATCAAAATGCCATATATGGACGGGCTTACACTCTGTGCAAAATTAAAAGAGAATTATAAAAATACAAAAGTAGTTCTATATTCTGGATTTGATGACTTTGAGTTTGCAAGAGAGGCTGTTCACTTAGAGGCAGAAGAATATCTTTTAAAACCAATCGGTGCGAAAGACCTGGAAAACGTTTTTCGTAAGATAAAAAATAGTTTGGATAAAGAGTTTGATGAGCGAAGAAACCTGAAAACTTTGAATGATTATTATCAAAAAAGTTTGCCGATGATGCGCGAACATGTTTTAGCCGGTATGCTGGAAGGAAAGATTTCAGAAACGCAGGCAGAAATGTTTATTCAATCTTATGAAATGGGCTTTTCATCTCCGTATTACAGTGTAGCGATGCTGATAGGAAATTCATCAGTTGTAGAGAACGAATTTGAAACCGGACAGATGATGATGCTTTCGCTGAAGAATCTTACGGAGGATTATTTGAAGAACAGGATTCAGGGATACACATTCATGTATCTCGGACACGTTGTGGTCATCGCACAGCTGCAAGAAGAAAAACAGATCCATGACTTTGTGTATCATATGGATCAGGTTTGCAAAATTGGCACTCGAATGCTTAAAATGAAAGTAAATGCGGGAGTTGGTCATATTTATGGCCAGCTCTCGCAAATAGCTCGATCCTATGAAGAAGCCAAGACAGCAGTAGATTATCGAATCTTTGAAGAGGAAAACGGTCGGGCAATTTATATTAATGATGTGGAACCGAATGCAAATGGAACGATTTTGCAGGAACCACAGGGGATTTCCAGGATTATTCATGAGATAAAATTTGGTACAGAAAAAGAACTGCGTGTCTCAATCGCAGATTACATTCAGGAATTAAAAGCATATAAAGTAACAGTTCAGCTGTATCAGCTGACTTTTATGGAGATGCTGACAGAACTTTTGAAATTACTTCGGAGTTATCAGCTGGATATTGGCGAAGTTTTTGGCAAAACGTTTGATCCTTATCAGGGAGTGACAAAAATCCATTCTCTGGACGATTTTGCGAGTATATTAGAAAAAAAATGTCTGCTTATACAGACATTGCTTCGCAAAAAGAGAATAAAATCAACGAATGTGATGACCGAAAAAGCGAAAAGTTACATTGAAGAACATTATATGCAAAGCAATCTTTCCGTGGAGGATTTATGTAAATATTTAAATATCAGTGCAACTTATTTTTCTGTCATGTTCAAAAAAGAGATTGGTATGAGCTTTGTCTCGTACCTGACAGATGTCAGACTGGAACATGCCGTAGAACTTCTAAATAATACATCTGATAAAAGTTACATGATTGCTGAAAAAGTAGGATATACAGAACCGAATTATTTCAGTTATGTGTTTAAAAAGAAATATGGAGTGTCGCCTTCAAAATATCGAACAAATCGGGAAAAGTAGCATGAAATTGGATAAATTACATTATTGGAATCGAAATCTTCGAGTAGTGATCGCAGCTTCTTTTACAATGATTGCTGTAATCGGAATGCTTGCAATCGGAGTGATTTTTTATTCCACTTATACAAATTCTTCAAAACAGCAGACAATTAAGGATAATATGAAGCTGGTAAATCAGGTAGAATTGAATCTGACGAATTATCTGCGTAATATGATGCGAATATCAGATGCCATGTATTACAATGTAATAAAGGATGCGGATTTTTCAGATGAAACAATAGACTCTGAACTGGCGCTTTTGTATGAAGCGAACAGAGATCATCTGGTCAGTATAGCATGTTTTGATAATCAAGGCGAACTTGTAGCGGCTACACCGGTCAATACACTGAAGGAACATGCAGAGATCACAACACAGAGCTGGTTTGAAGAAGCAATAAGGAAACCGGAAAATCTGCACTTTTCTTCTTCACATGTGCAAAATCTTTTCGTAGACAGTAATGATCGTTATTACTGGGTAATTTCTTTGAGCCGCGGTGTGGAACTTACAAAGGATGGAACAACTTCCGGCGGAATTCTTGTCGTAGACATGAACTTCAGCGGCATTGAGCATTTGTTTGCAAAAGTGAATTCCGGTGATATGGGGTATATGTATTTGATCAATCAGGAGGGGGAGATCATCTATCATCCTCAGCAGAATCTGATCTATTCTGCGCTTTCTGAAGAGAATAACAAAGTAGCAATTCAGTATGATGATGGTACCCATATTGAAAAATTCAATGGCCAGGAGCGAATCGTAGTCGTAAAAACAGTCGGTTATACCGGTTGGAAGATTGTATCAGTAATTCCGGAGGATAATCTGTATCAGAATTGGAACCGGGTAAACATGGTATGGCTGACCGTATTAGCGATTGGTATATTAATGCTGACTTTTGTAAATCAATATTTATCAATGAAGATCACACAGCCGATTCGTCGGTTGGAAAATTCAGTAAAACAGTTGGAACTGCAGTGCCCAGAGAAAATCTATGTAGGTGGGTCAGATGAAATTCAGCATTTAGGAAAAACCATTCGATCGATGGTTGAGCAAATGCGAAAGCTGATGGATGATGTGGTAAGAGAGCAGGAAGAAAAGCGAAAAAATGAATTAGATGCACTGCAATCCCAGATCAATCCACATTTTCTATATAATACTTTGGACTCGATCATTTGGATGATTGAGAGTGAACGCTATGAAGAAGCAGTTGATATGGTCACTGCATTAGCAAACTTATTCCGAATTTCTTTGAGCCAGGGGAAGAACATTATTACGATCAAAGAAGAATTTCAGCATGCAAGAAATTACAGCAGCATTCAGAAGGTACGTTTTAAGAATAAATTTCAGGTAGACTTTATCCTGGATGAAAAGCTGGAAAAATATTTGACGATTAAATTGATCATTCAGCCACTGTTGGAAAATGCGATTTATTATGGTGTGGAAGCAATGGATGGAGATGGTGAGATCCTTGTCATGGGATATGAGAAGGATGGAGAAATTTATATCGATATTATTGATAATGGAATCGGTATGCCGCCAGAACAGGTAGAACATTTGCTGACAGATGGTAATTATGAGAGAAAACGTGGCTCCGGTATAGGACTTCGAAATGTCGATCAGCGAATTAAACTGTATTTTGGACAAGATTATGGACTGCGCATTAAGAGTGAACCGGATGTTGGGACGAAAGTGACCATTCATCTGCCAATGAAATTGGAGGTAAGTACAGATGAATAAAGAAAATTCGGGGATGATTTACACGGCAGTCATCTGTCTGGGGCTTATCACATTGATTTTATGGATCTTTTTCAATGCTGCTTTTGGAAAAGAGGTACAGGAAAAGCAAAGAGAGATATCAGTGATTCTCTATTCTGTAGGCACGGATGGTTGGGAATCATTTCAGGAAGGTGTCAAACAGGCTGAAAATGACTTTTCTGTAAATATCAATATTGTGATACTGCGAGAAGATGCAGATGCAGAAGAACAGCTGGAAATTATGAATCGAGAAGTGAGCAATGGTGCAGAAGCACTGGCTGTGGCGGTAGTAGACGGCAAGGAATTATATACGAAAATGCTGCAGGATTCTGTTCCAGTGCCGATCGTGAGTGTGGAAAGTGGTTTTGATGGCAATATTCCACTTATTTCGGCAGATAATTATGAGATGGGAAAAAGACTGGGAGAAGAAATTCTAAAGGACTTTTCTGAAGAAAAGGAACTTACGGTTGCGCTTGCTAACGAAAAAAACATGAGAGACAGCGTTGAAAAACGAAAGCAAGGGCTGCTGGATGCATTGGAAGGAAAAGCCGAAGTCATTTCATTAGAAACAGCGATTGACGGAGAAGATGCAGATGCTGTGGCTGCTCT
>CAZEPO010000031.1:7297-13669 GCA_964514125.1 uncultured Lachnospiraceae bacterium
TCATTTCATTAGAAACAGCGATTGACGGAGAAGATGCAGATGCTGTGGCTGCTCTCCACAAGGAAGCATTATTAAGTCTGACTGAAAAAGATAAAACGTCGTTGAGCAGAAGCAAATATTATGGAATTGGAAATACGGCATCGGTGGTGGCTGCACTGGATCAGGGAAAAATCGAAAAATTGGTCTTTCAGAATGAATTCAATATGGGGTACCTTGCAATTAAGATGTTATTGCAGGAGATCAACGGTATTCAAAATAAGGAAACAGAACAGATCGAATTCTACTGTGTAAGCAGAGAGAATTTGTATGATACGAAGTACGAGCATTTGTTATTTCCAATTGTTGAATAGGGGGAAATATGAAAAAAAATATTGCAGCAGCGATGGTATCGGTATTAATTTGCGGCGGAATTTGCGGATGCGGAAATTCAGAAGATGCGCAGAAAGAATTGAAAAATTTAAAAATAGGAATTGCTGTGTATGACCAGTATGATGTTTTTATCGATGAGTTAATGGGAGCTGTAGCAGTTTATGCAAAAGAATTGGAGGATCAGTATGATATCACGGTAACCTTGGATGTGCAGAACGCAGGCAGCAATCAAATGACGCAAAATGATCAGATGGATTATTTTATCGATCGGGAATGTGACGTTGTATGCGTTAATCTGGTGGATCGAACAGATGCTTCCGCCATTATAGAACGTGGAAAAAGTGCGGATATACCAATTATCTTTTTTAACAGAGAATTAGTAGAAGAAGATCTGGAACGCTGGAATAAATTGTACTATGTAGGTGCAGAGGCTTTTGAATCTGGAATCATACAGGGCGAATTACTTGTGGAAAAACTGTCAGAAGATTTTGCATCTGTGGATCATAATGGTGATGGAGTGATCCAGTATGTGATGTTAGAGGGACAGGCGGGGCACCAGGATGCGATTGTGCGTACGATGTACGCAATCAATACTGTCACCGAAGCAGGATATGAGGTGGAAAAACTGTCAGATGAAATTGCAAATTGGAACCGTGATCAGGGAAAAACAAAAATGGTTCAATGGATTCAGGAGTTTGGAACGCAGATAGAAGTGGTATTTTCCAATAATGATGCCATGGCATTGGGAGCAGTAGATGCATTAAAAGAAAATGGCTATTATACAAATGACGCATTGCTTCCACCTGTAGTTTTAGGAATTGATGGTGTTCGAGAAGGTTTGGAAGCCGTAGAAAACGGGGAGTTTCTGGGAACTGTAATCAACGATTCAAAAGGACAAGCGAAGGCGATGCTGGAACTGGCATATTCGATTGCTTCCGGAAATGAATTAAGTTCAGAATTTACGTTACTCGATGGAAAGTATATTCGATTACCTTATAAAAAGTATATGAAAACAGCTGAATAGTAGAGAAGAAAATCGTTCAGGATGCAGCGAGATTTACATTAATATGTGGATGACACCTTTTCGTCCGCCAAGCACATTTCTTCCTTTCAGATCGCTCCATTCAAAGGCTGCGATTTCTTCACGCGCGACCAGAAAATTTCCGGCGCGCTGTGTCAGCTGTGCAAAATTGACCGGAGCATCGTTGGCACCGCCGCTGTAGGTGTAGATCGATGCTTCGGAGCCCATAAAGCCAATGTCCGCTTCGCCGGAGAGCAGGGCGGTCATTGTCTTGTCGGCTCCGAATCCAGTGATCAAATTGAGCGAAATTCCTTCTTCCTCAAAATAGCCCAACTCGATTGCAGCATACTGCGGTGCATAAAAAATAGAGTGGGCCACTTCATTGAGTGTCAGTTTAGTCAATTCTTTTTCTTCTTCTGCGGAAGCAGCTGCAGGTGTGATACACAGCAGCAGTGCAGCAAGAGCAGCAGAGAGTCTTTTTTTCAGCATAGATAAAATCCTTTTTTCTTCCTTCTTTTTAGCATATGAAGAAAAGCAGAAGAGGTGAAAGTAAAATACCGAAATGAAAGGGTACATATAAGATGAAAAGAAAAGCATTTAAGACAGCACTGCCTTACACACTTCCAATCTGTGTCGGATTTTTATTTTTGGGAATGTCCTATGGCTTTCTTATGAGAAGCAAAGGGTTTTCCTTCCTCTATCCGATGTTTATGAGTCTGTTTATCTTTGCGGGCTCTATGGAATTTGTAACCGTGAATCTGCTTCTGTCTGCATTTAATCCGATTCATGCGTTTGTGCTTGCGCTCATGGTGAACGCACGTCATTTGTTTTACGGAATTTCGATGCTGAAAAAATATCAGAATGTTGGGATTAAGAAGTGGTACTTGATCTACGGCATGTGTGATGAATCGTTTAGTATCAACTGCACGGTTGTACCTGAAGGCGTCGATCAAGGCTGGTTCATGTTTTTTGTCACGCTGCTTAACCATATTTACTGGGTAACCGGTGCAACATTAGGCGCATTATTGGGATATGTGATTCATTTTGATACGACTGGAATCGAATTCGTGATGACGGCACTTTTTGTCGTGATGTTTATCAACCAGTGGGAAGAGAGTGAACAGCACAGCTTTGCGTTGGCAGGCGTCTTGTGTTCGTTGATCTGTCTGCTCCTTTTCGGAAGTGAGACATTCATCCTGCCGGCGATGGCAGTGATCATTGTATATTTTGTAATCACACGAAAATCAGATATGGAGGCAGAAACGAAATGACAACCGCACAAAGTATTATTACAATTATCCTCGTCGTGCTAGGAACGATGGCAACAAGGTTTCTTCCATTTATATTATTTCCCGAGAGCAAAACACCGCCTAAGATCGTGAGCTATTTGGGCACTGTTTTGCCCTATGCAGTAATCGGCTTACTTGTGGTTTACTGTTTGAAGGATGCTGTTTTTGCGGAATATCATGCGCTGCCGGAGCTGATCGCGATTGCAGCTGTGATCGTGATTCACAAATGGAAGAAGAATACACTGCTGAGTATCGGTGCCGGTACGGTCTTATATATGATACTGGTTCAAAAAATATTTTAAACATTTGACATTTTCTGTATAGAATACAAACAGATCGGGTAAGATACAGTTAACAAAAAGTTAAACTTTTTAAAAATTTTGTGATAACTCTTGCAAGCTTTGAAATTGCGTGTTATGATGCTTACAAAACTATTTTGGGAGTAATAGAATAACAGTTGATGGAGGGAAAACAGATGAAGAATAAGACAAATAAGATTTTGCTGGCATTGATGCTGACCTGCTCAGTGATGATGATCGGGACAGGCTGTGATAAATTAAAGAAGGAGCCGGAGACTGAGGTTCAGACAGAAGCGCCGACTGAGGCACCTACAGAAGCACCGACCGAGGCACCTACAGAAGCGCCGACCGAATCAGAAACTGAGACAGAGACTGAGACTGAGCCGGAGACCTTTGCGAAGGACCTTACTGCTGAGGAAGAGCTTCAGAATGAAACAGAACTGGATGCTTACCGCACACTGTATGCGATCGACGATATCAACGTCAGAACACAGCCAGGCACAGACGGCGAGATTTTTGACAGCTATGATCAGGGCGAGCAGATCATCGTTTACGGTGAGACACCGAACTGGTACAAGGTAGATGTGGAAGATTACGATTATCCGGGATATGTTTCCAAGCAGTTCGTATCTGAATCAGAGGTTGCACCGAAGACAGAGGAAGAGCGTGCACAGACTGCGAATGAGACTGGTACAGACAGTGCATCCGCTTCTGCAAGTACAGATACCAGCTCTACTGACCTTTCTTACAGTGTAGAGAGCTATGCAGAGTCCTTCCCGATCATGGCAAGCACAGGTGCGAATATGAGAAGCACACCGGCACAGGATGGCGAGATCATTCAGACGATCGCATCCGGTACAACAGTGACTGCAGTTGGTTATACAGACCGCTGGTACAAGGTAGAGTACAACGGAACAGTTGGCTATGTGAACAAGAACCTGTTTGCAGCAGAATAATTGACCGAATAGATTTTTTGGAACCGTTTCTTAGACAGAGGCGGTTCTTTTTTTGCTCAAAAACTGAACTTTTCCTTAAGATTCCAAGCATTCTCTTAAGATGTTTTCGGAGCCATTGACGGAGAAATATGGATGTAGTATAAAGACAGTGTACTACATGGAGTGGTACACTTATCAGACGCGTACTGTATAGTAAGAACATTGAAAGAAAAGTACAAAGAATCAGAACAGGAGGAGCGTATGATCGGAATCGATTTGCAGAACCGCCGACCTATTTATGAGCAGATCGCGGAGCGGTTTCAGACATTGATCATCAATGGTGTTCTGAAGCCGGACAGCCAGCTGCCTTCCGTTCGTTCTCTTGCGATGGAGCTTTCCATCAATCCAAACACGATCCAGAAGGCATACAGTCTGCTGGAGCAGGAAGGGTATATCTATCCGGTGAAAGGACGGGGGAATTTCGTCGCGGATAACAGCGGATTGAAGGGGAAAAAGCAGGAGAGTGTATACGAAGCACTGCGGGAACTGGTGCAGAAGGGCAAAGAACTGGATATTACCTGTGAGGCATTTCTGGAAAAGACCAGAGCGTTTTATCAGGAGGGAGGAGATCGGGAGTTATGATCAGGATTGAAAATGTGAGCAAACAATTTGATGATATTCTGGCATTGGATCATGTCAGTGCTCAGATCAGCGAAAAGTGTATTTTTGGTCTGGTAGGAACCAACGGTGCCGGTAAGAGTACGCTGCTGCGTGTGGCGGCAGGAGTGCTGCGCCCAGAGCAGGGACAGGTGCTTGTGGACGGACAGGAAGTATGGGAAAATCCTCAGGTGAAAGAGAAAATCTGCTTTTTGGCGGATACGGCCTATTTTTTTCCGAATGCGACCGCTGCTTCGATGCGGGATTACTATCAGATCGTATATCCGAAATTCGATGCGGCACGATTCGATGAGCTGCTTGGAAAACTGGAACTGGACCCGAACCGGAAACTTGCAGGTTTTTCCAAGGGAATGAAAAAACAGGTTTCGGTTCTGCTTGGAATCTGCACCGGAACGGAATATCTGTTTTGCGATGAGACCTTCGACGGCCTCGATCCGGTGATGCGGCAGACGGTGAAAAGTTTGTTTGCGGCTGAAATCATGAACCGGAAGTTTACACCGGTGATCGCTTCACACAGTCTGCGGGAGATTGAGGATATCTGCGATCATGTCGGACTGCTGCACAAGGGTGGTATTTTGTTCGACCGGGATCTGGATGAGATGAAGCTTGGCATTCATAAGATTCAGTGTGTAATACCGGAGGAAGCACTGGAGAAGGAGCTGCTGAAAGAACTGGAAGTGCTGCAGTATGACAAGCGCGGATCACTGCTGACCGTGATCGCAAGGGGCAGCTATGAGGAAGTACTTGGCAAGGTGCGTGAGAAACAGCCGTTGTTTTCAGAAATTTTGCCTTTGACTTTGGAAGAAATCTTTATCAGCGAAACGGAGGTGGCTGGATATGACATCAAAAATCTCGTTTTCTAATCTGGTGCGCAGAGAGTGCAAGCTGCTGAACTGGCTTTTTGCAATCTCAGCATTGGTCTGTGCACTTGTGATGCCGTTTTGTACCTGGCTGATCCTGAATGTCCGTTCTACGGAGAATATCAAATATGAATATGACTGGAATCTGCAGGAGATTTTTGGTATTATGACCGGCTTTGATCAGCTGGAGATTGGAATACTTGTCCTTGCAGCAGGTGTGGTATGCGCATTGGCTGCGTTTTCCTATCTGCATTCTACCGTGAAGATTGACTTTTATCACAGCCTGGCAATCAGACGAGAGCAGCTGTTTGCAGTCAAAATGGTGAGCAGTGTGATCGTATTCTGGATTCCGTTTGTGATCTGTCAGATCTTGTGTTTTGTGATCGGTCTGTTTTATGATGCTGCGAGCTGGAGTGCTTTGGCAGAGCTGCTGGCTGCCACACTCTTATATTTTCTGTATTTTATGGTCAGCTATGCGGGAACGCTTCTGGCGGTCATGCTGACTGCCAAGATGGTCACGACCTTTTTTGCACTGCTTACGCTGGCTGGCTATGTGCCGCTGATCCTGATGATCGTGCTTGCTCTTCAGGAATTGTTCTGGCCGAATACTCTGAACAATTTCAACAGTCTGCTTGAGTCGCTGCTGAGCTATTCCTCGCCGTGGGCATTCTGTATGGCAGGTTTTTCGGAGATAGCTGGAGGCAGAATGGGTGTGACCGGCCGCTGGCCGCTGCCGGAATATCTCTGTCAGCTAGTGGCAGTGGCAGCGATCCTTCTGCTGATCTGCATCGGGCTGTATCGTATCCGCCGCAGTGAGGCGGTCGGCAAAGCACTGGCATTTGGCAGGACAGAGCCGGTCATCAAGATTTTGCTGACGGTGCTGGCTGCGCTTGCCGGAGGTATTTTTGCTAATGTGATGGA
>CAZEPO010000031.1:13769-15719 GCA_964514125.1 uncultured Lachnospiraceae bacterium
TTTTGCTGACGGTGCTGGCTGCGCTTGCCGGAGGTATTTTTGCTAATGTGATGGAATTGAATCTGGTTGGCGAAGTGGTGTTCCTTATTCTGGCAGGTGCGCTTGCCTGCATGGTGATGGAATTTATCTATCGGGCAGATATCCGGCAGGCACTGGCACACAAGAACCATATTTTGGTCACGATCGTACTGGCAGCAGGGATTTTCTTCTTTATGAAATATGATATGACCGGATACAATTCCTATATCCCGGATCGAGATGAGGTTGTCGCGATGAGCGTCAGGGACAATGTGCTGCAGATCCAGTATGATCTGGGCAACGGTTATCCAAAGGCTTATCAGACAACACTGAATCAGGAACTGCTGGATTATATGGAGACAGAGCAGGTGGATCTCCTCTATGAGCTGGCAGCAGAGGGGGCAGCCTATGCGAAATCAGCTCAGTCAGCCTGGGCGGAAGGCAAGATCTGGGCAGGTGTGAAATACCGTCTGAACAGTGGCAAAGAGATCTATCGTACGTATTGGCTCGATGAGATCAAATACCGTGCAGTGATGGACGAACTGATCAAAGATTCCGATTTCCGGCAAAAGGTATTCCCAATCCTGACCTGGGACGAGAAGCTGGTGCGTTCACTGACGGCAGAGGTCTATCTCTCCGATGCACAGGCCGGTCTGCTGTATGCAATGAGTCAGAGTGAGGGGCACGATGACAAAGATGCATTGGAGGCGCGTGCAGCCAGACTTTCTGATGAAGAACGGGAGGAGATACAGAATAAGATTTATGAAGAAACACTTTCTTCTCAGACGCTTTGGCAGGTTGTACAGGCATATCAGAAGGATCTGCAGAAACTTTCTTACAACGAGATTGCAGAAGCTTACGGCGAACTGAATTTCGGCAGAAGTGAAAAGACAGGCTGTTATTATGGCAGATATCCGCTTGGTGAGCAATTTGAAGAAACGATGCAGGTGCTGGCGGATATTTTCTGGAAAAAGTAAGAAAAATAGTTAGAACAATAGAGAGCCACGCTTGAAAATGAGGTACATTTTCAAGTGTGGCTCTAAGTAATTATAAGGTTTCTGTTTCGTGAATCAGCAGCGGAAGTGCTTCCTCAAAGTTGACGCCATAGATACGGCGGTCCGGATCTGCCATGGTCTTTTGGAGTGATTCCACGATGAAATCAGCTGCAAGCTTCAGGGAAGCGTCCAGTGACAGACCGCGTGTGACTGCACCGGAAAAGGCACTTGCGAAGCAGTCGCCGGTTCCGTGGTAGCTGACCGGCAGCTTTTCGGCAAAATAGGCATGGAAGGTGTCGTGTTCGGAATCGTATGCCATAGCGCCCAGCTCGTTGTCGTGGAAGGAGACACCGGTCAGGACTGAAGTCTTGGCGCCGAGGTCACAGAGCTGCTTCAGGACATCTTTGACATATGTTTCATCATATCCGTTTGCACGATAATCGATGCCGAGCAGCAGGGACGCCTCTGTCATATTTGGGAGAACGAGATCAGATACCGCACAGACACGGCGCATTTCTTTTACAAATGCGAGATCAAATCCCGTGTATAACTTTCCATTGTCTGCCATGGCAGGATCTGCAATGCACAGCGCATTGCTTTTTTTGTACTGCTCAAAGAGTGAAACGACAATGTCAATCTGAGACTTGGAACCGAGATAGCCGGTATAGATCGCATCAAAGTCGAAGCCTTCCTTCTGCCAGTGAGCAAGGATCGGATTCAGATCCTCGGTCAGATCACGGAACGTGAAATCCTGGAACTGTGTGTGAGTAGAAAGTACTGCGGTAGGCAGAATAGCGGTTTCCAGACCAAGTGCTGAGAGAATCGGCAGTGCAACGGTGAGGGAGCAGCGGCCGATGCAGGAGATATCCTGAACAGTTAAAATACGTTTCATAAGTGAACTTCCTTTCATTTCTATTAAAAAATTGTACGAGTGATC
>CAZEPO010000032.1:0-15164 GCA_964514125.1 uncultured Lachnospiraceae bacterium
CCATACGGTTCACAGCTGACCGGAAGTGTATCAAACTGGAATTTTTCAAGTATCTGTTCTTGTTTCATCTCCTTCTCCCTTTCTTTCTGTTAAAATGTATTTTCTTTCAGTTGCATTCGCACTATGTATTCCTTTGTCTCGCCAGGCTGTATCCATTTCAGCAGCCGTCCTGTGTTGATCGAATCCGGCAATCCACACCATGGTTCTACACACACACTCCCTTGGATCAGGGAACATACGACCAAAACATCAAATTCCTCGTCAGTTTCACACTGCACCTGATACTGATCCGCCTCATTCTCCACCAGAAAACTTCCGTTGATCGGAGAATGGAAAACGTCGTCCCATTCTTTTGACAGATCGTCCAATTCGCACAGTTCCTGATCGATATGTGCCTGATAATCATAATGTACCTGCATATCATGCTTCACCTGGATCCTGCGCTTGTCTGTTGATTTGAAAAACGGGTGCCAGCCCAGATAATGCGGCATCGTCCGTTCCGATTTGTTCGTAATGCGGAACACCGTAGTCAGCTGATCCCCTTTCAGCTGATACTCGACCTCCAGATGAAAATCAAACGGATAATTCTGTACCTTCCAGGAAGGACTGTTTTCAAGCCAGAGAACGATCCTGTCATCTGCTACGCTTTTTATTGCAAAGCAGTCATTTTTCACCAACCCATGCATCGGCATATAGTAGGTCTTTCCGTCCAGTACATAGCAGTCATCCTTGGTTCTGCTGGAAAATGGGAAAAGAATCGGTATGCCGCCTGCTGCCATCGGTGCAGTTTCTAAGGTAACACGATCAATATGTAAAATCTCTCTTCCATGCAGCCAGATCTGTGAGATCATACCTCCATGCTCTGGAACAACTTCGGCCCGTATTGTCTGATCTTCATTATTTAAAATCAAAGTATGCATTCTTTTTACCTCGCTTAGAAAACTATCACACCCAGTCATTACCGAAATACCGTTCGGTAAAAAACTACTCCTTTACATTCAGATATACATCATCATGGGTATGAAAGTCACTTTTGATGATGACCTCGTCCATATTTTCAGCCGTCACTGCGACTGGCTCGATTCCGTAATACGGCACATCCTTACTTCCATCGTTCATCGTGCCAAGCTGCTTCAGCTCCTCGGAACGTTCCTGCGCCGTCTGCGGAATCTCATCTTCTGTGATTCTGCCTTCCTCCAGCATTTTCTCGTAACCGAGCGCAGCTGCAAATTCTGCCGCGGTCTGCGCCAGCTGCTCAACGGATTTGTAAACCGTCATCGTCTGTGTGCCTTCCACGATCCGCTGGCAGGCAGACAGGTCTGCATCCTGACCGACCAGCACTACCTTGCCGGCCAAACGATTCTCTGCCAATGCACGAAATGCCTGGCTCGCCAGATCATCATTGCCGCACATCACACCGACCAGATTGCGCGGTGTCGTTGCCATTCCTTCCTCAACCGCATCAAACGCCAGCTCGGCCAGCCAGTTTTCACAATAATTGGAATAGATAATGTTCAGACTGCTGTCCTCCAGTGTATCGAGGAAGCCCTTCTGTACCAATGTTACGTTATGATCCGTCGGCGAACCATAGATTGCAAAAATATTTCCGCCGTCTGGCAGTGCTTCCTTCATAGCCTCCGCCATCAAAACTCCTACCTTTTCATTGTCAAACGTGAGATACAGATCTGTACCTGCGTTCATGACAAGACGATCGTAGGAAATTACACGGATGCCGGCTGAACGTGCTTCCTGTACAACCTCACTGATGTCCTCTCCGTCGATTGCAATGACAACGATCACGTCCACATTTTTCTTAATAAAGTACCGAATCTGTGCAATCTGCTCCTGTCGGTCACCATTCGCTACCTGTACGTTGACCTCAGCTCCTAGATTTTTGGCAGTCAGTTCAAATTGATCCCGGTCTCGCAGCCAGCGCTCAATCACAAACGAATCAAAGCTCATCCCAATCTGCAGCTTCTGCGCTTCTTCCTGTACAGCCGGTTCCTGCCTCTCTTCCCGCTGTTTCCCGCATCCACCCAGGAACAGCATACACGCAAGAAGCAATAACCCTATCACTCCAAATTTTTTTACCTTCTGCATCCTTCTCCTCCGGCATCTCATTTTCAAGCTCACAGCATTACCTGCCACGCAGGCTAATTTTCTCGTTTTCACAGCCGCTCCCGATATTCACTTGGTGTCACGTCTTCCTGTTTTTTGAAGATACGGCTGAAATAGTTCGGATCACTGTAACCGGACATCACACAGATTTCTTTGATGCTGAGGGTCGGATCTTTCAGAAGCTCCTTCGCATGCTTGATCCGCACATGAGTCAGATATTCTATAAAGTTTTCACCAGCCTCTTCCTTAAACAGCTTACTGAAGTAGTAAGGGCTGATATTGACACTTCTGGAAACCTCGTCCAGCGTCAGTTCCTTCGAAAAATTCTGTTTGATATATGCTTTGGCTTTTGAAACAATGCTCTCTGACTGTTCTTCCTTCCGGGTCGCGATTTTCCGACAGATATCCTCAAGCTTGTGCAGAAACCATTCCCGCAGCGATGCATAATCCTGGCAGGCCAGCACATCATTCATATAACCTTTGCGCGAATAAAAGCCATACTGCCCGATATCCCCATTGAAAAACGCTTCCCGCTCTGCAAAGATCACAAACTCCAGAACTTTCAGCTGGATATCAGATTTGTCATCATAGTAATTGCTCACCATCCAGTCAAAAATCTCATTGGCCAGCTGTTTTACTCCGTCCCATTCTCCTTTGGAGATCAACTGAAACAGCCTGCGCTCAGATGCATCCGGATAATCTCCGACATAGCTGCCTTTTATCGACACATCATCCGCATGGACCACACTGCTGGTACTCTGACTGAGTACCCGATATGCCTCCTGATAAGATGGCTTCAGGCCTTCCAGCGGATAAACCTTGCCGATTCCGGCTCGAAACTTTGCTTCAAATCGATTGCCCAGCTTGCGCATCAGATGGCGTGCCTGCTCAATGATCTGGATACGCGCCGCATATTCCTGCTCTTTTGATTCTGTCGGCACAGCCAGCACGATGCGATTCGTCATGATCGGTCCGACAATACATGGAAAGAATTCTTTGCAGATGTTGCAGCATTCCGGATAGAAGGCCTGTGCCTTGACACTCATACCGACCGGAGCGGTCAGGATTCCCTCCTCATTCGGCAGTCCGAACTGGATCAGGATCACATAAGCATATTCCTGGCGGATATCCAGCAGCATCCTATAATAGGAAAGATCACTGCCGCCCTCTTCCTGAAGGATCATGCTGTTGATCAGTCCATTTTCCACGATTGGAATGACTGTCTCCAGCTTCTCCTGAATTTTCAGATTATCACTGCGCTTTCTGCGTTCCTCGTCAATCTGATGCATCGCACGCTCCAGCACCTCAATGACAAGCTGACGCTTCACGGGCTTGGTCAGATATTCCAGTACACCCAGATTGATTGCCTCTTTGGCATAATCAAATTTGTCATAGGCCGTCATGATAATGAATCTCGTGCTGTTATTGAATTTTTGAATTTCCTTGATCGCCTGGATCCCGTTGATCCCCGGCATCTGAATATCCATAAACGCAATATCCGGCCGAAAGCTTTCTGCCAGTTCCACGACGGCTCTTCCTGTCTTGGCAAATGCAAGTTCACATTCATTGCCAAAGTTGCTGGTAATGATGTTTTTCAATGCTTCCAGCATAATTCCTTCGTCATCTGCAATTAATACTCTGTATATATCGATCACCTCTCATCTGTCATACGTCGTTCTTAGCGGATCAGTTTTTCTTCCCATGGAATCCGAATCTGCACTTCTGTACCAAGATCCGGCCCATCGCTGTAGATTTGAAGTAAATCTTTCTGTCCAAAAAACAATTCCAGACGATGAATCACGTTATCCATACCTATGCCATTGGAATCGCCTTCTTGCTCTTTTTCACGTACCCGACGTTCCAGTACTTCACAGATCCGTTCCTGCGTCATGCCCTGTCCGTTATCACTGACGGAAATAATAAGCATCGGTTGGTTGCCAGACTCTATCTCACAGCTGATTCTCAGCTTGATTCGCCCCTCCCAATCTACATTGCGGATTCCGTGATTCACTGCATTCTCTACAATAGGCTGCAGGATCATGCTCGGAAGGCGTACCTCCTCAAATCCCGGTTCGATTTCTTTTTCAAAATGAATATCACCGGCAAAGCGCACATTCAGAATATAGACATAATTGTCCACCGCCTCAATTTCTTCACCAAGTGTCGAGGTTTCCTCTGTTTTACGCACATTGTAACGGAAAAAATCAGCCATCTTTTCAATGAAAATACTTGTCTTTTCTGCATCCTCCATCATCGCCAGCTGTGCACCTGCATTGAGGGAATTAAACAGAAAATGTGGATTAATCTGTGCCTGCAGATACTTCAGCTGCGCATCCTTCAGATGCGTTTCCATCAGAAGCTCCCTCTCTTTCATTTTCTGTTCTTTTTCCATACTTTCTTTTGTCCGTGCGATATACTCGCGCACACTGTACACCATTTTGATGAAAGCATGTGTCACAACACCGACCTCGTCCCGACTTCCTGTTTCCTTCAGATCAATCTCAAAATTGCCGGCTGCCACCTCATTGGCAGAGCGGGCAAGCAGCCTCAGCGGCTCGGTGATCGTTCGGATTAAAAGTACCAGTACCAGAAGATTGATCACTGCAACAATCACGACAACAGCTGAGCTGATGATCTCCATATACTGAAGTGCATTCATCATAATCTGATAATTATCAGAGTTGTTCTGAAACTGCAGATTGTTCAGGCGGTCGATCGCAGCTCTGATATACTGATAATTTTTGAAGCCTTCTTCGTAAGCTGCCTTGTAGCGTTCTGTATTTCGCCCGCGTTTCGCCAGAATAGTCTCATCCGTCAGTTCGAGATAAGATTCTGACATATTTCGGATATTTTTTTCCAGCATTTTCATTTCGTTATCGACGATACGGTCGTTGAGCTGCATCAGCATATCACGATACTGCTGTACATAACGATAATAGTTCTCCAACGAGTCCGAGCTTTTGGTATTCAGGTATTCCACGACCTCTTCCTGTGTTTTTTCCAGACTGTCGGTCAGCTCGTTCAAGCTGACATTGGACGCATAGACCTCATCCAGCTGACGCATAGAACGGTTGATTTCCGTATAAAGCAGGATATTGATCAGAAACATCAGTGCTGCAGTCAGAGTAAACATCATGATCAGCTTGGTCTGAATAGAAAGACGTCCATACAGTGTACGGAGCATCGATTTCTTCTTCACTTTTTCGCTATTCTTCATCTCTTCTGCTCCTACTCCGATAATTCCTGACGGAACTGCTGCACATTTTCTTTGGTGATCAGATTCAGATCAACACTGAAATAATTGCTCGTGTACCCCATATCATAATATTCCTCCAGTGCATCCACGACCCGTGCACCAATCTGCTGTGTATCGATCGTCACTGCCATCGGAACGGTTCCCTTTTCAATCGCATTCAAGATCGTATCTGACTGATAATAACCAATGATATCGATGCTTCCGACCAGATTGAAATCGACCATCGCATGATAGGCACAGACACTCGCCGTCTCATTCATGCAGACCAAAATATCCGGCCGCGTCGCTTCATCATTGATCAGATCCCGGATAACCTCCTCTGCATCAAAATTGTTCAATGCCTTGATTGTCAGCGGTTCAATCGCGATCTGGTCCTGTTCTTTCTGAGAAAGCGCATTCTGAACCGTGGATTTCAGTTCTTTAAAGATCAGATCTTTTCCGCTTTCTGCCTGATTCAGCAGAACCGTGATTTTCCTGGTTTCTTCATCAATACAGTCCAGAATCTCCTTGCCATAGGTTGTCCCCATCTGATAGCTGTTGATTCCCACAAAGCTTTTTCGCGAACTGGATGTATCATCATCCAAAACGGTCACAACCGGGATTCCCTCCGCTTCTGCTGCGTTGATCGCATCGCGCATTTTGGCAGTCCCATCCGGACGTATAATGATCCCGTCCACCTTGGCAGCTCTGGCAATCTCAAGATATTCAAGCGGTGTGTAATCTCCCACCGCCCATTGACCGAAAGTCTCCACATAAGCGCCTGCTTCATCTCCTGCATGACCTGCACTTTCCGAAATGTCCCGCCAAAGCGCTGAATCCGGATCATCCGGAATCAACGCATAATGGTGGGTATAAGTTGTCTTGCTGCGGAGCTCGCCCCACTCATTCTTTTCGATGGTGCGAATATAAGAGCGCCAGCTAAACAAAGTCAATGTAACGACCGCGATCAAAAGAGCCAATGCAAGATATACTTTGTACCTTTTCATAGAGCAGAATTTACTTTACTGAAAAACGATAGCCTGTCACGGTCTTGTAATGCTCACCTGTCTTCAGGATCGGAGAAGCAAAGTTCGCCTGATTAACTGCATTTGGATAATACTGAGATTCCAGACAGAAGCCCTGACGTTTGTTGTAGGTCACTCCATTTTTGCCATTATGCGGTGTGATAAAGTTGCCTGCATAGAACTGCACACCACAGCAGTCTGTGAATGCTTCCATCACAATTCCTGTCTTCTCACAGAATGCTTCTGCCATTTTTTTCATCGTACCTGCTTCTCTGGAAAGCACATAGTTGTGGTCATAACCGCCTACAAATTTGAGCTGCTCAAATTCTGCCTCGATGTCCTGTCCGATCGGCTTAGTTGCTGTAAAGTCCATCGGTGTGCCTTTCACAGCTGCAATCTCTCCGGTCGGAATCGCCTGTCCGTCACGAACTGGTGTATATTCCTCTGCCAGAAGCTGCAGCATATGTCCTTCGATCGAGCCACTGTCATGACCGCCCAGATTGAAATAGGAATGGTTCGTCAGGTTGGCAACCGTATCTGCATCAGAGCTTCCCTCGTAGCAGAGCAGTACCTCATTGTCATCGGTCAGTGTATAGGTCACTGTCACCTCAAAATTACCCGGAAATCCCTGGTCACCATCCGGACTTGTCAGACCAAATGTGATCGCATTGTCAGAAGTCGCTTTCACATCCCATTTGCGGCTGTCAAAACCATTGTTTCCGCTGTGCAGATTGTTTTCATTATCATTGATATCCATCTGATATTTCTTGCCGTTGATCACAAAACTGCCCTTGTCAATACGATTGCCGCTTCTGCCGATCACCGTACCGAAAAAGCAGTTATTGTCTATGTATTCCTGCGGTGTATCATAACCAAGCACCACATCACGCTCAATGCCGTCTTTGTCCTTCAGAGTCACGCTCACCAGTGTCGCACCGAGTTCCGTGAGGGACATTGTCATGCCGTTCTTATTCGTAAAAGTATACAGATTCAGGTCTGTGCCGTCTTTCAGAGTGCCAAATTTTCTTGTCTCCATATGTTTATACCCTCCATTTTCTGTTTTTAGGACGCTCGCTTCAGTAAATAAAATTCTTCTTGTCTAACCGATTTGGAATTACAAAAAATTCTATGTTGCACTGAACATATACTGAAATTCTCTCCATAAACAGCACAGCCCCGCTTTGCACTACTTTTCTCATGCCCTTTGCAGAAGGGTTAAATTTCTTATTTCAGCCGATATTTGCGTTGGCAGTTCCTGAGATTTGTTTGAGGTGCTTGCACCGAGTCCTCTCAGGAACTGCTTGTATTTAGCAAATATTGGCTGGAATGTAGAAATTCTTACCCTTCGAAACAGGCTGAGAAAAGTAGTTGCAAAACGGGGCTGTGCGTCATTATAGCTTTTTTATTTTTGCTTTATGCGAACGGATTCTCTGTTTTGTATGGTAAGCTTGCCGGCTGGTTGTATCCGATCTCACACGGGCATACGCCGATGAGTTTGAATACTTCGAACAGTGCTTTTCCATGATGTCCGAATGCTACTGCACCATGATGCGGATATCCGCCCTGGATCAGTACGTGACGGTAGAATCTGCCCATCTCCGGAATTGCGAATACACCAATGCCGCCAAAGGACTTCGTAGCTACTGGGAGAACTTCACCCTGTGCTACATATGCACGAAGAATGTTGTCAGCAGTACTCTGCAGACGGAAGAATGTGATATCGCCCGGTACGATGTCGCCTTCGAGTGTTCCCTGTGTTACTTCTTCCGGAAGGTTTCTTGCCATGATCAGCTGATAGTTCATTGTTGCTTTTGTCAGCTTGCTTGAGCATGTATTTCCACAGTGGAAGCCCATGAAGGTATCTTTGTGTGTATAGTTGAATTTGCCTTCGATTGACTCTTTGTACATATCTGCCGGTACGGAGTTGTTGATATCAAGGAGTGTTACTGCATCATTGCTTACGCAGGTTCCGATGAACTCAGACAGCACACCGTAAATATCTACTTCGCAGGATACCGGAATGCCTCTTCCTGTCAGACGGCTGTTGACATAGCACGGTACACATCCAAACTGTGTCTGGAATGCCGGCCAGCATTTGCCTGCGATTGCTACATATTTCTTGCTGCCCTTGTGTGCTTCGATCCAGTCGAGCAGTGTCAGCTCATACTGAGCAAGCTTATGAAGAACTTCCGGCTTCTTGTTGCCTTCGCCCAGTTCTTTTTCCATATCAGCAACAACTTCCGGGATACGCGGATCGTTTGCATGGTTGTTGAATGCTTCAAACAGGTCAAGCTCTGAGTTCTCTTCAATCTCTACGCCGAGGTTGTAAAGCTGTTTGATCGGTGCGTTACATGCAAGGAAGTTCAGCGGACGCGGACCAAATGACATGATCTTCAGGTTCTTCAGACCAACAACTGCACGTGCGATCGGAAGGAATTCGTGGATCATATCTGCGCATTCCTCTGCTGTGCCTACCGGATATTCCGGAATATATGCTTTGACATTTCTCAGCTGCAGGTTATAGCTTGCATTGAGCATACCGCAGTAAGCATCGCCGCGTCCCTGGATCAGGTCTTCCTGTGTCTCTTCTGCTGCAGCTACAAACATAACCGGACCGTCGAATTTCTGAGCAAGCATTGTCTCAGAGATTTCCGGGCCAAAGTTGCCAAGGTAAACAACCAGTGCTTCACAGCCTGCTGCCTTAACATCTGCAAGTGCCTGTTCCATATGGATCTCACTCTCTACGATACAGACCGGACACTCATAAATATCTGCTGCATCATACTTGGAAGTATATGCTTCGATCAGAGCCTTTCTTCTGTTCACTGACAGAGATTCTGGGAAACAGTCACGGCTGACTGCTACAATACCGATTTTTGGATTAGGAATGTTGATCATTGTTTTGTCCTCCTGAAATTTATTATTTATTTTTTCTTTATTTTTTCTTGATCATTCTAAGACATGCACCTCGAATCCGCTTCGCTCCTTCTCGGTCGCGGGCTCTCGCCCTATATAAATAGTGCCTGACGCGCCCCGCTGTATACAGCGGTGTTCGTCATGCTCTATTTATGCATGTCTCAATCTATACGCGAACGTTTTCACCAATCAGTCCAAGCGGTGAGCCCTCCGGCAATCCGCCTTCCGGGTGTCCGATCAGCCATTTGTTCTTCGCGGTCAGATGAGTATCTTCACCGCCCTGGTGGCTGTCGTCCAGATCAAGGTTCGTATCCTTCGGAAGAATAATACCTACGCGGAATCCATTGTCTCCGACACTGCATGGTGCATAATGAAGGGTTGTCGCATAAATCTCGACAGTTGTTCCCGCCGGAACCAGAAATGCCTCGACGAGAGAAGTATCATAGGTAAAGTCATCGGTCACATCCTGCTGCCAGCCAACCAGAAGGATTGCATCTGTGCATGCTACATTCAGTTCTGATGAACGATGATATTCCAGTGCGTTCAGCTTCCAGTTGTGTCCGTTGCAGTATCCGATCTGAATCGGAAGCTCTCCGTAGCATTTGGACTGAATCTCTTTGAATGCAGCAGTCTGCTCCAGTGCTTCTGCAGACGGAACATAAACTACATCCTCCGGACACGGTGTTTCTTCCAGTTTTTTGTACAGCTCAGAAAAATCTACATGTTCAACGACACGGCCATATTTGCGAAATGCCGGGTCTGTGATCTTTTTGATCTCCATTATGTAAGCCCCCTTTTTGTTTAATGTATGATATCAAAGAGTGGTTTGCAGGCCGGGTAGATCTCTTTGAACTGTGCATATCGTTCTTCATATTTGGCTACCAGTTCTGCATCCGGTTCTACCGTGTCTACGATCTTGACCAGCTTCTCTGCCGCTTCTTCTACAGAAGCGTATTCGCCGCAGGCAACTGCTGCCAGCATCGCACCGCCGAGTGCCGGACCTTCCTCACTCTCAATCACATCTACTTTCAGATTCAGAACGTTGGCGATGATCTTCTTCCAGAGCGGGCTCTTCGCACCGCCGCCGCAGATCTTCGTACGCTCGATCTTGATACCAAGTGCTTTGGCTACCTCAAGTGAATCACGCAGTGCAAAGGCTACGCCTTCCAGAACTGCCTGTGTCATATCGGCTCTGGTCGTATCCATGGTCATGCCGATAAAGGTTGCACGCGCATTCGGGTTGTTGTGCGGTGAACGCTCTCCCATCAGATACGGCAGGAAGTATACATGATTTTCGCCGAGCTTTTCGATTGCCATCTGCTCTGCTGCATAATCCTTCGTTCCGATGATCTCGTCCATCCACCATTTATTGCAGGATGCTGCACTGAGCATACATCCCATCAGATGATAATGCCCGTCTGCATGTGCAAATGCATGCAGGGCATTGTATTTGTCTACACCAAATTTTTCAGATGAGATAAAGATCGTACCGCTTGTTCCAAGGGAGATATTGCACATGCCATCTCCAACTGTACCTGTGCCGACTGCCGCTGCTGCATTGTCACCTGCTCCGGCTACGACCTTACAGGTCTGTGGAATGCCAAGCTCTGCTGCGATCTCCGGAAGTACGGTACCGACTGCTTCATAGCTCTCGTAAATCTTTGCCATCTGTTCTTCTTTTACGCCGCAGATCTCCAGCATCTCTTTGGACCAGCAGCGATTTTTGACATCAAATACCAGCATACCGGAAGCATCGGATACATCCGTGCAGTGTACGCCGGAAAGCTTGTAAGCAATGTAATCCTTCGGAAGCATGATCTTCGCAATCTTGGCAAAATTCTCCGGTTCTTTGTTTTTGACCCAGAGGATCTTCGGCGCTGTAAATCCGGTAAAGGAAATGTTTGCCGTATACTCAGAAAGCTTTTCTTTGCCGATTACGTTGTTCAGATAATCACATTCTTCATAGGTTCTTCCGTCATTCCACAGAAGAGCCGGACGGATCACATTGTCATCCTTATCCAAAATAACAAGTCCGTGCATCTGACCGCCGAAGCTAATGCCAGCCACCTGACTCTTGTCACAGTCCGCCAGCAGTTCCTTCAGTCCTGCCATCGTCTGCTCATACCAGTCCTCCGGCTTCTGCTCTGACCAGCCCGGATTCGGGAAGTAGATCGGATATTCCCTGGAAACGATTTTTTCAATCCGGCCATCTGCATTCATCAGCAGAAGCTTCACTGCAGACGTACCAAGATCAATACCTACATATAACATGCTCTTTCTCCTTTCACTCCGGCAGACACCGGTGACTCTATCACTAAGCGGCCCATTCCGATCCGCTTTTGTCCCTTATGCTTGTTCTACTTCTTCCGGCTGCTCGATGGAAAGCAGTTCTGCGAATTCCGCTTCGGATATGATCTCCGAATCACCGAGGATTCCAGGCTCCGGAAGTTCGTCCTCTGATTCTGACACTGCTTCCGGTTCAGCTGCAGCAGTATCCTCTGCCGACGTATGCTGACCAGGCACAGCAATCTCCAAAACCTCCTGAAGGTTTTCCAGTTCTACGGTCGTATGCTGACCTCCATTCTCGCCGTCACGTGTCCACGCGACTGGCTCTTCAGAGGTAATCGTCAGCTTCTTCGTCTTAAAGCGTACCACATTGCGGCTCGCCTCATCCTGCGTTAAAAGTGCGGCAACGATTTCCGGAAAATCTGTCAGATTCTGCGGTTCGCGCACCAGCATTACCTCAAAATATCCATCATTCAGCTCGATATTTTTGCCCGGAAGTCCTTTGATCCCGGCCACTGAATTGGAATTGGAGATCATACCATAGATGAATTTGCCTTCATCGGAAAATTCTTCACTCTCAATCTTCATCGAATAGCTTTTCCAGCTGCCTACCTGTTTGACCCCTTCTACGATATAGGCAGCATGACCAAGCACATTTTTCAGTTCCTGATCTGTCTGATAGGAAACAGAAGTAAATACGCCAAACGCTGCCACATATACAAAGTAATCATCGTTGAACCGTCCGATATCACAGGCAAAAATCTCATCACTCACCGCTTCCCGCGCTGCCTGTTCCATATGTCTGGAAATACCGATGCTGACTGCAAAATCATTCGTACTGCCGGCCGGAATATAGCCAATCGTACGTCTGTATCCGCTGTGCATCAGTCCGGTCACAACCTCATCGAGTGTACCGTCGCCGCCGCTGCAGATAATGCGGTCAAACTCTCCTGCTCTCTCCTGCACTGCCTGACAGCCGTCAAGCACGCTTTTGGTCGGGTAAACGGTAATGTCATATCCTGCTGCTGCAAAAACTTCAAGAATGGCGGAAAGGTGGAACTTAATCTGTCCCTTTCCTGATTTTGGGTTATAAACAAACAACAATTTTTTCATATTCTAAAAACCATCTCCATCACTTTGTCTGTTCTTGTTATTTCTGACTATATTTACTAATTTTTTTGCAAAAATTCACCCAAAACTCCATATTCTGCTGTATATTTTACTATGTTCCTCATAGAAGCACAAGTGAATTATTGCGAAAACAATCCTCATTTTTTGTCCTGTTCTTTATTTAAAAATAACTCTGAGCGCAAATTTTGCATTTTCTACAGCTTCAGTCCGGAAAGTGCTGCAGCAAAGGCATTATTCAGCGGTTCAGATGCTTCCTTCTGCTGTTTTTTCAGATAAGCATTCACATCCCGCTTCGTCACACCTTTCCCTTCTTTTTGTCTTCTCTCTTTAAACTTATCCAGCCGCTCCTTGTATCCGCAGCTGCAGAAAAATGCGGCCTTCTCTCCAGTTCCGGAAAGCTCCATCTTCTTGTGGCAGACCGGACAGCGCGCATTCGAGGTGCGCGACAGTGTCTCGCGATAACCACAGTTTCTGTCCTGACATACGAGCAGCTTTGCATTTTTGCCATTAACCGCCAGCAGACGCTTGCCACACTGCGGGCATTTTTTGTTGGTCATATTTTCGTGGCGGTAGCTGCCCTCCTGTGTCTGAATCTCTCCGAGCAGCTCCAGCGTATAGCTGCGGATTTCCTGCATAAAACGGTCTCTACGGATGGAGCCGGATGCAATCTTCGCCAGCTTCATCTCCCAGTCAGCAGTCAGTTCCGGCTTTTTGAGTTCTTCCGGAACCAGCTGCAGAAGCTGCCGTCCCTTAGCCGTCAGATAAATTTCCTGCCCCTTTTTCTCCATCAGAAAGCTTCCAAAAAGCTTATCGATGATATCCGCCCGCGTTGCCACCGTACCGAGTCCGCCTGTCTCGGTCAGCGTTTTTGCCTGTGCACGATCACCGCTCTCCAGATAGCGGACCGGATTTTCCATCGCTGAGAGCAGCGTTGCTTCCTGAAAACGTGCCGGCGGTTTGGTCTTGCCCTCGCGGCTGATCACAGATGTCACTCTGATCCGCTGTCCTTCTGAAACACTCGGCAGAAGCTGCTCCTTCAGTTCTTCTTCGGCTTCCTCTGTATCCTCGGTCAGATCTCCGTACACTTCCTTCCAGCCCAAAGAAAGTACGACCTTGCCTCTGGCTGCCAATTCAATCCCTGTACAATCTATCAACTCCGCAGTCAAAACCGTTTCTTCATATTCAAACGGCGGATACAGAACCGCCAGAAAACGCCGGACAACCAGATCATACACCCTGCGTTCGTCGATCGTCATATGCGTCAGCTCCGGCACTTCCTCGGTCGGAATGATCGCATGATGATCCGAAACCTTTGCATTATTTACAAAAGAAAGACTGCCTGCAAAGCTGCGGTTCTTCACCTTGGCTGCAATCTGACGGTACGGACCAACACCGCAGGAATCAATGCGCTCCTTCAAGGTCGGCACGATGTCCGAAGTCAGATAGCGCGAATCGGTACGCGGATACGTCAAAACCTTGTGATTCTCGTACAGCCGCTGCATGATATTCAGCGTCTCCTTTGCCGAATACCCGAACCTGCGGCTGCAGTCCCGCTGAAGCTCGGTCAGATCATAGAGCAGCGGCGCATAGGTTTTCTTCTTTTTCTTATCCACCTTGCGGATCGTTAACTCGGAATTCATCAATGCGTTTTTCAGTTCTTCTGCCCGTTCCTTTGAAAAGGTACGACAGCTGCCGGATTTTGTATCCTTCCACTGGAAGCGGATCTGTGGATCCCTGCCGATTCCTGCACCGGCACCACCCTGTACTGCGGTTTTTCCCTGCTGCCTGCACACGCACTCTGCCTGAACCGTATAATAGCTCTGCGGCTTGAACTGCCGGATCTCTTCCTCACGCTTAGCGATCATAGCCAAAGTAGGTGTCTGCACACGGCCGCAGGACAGCTGTGCATTATACTTACAGGTCAGTGCTCTTGTAGCATTCAGTCCCACCAGCCAGTCTGCCTCCGCGCGGGAAACCGCTGCCCGGAACAGATTTTCGTATTCTTTTGCATCTTTCAGCTGCGCAAAGCCTTCCCGGATCGCCTTATCTGTCACCGATGAGATCCAGAGCCGCTTGCAGCTGCCCTTCCAGCCTGCCTTCTGCAGGATCCAGCGTGCAACCAGCTCGCCTTCTCTACCGGCATCTGTAGCGATCACCACACTGCAGATATCCTTTCTGCCAAGCAGTGCCTGCACTTTGCGGTACTGTTTGCCCGTCTGCGGAATCACGACCGTCAGCAGCTTTTCCGGCATGATCGGCAGGTCTTCCATTTTCCATTCTTTGTATTTTTTGTCATATCCTTCCGGAGCCTGCAGCTCGATCAGATGCCCCAGCGCCCAGGTCACTATATATTCTTTTCCTTCTATATAGCCGTCTGCCTTCTGCTGACAGTGCAGTACCCGCGCAATATCACGCCCCACAGACGGTTTTTCAGCCAAAACAAGTGTCTTCAT
>CAZEPO010000033.1:0-14978 GCA_964514125.1 uncultured Lachnospiraceae bacterium
TTCTCAGTATTGCAAGTATTCTTTTTTGTATTTTTGTATTTTTTCTAATACATTTCTGCTAATTTAAGCCTTCTTTCCTATGTATAGCAATCCATTATTTTCAATATCATGAATAATTTTATCCATCGATTGTTTCCTTATATTACCTATTCGTAACTCCGTTTCAAAAACGACTGGTGAACAGCACGGATAAACATATCCATCATGATGTATTGCTATCTTCCACTTCATTGCCGGACATTTTTTACTTATTGAAAATTTTGCTCTGCTTTACCAATTCCTATATTGAGTGCTGTTCTCAGATAGACTATTTTGGCTGCTTTTATTCCGTTAGTAATACAATCTATAGAAATATATTCTTTATGGTATCGATCATAGCTGCTTCTATATAATCGAAAATGCAGCACATATTCCTGAAAACAAATTGGAAATAGTGTGTTTTGTTAATAACTAAATTCATAAATACCTTTCTTTCCTAATGCGTATACATTATTCCAATCCAATCATCTCATTTTTCTTTCAAAATACATTCTTGCGTAACTGTATGGTTCCATCTTGAAGACAGATATTGATACTGTCCGGTTACTTTTTATAACCATTTTTTATTTCCCTGCACCAACCAACACCTACGCATTCTTTATACCACATTTTTTGTTTTTATGTGCGTCGACACGATAAATAGCACTTTTCACACGATAAATAGCACTTTCAAATCCACTCATCTACACTGACATTTTTCACCAAAAAAGGACATCGCCCTTTCGTTCGATGCCCTTATCTTAGTATTTTTCTTCTCTATTCGATTAGCTCAGCTTCTCCTCCCACTCTGCTTCCTTGAATCCTGTCAGCACCACTTCTCCATTCACCACGATCGGCCGTTTTACGAGCATACCGTTCGTTGCCAGCAGCTTCAGCTGCTCTTCTTCTGTCATGGTCGGAAGTTTGTCTTTCAGCTTCATTTCTTTGTACAGCCATTACTTTCTTGAACATTTCTCTGCATCGATCGCCAATACGAACATCAGCACATACAGCGCATCTTTTGGATCCACAATATCCATCACATAGGTATCGGTCATATGGAACAGTTCTTTTGAGATTGTTGCAATCCGTTCACCGTTTGCACCTGTGATCGTATAATCCCATTCCATAAAGCTGCCTTTCACATGCCAGCCGTTGAAATCGATCTCATAACTTGGTTTGAAGGGCGTAAATTCTCTTCTGACATGTCCCATATGCCGATCGCCTTCATAGAGTTCAAAGGTCGGGAACATCGCCAGTACTTTCTGTTTGACCATACCTTCCTCACGGCCGTCCGGACGGAAGATTTTCAGGCAGTGTCCCCAGGCCATCTGACCTTTTATTTTGTATACTGTCGTTTCGGATTCATCAAAAATATCGTAGCTGTCAAACCATGAAAAAAGTCTTTGTCTGAATAATAATTTCATTTGTTTTTCTCCTTTGCTGTTTCTTTCGCACACATGCTCTTTCTCTTATTGTACCAAGTCGCTGGCGCGACGGCTAGTCCCAGATGCAAGAATTGTGTTATAATAGACACAAAATCTTTAAAATAGCGGAGGTAATCTATGCCAAAAATCAATCTGAATCTGATCAAGGTCTCGGACCGTTTATACTATATGCCGCACTATGAGCAGAATGACTGGTGCACGATCGGTCTTGTCATCGGTGACCGTCATACAATGATGCTCGATTCCGGAGCCAGCGGACGCCACGTCGAACTGTTTCTGCAGCAGCTGCGCAGACATCATCTCCCGCTCCCGGATCTGTGTGCACTCACTCACTGGCACTGGGATCACACCTATGGACTGGCTCATCTGAAAAATGTGACTTCATTTGCTACTGCCAGGACCAACGACTATCTCAAGCAAATGCAGACCTGGAGCTGGACCGACGAAGCGATGAAGCAAAGAATTCAGACTGGCGAAGATCTCGCTTTTTCCTATCCTCACATCAACGATGAGTATCCAGACAAATCTCAGATCCGTATTGCTTCGGCCTCTGTCCTGTACAATAATGAGCTGACGATCGATCTGGGCGGCAGAACGGTAATCCTCAAGGCAATCGGCAATTCACACAGCGATGACTGTGCCGTTGCTTATATTCCGGAAGAATCCTGTATTTTCCTCGGTGATATCCATTATGAAGATCTTCAGCCGGAACCGCCTGTATACTATTCAGACAAGCATCAGCAGCTCTTGGACGGTCTGAAGCAATTTTCCTTCGACAAGGTACTTTCCGGCCATCAGTTGATGATGAGTGACCGGATGCTGTATGAACAGCTTCTCTCGGTTCAGACGGTATCTCAATAAGCTGCAAAAAAATGGTGAGAATCCACTATGCGGATTTCTCACCATTTTTGATTTTCTATCAAGTTTTATTTTCTGCTCTGCCAAAATACTACAATTCCAAGGATGATCACAAACACACCATATACTACAAACGGCATATGTGCGCTGTCATTTGCGAGTCCGATCAGGCCCATCAGGTAAGGACACGCAGATGCACCGAGGTTGCAGCCTACCAGTCCGCAGGTCGTACCGATATGCATGATATTCTGCGGCAGTCTGACTGATACGCGATGAAAAATAATCGTAGCCAGCGTATTATATGCAAGTCCATTGACCATCGCTGCCACGATCAATACAGACATATGCTGGGAGCCTGCCAGAAGCAGCAGACTGACACCCAGGATCAAAAGGAACGCAGACATGATCTGATTCTTCAAAAGCTGTGTCAGCTTACCGAAGATCACTCCTGCGACGATTCCCATGATCATCATTGCACTGAGTACCATACTGGACTGTGTATCTGTGCCAAGACCGCGTTCCAGTGTAACAGTTGGAATACGCAGTGTCACACAGTTATTGATCGTAATCGTCAAAAAGCCAAGTGCAAAGGTACTGAGCAAAAAGCCTCTATAGCCTTTCGTCTCTGCCAGTCCGCCTTTTGTCTCAGTTTCTGTTTCTGCTGTTTTTGTTTTGCCCGGAGTGACAAAACAGTAATACAGAATCAAAACGAGAATCGCTGCAAGATAGACGAGAAATGTCTTTGTCCAGCCAAATGCCAACAGAATACCTGCGAGAAAGGTCAGAACTGCATTGCCCAACACTTCTGCGGAGCTTCGATAACCGAGAAGATCTGCCCGTTCTTTTCCATCATAGCGCTCATTGATCATATTGATCGCAAGCGGATTGATCAGACCGATACCACAGCCCATCAATACGCGCGCTGCAAATACAAATGTATAATCCTGCACAAAGATCGGAGCGGTACCGCCTGCCACGATCAGAATAATACCAATTGTGATACTTTTTCTCTGGCTCAGGAAACGACAGATCCATGTATGCAGCAGAATCACGATCATCATCGCAAAGGACGAGATTGAAACGAGCTGTTCTACTGCAGCTCTGGAATAACCGGTATAGTACTGTTCCATCGCCGGCATTGCAGCCGATATGGAATAAGTCGACAGCAGCAGCATGGACAAAGCCAGAATGGAAATCTTTTCCATCTTTTGTTTCATGATATTTTCCTCCCACACTCAAATTTTCTCTATTATAACAGCATCCTATTGTATTTTATATGAGATTTCTCATATTTTTGAAAATTCGAAGCCTGCATTTCGGATCATTTGAAATCAGCATTGCAATAATCAAAAAAATACCGAAAACATTGATTTCTCAACATTTTCGGCATTCTCATAGGAAATCGATGCGACAGGATTTGAACCTGCGACCTCTGCGTCCCGAACGCAGCGCTCTACCAAACTGAGCCACGCATCGTTTCAGCTTGTTCAGTATATCACTGTATCTTTAATATTGCAAGTGTTCTTTTTTATTTTTTTGTATTTTATTAAGTACATTCTATTCAATAGCCAATGCTGTATCTTTTCTGAGCATCTGCATAAAAACAGCAGTATTTTATGTCTTCTGCATAGCCACCGCTGTTTTTATTCGCTTCTGCTCATTGTTAGATTTCTTTTACAGAAATTACACCATCCTGCTCACAGGTCTCGCGGAATACTGCTGCTCTCGTTTTCCATCTTGCTGCTTCCAGTGTCGCCTGAACTACCACACTTGTTGTCTTACTCTTCTTCTTGATGATAATGACACCAGAAACACTGATATCCTTATCTTTTAATTCTTTGATCGCTTCTTCCATCTTGTCTTCATTTTCAAATTCCATATAGACTTCATATGTATTGGAATGAGACTCAGCATATGCCTCAAGAAGCTTTCCATGTCGGAAGATTACGATGATACCAAGTGTTGTAAAGCATGCTCCACTATAAAATCCGATTCCAGTCGCAAGTCCAATACAGCCCGACGTCCAAAGGCTGGCTGCCGTCGTAAGTCCGGACACATGCTTCTGTCCCGTCACCACGATTGTTCCAACTCCAAGGAAACCGATTCCGCTGACAACCTGTGCTCCCAGTCTTGCTGTATCACCGACACCTGCACCATTCGAATACAAACGAATATACTCTCCGGTCATCATGACAAGAGCTGCACCCATACATACGATCATATGTGTTTTTACACCGGCAACTCTTTTTTTCATACCACGATCCACACCAATAACACCTCCCAGTATCATAGCCAGTACCAGTCGGAATAAAGTTGTGCCCATAGTCAGTGTGTGAAAATATTCCATGATCGAATTGTAATATCCTATAATTCCCATATTTTGTCCTTTCATTTATTTTTATTAAATCAAAGAACTCGCTGCAAGCAGCGAGTTCTTGATTATTATGGAACAATAATTATTTACTGTCCTGTAGATGCATTGTAGTTTTCGATTGCTGCGTTTACAGCTGCTGCAAGCTGCTCTACACCTTCTTCCGGTGTGATGTCACCAGAATATACCTGCGGCATAATTTCATTAAATTTCAGACGGGATTCTGTCTGTACACCAGAAAGAACACCTGCTGTATTTGCATTTACCGGTGAATCTTTCAGCTGGTTAACTGCTGTTGCAAACTGCGGATACTCTTCAAGGAATGCTTTCATCTCATCCAGCTCATATGCTGCTTCGTTGATTGCGAAGTATCCTGTACCCATGGACCATTTTGCCTGTACTTCTGCATTTGTCATGTACTCAACAAATTTCCAAGCCAGTTCTTCTCTTTCTGTGTCGCCTGTATCCAGAAGCCAGAGAGAACCACCACCGATGATAACGCCGCCTTCTTCGTTCATTTCGATTCTCGGCAGATATGCTGTTCCTACTTCGAAGTAAGCAGAATTCAGAGCATTTTTAACGATAGCTGTTGAGTCGATGATCATAGCTACCTGACCAGAGAAGAATGCTGTCTGTGTATCAGCTGTTGTTGTACCATAGTCCTCAAAGTATCCTGAATCATAGAGATCTTTCCACATCTGGAATACTTTTACGCCGCCGCCGTTCTGATCGAAATCAGCTGCTGTAACTGCTGCGGAACGACCATTGTCGTTGTTACCATATGTTACGCCAAGACCTGCGAGCTGCTGCTCAAGGTACCATCCGTAAATAGCCTGAGAATAACCAACCGGTGCTGCTCCGCTCTCTACGATCTGTTTGGAGAACTCAAGAACTTCGTCATATGTTGTCGGTGCTACTTCCGGATCCAGTCCTGCTGCTTCGAATGCTTCTTTGTTGTAGTAAAGCATCGGTGTAGATACGTTGAACGGCATTGCGTACTGTTTGCCTTCTACTGTATAGTAGCTGGTAATAACATCCATAACTGTGCTTGCATCATATCCTGTTGTCTCGAACATATCCTCTACCGGGATAACAGAGCCTGAATCGTACATGAACTTTGTTCCTACGTCATACATCTGGCAGATATCCGGAAGACCTGCATTACTCTGCATAGCTGCTTTCAGTTTTGTGATTGTATCATCATAGTTTCCCTGATACTCAGCTACGATTTCGATCTCGTCCTGAGATGCATTGAAATCCTCAACGATAGAAGCGAGAGTCTCACCATTTACTCCGCCCATTGCATGCCACAGAGTAATCTGTGTCTTCTCTGCTGCATTGGATGCACACGGCATAGCCATTGCTGCTACCATTGCACCTGTTAAAAGCATTGCCATACTTTTTCTGTTTTTCATGTTATATCCTCCTTATTTAATCCGGCTTGGCCGGACTTTTACATAGTTAGTGATACCTTAACCCTTAACAGCACCTGCTGTCAGTCCGCTGATCATCTGCTTCTGTCCAATGATGAATACCAGGATAGATGGGATCAGGATGATCATCGCACCTGCCATAACCGGTCTGAAGTCGGTTGACTCAGCACCCTGAAGCATACCAAGACCGATCTGAACCGTTCTCATATCTACACTGTCGACTACGAGAAGCGGCCATAAGTAGTAGTTCCAGCTCTGAAGGAATACATAAATGATAAGTGCACCAAGTGACGGCTTGATAAGCGGAATACCTACTGTATAGAGGAATTTGAAATTACCACATCCGTCAATCTCGGAAGCTTCCTTCAGTTCTTTCGGAAGGGACAGAAATGCCTGACGCATGTTGAATACTGCGAAAGCAGTTGCAACGTTCGGAAGGATCAGTGCTGCATATGTATTACGCATACCCCAGTTCGCGATTGTCAGATAGTTTGCGATAATGATCGCCTGTGACGGAATCATCATCGTTGCAAGCATAACATAGAAAAGACCTTTTTTGCCTCTGAAATCCATCATTGCAAATGCATAAGCTGCAAGTGCACCTGTCACTACCTGTCCAACAGTGATCACACCTGACACGATAAGAGAGTTCTTGATAAATGTAAAGAACGGTGCCAGTTCAATAGCTCTTTTGTAATTCTCGAGTGTAAAATGAGATGGCCAAAACTGACCTTTGTATACTTCCTTCAGGTCCATCATACTTACGTTAAAGCAGTATACGACCGGTATAATGATAAGCACCGCGAACAGAATATTCAGCAGATACATTATAACTTTAATATATGGTTTTTCTTTCATCAGTAGGTCACCTTCTTTTCTAATCTAAATTGGATTGCTGTCAAAACGATCAAGATCATGAACAGAATGACAGACTCGGCACAAGCAACACCGAAACGGCTGTTGATAAACGCTTCCTGATAAATCTCATATACGATAACGTTCGTGCTGTTTGCAGGTCCTCCCTGTGTCATCATCTTAACCTCAGCATAAGCCTGTACAGCGTTGATCACATTGATGATCAGAAGGAAAAACAGTGTCGGAGAGATTGCCGGAATTGTAACATTCCAGTGTTTCTGGAAGAAATTCGCACCATCCAAAGCAACACTTTCATAAAGCTCTGCCGAAACACCCTTGATCGCTGCTGTCATATAGATGAAGTTCAGACCGATCGCCATCCATACACTTACGATCGTAACTGCAGTCAGTGCATACTTCGGATCTGTCAGCCATCCGATGTGTGTTCCGAGTACTTTATTCAAAATACCAAGTGAGCTGTGGAAAATGAACATAAAGATTACAGCTGCTGCAGATGCAGAAATAGCCATCGGCAGTGCATATACTGTACTGAAAAAACCTTTTCCTTTGATTTTTTCTGAACAGATGATCGCAAGGATAAATCCGATGCCGATCGAGAAAATTACTCGCAAAACTGCAAATTTCAATGTAACGAGCAAACTGTTAACAAATGTTCCATCTGTAAAAATATTGATGTAGTTGTCTAATTTGACATACTCTGCAACCTGACCGAGCGGTGTGGTTCTTGTAAAACTCAGCTGAATCGTCTTCACAAACGGCCAGAACACAAACATAATAAAGAGTATCATAATAGGAAGTATATAGAGATATGGCTCTATCGTCCTAAAAAAAGATTTTTTTGTCTTCAAAATCATTCACCTGCTTTTCTATTAGTTTTTTGGTTAACTGCCATTTACATCTTGTCCTCAAAGATTATAATTTTCTTGAGCATTTTTCTGACTGTTTTCTTTTCTTATCCCTCCCTCGGAAAGTCAGACTAACCAATTTATACAAAATTTTATCACATTTTCGAGTTATATTCAACAACTTTTTTGTATTTATTAACATTCTTTACTATTTTTATTTGCATTTTTTACATAAATTTTAGTTTCGATGCTCTTACACCTGCATTCTCCAGCCCGGATGATACTTGTTCTTCAGCGTTCCGTTGACCAGTTTGCCCCAGCCCAGCGGATAGCCATTGACGCAGACCAGCTGCCAGCCTTTTGTACGTACCGGATGTTTATCATCTGCATCGATCGTCTCACCGCACAGATAACGGCGCACCCGCTCGTCACGCCAGTCGAAATTCAGGATTGATGCATACTCTGCGTTTTGCTCTTCTCCCGCTGTGTCACGTTTCATCTGCACTTCATCATTTCCAGCTGTATCTGCCAGATCCCAATCCGATGCGCAGCCCTTCAATGCCATTGCAAAAGACTGTGACGGTTCAAACCGCCCTTTTTTGATCTCGCCCAGATACAGACCGTTTCGCAGAAATGGGATTTTTCCGCGGATATCCGGCGGTGACGGAATAAAATACACCTGTCCTTTGTATACCTCGATCTGCTCCATCGACCATTCCATCGTGACGTCCTTCATGAATTCCAGCAATGCTTTTTCGTCGTCTCTGGTCGGCCGACCGCCCTTCCGGGTCACTTTTTTGTGTACACCAGGCAGTTCGCCGCGTTTTTTCAAAAGGGCAATGAAATGTCCCTCACCGTTCATATGATGTGGGAAGATACGAACACATTTGGAGAGCTGCTCCCACTTCTGTTCCATCGATGTTTCACCCTGCAGGATTCCCTGCTTCCAGAGTTCCTGTGCTGTCTCCGATACAAAACCGCTCTGTCCCTGTACTATGTCCCCCTGACTGCCATATTTATTCTGTACCTTGCCCAGGAAATCTTCGCCCAGATTTTTCTTCAGCCCTTCCAGAAGCTGCGGTTTTCCACAGGAGAAGCCTTCCTGCATAGAAATATCCACAAGCTCCATCTCCGGACAGGTGGATAACAAATAGGCGATCGTTCCCTCATTTTCTTCTGCCGAAAATGTACAGGTCGAATAAAGCATCAGTCCGCCCGGCCTCAGCATTCGGACTGCCTGCTGTGTAATATCTCGCTGGATTCTCGCACAGTCCTCTACTTTGTCCAGACTCCATGCCTTGGCATTGGCGATATCCTTGCGGAACATCCCCTCGCCGGAGCACGGTGCATCGACCAGGATCTTGTCGAAACTCTCCTCAAACTGGTCTGCCAGCTTCACAGGAACCGCGTTGGTCACAAAGGAATTTTTTACGCCGAACACTTCGAGATTTTTCAGCAATGCCTTTGCTCTGGAAGCACTGATCTCATTGGCTACCAGCAGCCCTTTTCCCTGCAGCTTGGCCGCAAGCTCTGTCGCCTTGCCGCCCGGCGCTGCACACAGATCCAGCACATGATCTCCCGGCTCGACCGGCAGGATCTGTGCCGGTGTCATCGCACTCGGCTCCTGCAGATAATACAGTCCTGCATGATAAAACGGGTGCCTTGCCGGTGCATCGTCCCGTTCATAAGAAAATCCATTGTCTGTCCACGGAATCGGCCTCAGATGAAACATCGGTTCTTCCCCGTCCTGCTCCGTATCTTTATTTGAAAAAGCAGAATTGCCTGCACGCTTGCAAAATTCTTCTGCATTTATCTTCAGTCGGTTTACCCTGAGTCCAAACTGACGCGGATTCTCATAGGTTTTTAAAAATGCTTCATATTCCTCGCCCAGCATTTCCTGCATACGGACAAGGAACTCCTGTGGTAACTCCATAATATGCTCCTATCCCTGTTTTCTAATCTGTTCTGTCTCATACACACTGCCGCCTTCCGCCAGCAAAGCCACAGACCACCGTATATACATCTGATGACGAAACTGCTGTCCTACCCTACCATTCGTATCGGGTCAGATTTCCCTGCAGCTTCATCTGTTCAAATCCATTCTGCCGCAGCGCCTCATACAAAATGATCGCAGCAGAATTTCCCAGATTCAGTGAACGGGTATCTCCGACCATCGGAATCCGTACCGCTGTATCCGGATTTTCTTTCAGAATTTCTTCCGGAATTCCGGCACTCTCTTTTCCGAACATGATATAGCAGTCCGGCTCATACTTGACTTCTGTATAAACCTTCTGTGCTTTGGTCGTTGCCATATAAATCTTCGCGCCCGGATTTTTCTCCAGAAAATCCTGATAATTGATATAGCGGGTCACGTCCAGCTGCGGCCAGTAATCCATGCCTGCACGCTTGACTGCCTTCTCGGTCAGATGAAAGCCGAGCGGCTCGATCAGATGCAGCCTTGTACCGGTCGCTACGCAGGTTCTTCCAATGTTGCCTGTATTTGCCGGAATTTCCGGTTCATATAATACAATGTTTAACTTTGCCATCTTCTATCCTTTCTTTGAAAAGTGCTTTTTCTGATACTATTGTGCCTGTAATTTCAACACAAGTCAATGATTTTGAGCTACAAAGAACAAGTGGTATGCGCTTATCACATACCACCTGATTTCACCATTCATTTCTATTCTAAAGCAGACACAAGTCCGCTGCCGCCCTCTCTGCGATCAGGCTTCTTCCAGACGTTTGACGAATCGCTCCAGTCTTGCCAACGCTACCTTGAGCTCCTCGATCGAATATGCGTAGGAAATACGCAGGAAGCCTTCTCCGCATTCGCCGAATGCCGTACCCGGCACGACTGCCACATGCTCTTCTTCCAGGAACTTCATTGCAAATTCTTCTGATGTCATGCCAAATTTCTTGATGCAAGGAAATACATAAAATGCTCCAAACGGTTCAAAACACGGAAGATTCATCTTTTCGAATGCATGCATCAGAAATCTTCTGCGCTGATTGTATGCTTCCCGCATCTGCTTCACATCATTGTCACCGTTGCGCAGCGCCTCCACAGCCGCATACTGGCTGGTCGTCGGTGCACACATGATCGCAAACTGGTGGATTTTGGTCATCTGCTTTACGATTTCTTTCGGTCCACAGATATAACCGAGACGCCATCCGGTCATCGCATATGCCTTGGAAAAACCATTGATCGTCAGTGTACGCTCCCACATGCCCGGAAGGCTTGCCGGAGATACGTGTTCTTCCTGATAGGTCAGCTCGGAATAGATTTCATCTGAGAGTACAAACAGATCCTTCTCGATGATCACATCCCGGATTGCCTCCAGATCTTCACGGCGCATGATCGCACCGGTCGGATTGTTCGGGAACGGAAGCACGAGGATCTTGGTCTTGTCTGTAATCTTCTCCAGCAGTTCCTCCTTCGTCAGGCGGAACTCATTTTCTTCTTTGAGCTGGATGGTCACCGGAACACCGCCTGCCAGCTGCACACACGGCAGATAGGAAACATAACACGGTTCCGGGATCAGCACCTCGTCACCCGGATCCAGCATCGCACGCAGTGCAAGGTCGATACCCTCGCTGCCGCCGACCGTCACCAGCACCTCAGTTTTCGGATCATAAGTCAGATTGCATCTGCGTTTCAGATAACGGCTGATCTCCTCACGCAGCGGCATCAGACCCGCATTGGAGGTATAGAAGGTACGTCCCTTTTCCAGAGAATAGATACCTTCATCACGAATATGCCACGGTGTATCGAAGTCCGGCTCGCCCACACCAAGTGAGATAACATCCTCCATCTCACTTGCAATATCAAAAAATTTACGGATGCCGGACGGCTTGATCGTCACTACTTTTTGAGATAATGGATTTCTCACGGCGTCATCAACATCCTTTCATCTTTTACTTTTTTGCCCATGATCGTACCATGGTCTTTGTATTTTTTCAAAACGAAATGGGTCGCTGTACTGAGTACGGAATCCAGTGTCGAGAGCTTATCGCTGACAAACGCAGATACATCACGCAAAGATTTGCCTTCGAGCATAACCAGAAGATCATATGCACCGGAGATCAGATATACGGAAGTCACCTCCGGATAATTGTAAATGCGCTCTGCGATGGAATCAAAGCCCTGTCCTCTCTGCGGTGTCACGCGCACCTCGATCAAAGCATTTACTTTTTCAGAAGAAGTCTTATCCCAGTCGATCAGGGTATGATAGCCGCAGATAATCTGCTCTTTCTCCATCTGAGCCACTTCGTTTGCGATCACCTCTTCACTGGAGCCTAACAAGATTGCCAGCTCCTGCAAGTCGATCTTGCTGTTTTTTTCCAGGAATGTCAAAATCTGTTCTCTCATAATATACTCCTTTTCGTGTTCATCAAAGACGTTTAACTGTGTATCAGCTTCGCGAACCACTCATCCTGTCTGGGGCGGTCGAGGAACCGGCAGTCTTCTCCGTTGTGAATCCTGCGTTCTCTGCCGTCAGTCACCCTGCCGATCACACAGGACTCAATCCCCTGACTGTGCAGCCAGTCTCCCAGCGCCTCCGCCTGATCAGTTCCCACCAGCAGTGCACCGGCGGAATAAAACTCATAAGGGTTGATATCAAAATACTCACACAGCTCTACGGTCTCCTGTTTTATTGGAATTTTCTTCAGGTCCACTTCCAGTCCAACACCTGCACGTTCTGCCATTTCCCAGAGTGCTCCAAAAATACCGCCCTGTCCGAGGGCATGCATCGGTGCTGCACCGAAGTGGGTAATGGCTCGTGCGTCTCTGGCCGCCGCGGTCAGTTTCTCAAATTCTTTGGCCCGGTCGATCAGCGAAAATGGATATCGCTTCTGAAGTTCACTTTCATATCGCTCTGCAAGCAATGCAGTTCCGCCAAGTGCGATCCAGCCGGTAACCAGCAGTTCCTGACCCGGACGCAGGAATTGCTCTTCCTGCAGTGCCTGTCCAATTCCATTGATGAAATACTGCGGTGTCTGTACCTCAGCTGAGACCTCGATCTGACCGGCGCTGACTGCTGTCTGCTGTGCAGCTTTTCGGATCCGCTTCATGTCCGCCTGCAGCTGTGCTTCTTCATAGTCCGCAGGCAGGATACCCTGCACCAGCAGCTGCTGCGGCTCTGCTCCTGCTGCCCAAAGACTGACAAACGCATTCTGCACGCTCCGTTCCAACGCAGCATTGCTGCACGGAACACGGTCTGCTGCTGTGAGTACCAGGGAGCCGATGCGGACACAATCCGTACCGTAGAGGCGGTCCGCCTGATTTTTGTCTGTCTGTAATTGACGCAGAACCGAACGCTTCTGCACTGGTTCTGCCAGTTTGCCGATACGCACTGCCGCACCTCCCTTCTTCTGTCATCTGTTTCTTCTATTCAATGATCGTAATGGAACCATCCGGATTCACGACTGTTTCCTCTGGAGGATCATACTCTATATTGTCCGGCGGATTCGTCTGCGGTGCATCTGTCTGCGGCGGATTCGTCTGCGGTGCGTCCGTCTGTGGCGGATCCGTTTCCGGTGCCTCGGTCTGAACACCATTGGCGATCAGCTGCTGTACCTGCGTCAGGTTATTGGACGCAATTGCTGTATTGAGTGCTGAAGAAAGTGCCTGATTGCTGGTCACAATACCGACCTCATAGATAGCAGGGGACGCCTGATAATAGCTGCTGTTGACCTGTATCGTATCGGAAAGTGCTCCATCATAATAAACATTTTTCCACAGAACAGCGGAAAGTCCCTGATGTGGAGACTGTACCTGTGCCAGATAACCGACGTTCTGATCCGTCTTGGCAACCAGCTTGATATTGGATGCCGGATCTGTCTGACTGAGTGTCTCGCTGACAAACTCGATCGAACGGTTGGACGGACGTGTCTCTACTCCAAAAATCTGGAAATTCAGTGTGCCAGACCATGCTGATCCGGCAATATAGATCGGATTATCCAGTGTATTCGTAAACTGAAGATCCATCAGACCCTCTGCGATCGCAGCATCCTTGGACGGATCCACATAATTGACGATCATCGTATGATTGGAACGGCTGTCGATCTGAAGCTCTGCCTTGAGCACTGCATTGTACAGTGTCGTAGATACCTGGCAGATACCGCCGCCATAGGAGTCAACCACCTGACCGCTCTCATAGGACGGTGCAAGCTCATATCCATTATCCGGTGTAAACGGAACAACTGCTGCCGTCACTGAGAAGGATTCTCCCGGCATCAGAAGTGCGCCGTTGATCTTGGCTGTACCATTTTCTACATTCTTAGCTCTGCCCCAGGAGGACGCTGAGTAATCAGTCGTCGCTGATCCGAGCACATCTGTCATCTGACTCAGCATTTCTGCTGTCAGCACCGGCGAAACACTGTCATAGGATGCCTCAAGCACCACATCGCCCGCCTGATAGTCCGAAACGTACTCTTCCAGTGTCGCAAGCGTCGCCTCTGCATTGAGTGTCAGACCATCTGTACCGCCTTCTACATGAAGATTGCCGTCATCTCCCATATAAACAGATCCTTCTACCGGATCTGAATTGTAATCAGAAACAGAATCTACAAATGCTTTTTCTGCTGCCTGATCCAAAGAATATTCGATTTCATAATGAGAACTCTGGTTCTGAAGATCCTTTTGTTCCTTATAACGACGGACAATATTGCCGGTCGTTCCCAACTCACTGATCTCCTGAATCAGATCGGTGTTTTTCCATTTTAGGCCCAGCTCAGACCAGGTTTTGGTCACCTGTGCTTCTCCCATCTGAAGTGTGATCTGAGATTTGCCAAGCTCTTCCACGGCACTTCTGACATAGGCTTCTGCTTCTTCCGCTGTCATACCGCTGACATCCTGCTCCCCGATGAATACACCATCGCTGATCACCTCATCTGACGCTGCTCCTGCTGCAGCCACAGATCCTGTACTCAAGATCAGTGCTGCCAACATTCCTACAAAAAATCTGTTACGCATAGCTTTCCTCTCTACCTGTCTGATTAGTACAGCAGTGACGGCAGGATTGAGCCTACTACCATTGCTGCAATGACAACTACAATGATCACTGCTGCGATTCTCTGATGTTTTTTGTTATTCATATTAAACATAGCAATTTACCTCGTCATCTTT
>CAZEPO010000034.1:0-14894 GCA_964514125.1 uncultured Lachnospiraceae bacterium
TTCCATTTTTTTATTCAGTCGTTCGTGCATAACGAACATCAGTACCAGCAATGCCAGCAGATACAGCGGAAGCAGTGCTGCTGTGATGTGGTTAGCGATCAAACCAAAGATCGGCGGCATCAGACAGGTTCCCACATAGGCACTTGCCATCTGTATGCCGATGATCGCCTGGGACTTATCTGCACCGAAATGATCCGGTGTCGAATGAATGATACACGGATAGATTGGCGCACAGCCAAGTCCTACTATTACAAAACCGATCAGTGAAATCTCTGCACTGAGCGGCAGCAAAATGATCACGATTCCTGCACCGATGATTGCCTGTCCCAAGCGGATCATCTGCACATCATTCAGCTTCATGGTAACAAAACCGCTGAATGCACGTCCGAGTGTAATGCCGATATAAAACATACTGGCATACTCTGCTGCTGTCTCCGCCGGAATCCCTTTGTATAGATTAAGATAGCTGCTTGCCCACAGGCCGGCTGTGCTCTCGATCGCACAATAGCAGAAAAAGCAAAGCAGAATTTCTTTGACACCCGGAATTTTGACTACCTGTTTCAGGGAAAGAGCTTCTGCCGCAGCTTCTCCACCGTTTTCTCCAATGGTCGGACGTTCTTTCCACAGCGGAAGGCTGAATACGAGAATGATCGTCAGTACAATCTGAAGCAGTGCGATTGTGCGATAACCGCTATTCCACGTTCCGCCTCCTGTTATCATATAACCCATGATATACGGTCCTACCGAAGCACCTATACCCCACATACAATGCAGCCAGCTCATATGTCTGCTCTTGTAATGAAGTGCCACATAGTTATTCAAAGACGCATCGACACTGCCTGCTCCCAATCCATACGGGATTGCCCAAAGGCAGAGCTGCCAGAATGAACCGCTGATGGAAAATCCAAACAGTGCCAGTGCAGTCGTACCGACGCTCACTGCGGTCACTTTGCCGGTGCCCCAACGTCTTGTCAGGCGGTCACTCTGCAGACTCGAAATGATCGTGCCAAGCGCAATGATCATCGAAATGATTCCTGCATAGGAAACCGGAACTGCAAGCTGCGGATACATCGTCGGCCATGCCGAGCCAAGCAGCGAGTCCGGCAGTCCAAGACTGATAAACGATATATAAATGATCACGAGCAACAATTGAAACATTTTCTTTCTCCTCCTGTCGTATATGCAGTTCTGTCGTTCTTTGCTCATAGTTCCGACATTTCTGCTTTTCTTTTCATCATAATATCGCCAATATACGATTGACTCAACTAAAAAACCGACCTATACTATAACAAAACCGCCTTTATAATCATTGTTTTCTATTTAAGAATGTCATTATCCAAAAGAAACGGAGTCCCTACGAAATGATACTGCAAAAATGTGTTTTAACTACCAATCATGATCTGAAAGAATTGTATCCGCAAGGGACATTGGAATTCCCCTGTGCCGCCTATGAGTCTGCACATACGGACCAGCCGGCAGACATGATCCCGTGGCACTGGCACGAGGAACTGGAAATCATCTATATTAAGAAAGGAACGCTGAAGGTATTGATCCCATCGCAGGAATATGCCCTGACTGCCGGTACTTTGGTCGTGCTGAACAATAGTGTCCTTCACTCTGTCACCAGTGATTCCTACGGTGAACTGCAGTCCTTTGTGTTTTCTTCTCTTTTGCTGACCGGAAGCAATACGTCTTCCTTTTATCTGAACTATCTCCAGCCGCTGATGGCCTGCTCCGGGTTCCAGCTTCTGCAAAGTTCGGATCCTGCTGTGACAAATGCATTCCTGTTGGCCTTCGATGCGATGCAAAAAGAAGCTTTTGCCTACGAATTTACCGTTCGTGAGCAGCTGTCCCATATCCTGCTGTTCTGTTTTTCCCAGTTAAAGGATCAGCTGTATCTTCAAAATACAGCACAGCATACGGACGACAGCCGCATTGAAAAAATGCTTGAATATATTCAGCTTCATTATACAGAGCAGCTCACCCTCAAAATGATCGCAGACTCTGTCGGTCTTGGCGAGCGCGAGTGCCTGCGCTGTTTCAAACGCACGATCAAAGAATCACCGATCCAATATCTGCTCAAGTACCGCCTGATGCAGAGTGCTGTACTGCTGCGTTCCAAACCATCTGCCTCAATCGCAGAGATTGCGAACGACTGCGGCTTTGACCACCCAAGCTACTATGCGCAGCAATTCAAGCGTTTTTATCGATGTACACCAAGAGAATACCGCGAAAAAAATCCTCAGTGAAACGCGCTCACTGAGGATTTTTGTTCTTTTATTTTACGAAAGATGCATCTGCTGCCAAATTTTGCTCGTATCAGATCCGAATCGGTTCTTTCGGTTTGTTGACGGTACGGGCATTGGTCTTGTTCTCCGGCTTGATCTCGCCTGCCAGAAGCAGAGAACGTTTGGTCAGTGCCGGACCAACCAGCTCGTATACGAGTACACTGAACAGGACTACGTTTCGTACCAGTGCTCCATCGGAAAGCTGTGTCGCAGTGATCGCCATACCAAGCGCAACACCTGCCTGCGGCAAAAGTGTGATACCCAGGTGATTGGTGATCGCATCGGAACAGTGTGTTGCCTTACAGCTTCCGTATGCTCCGAGGTATTTACCTGCCGAACGTGCAATGATATAGATGACACCGATCAGCAGCGTTACCGGGTTGGCCACGATCTTCAGATCCAGCTCTGCACCTGAGATCACGAAAAACAGAATATTCAGCGGAACAGTCCAGCCGTCCACACGGTTCATCAACTCCTCGGACGTATCGCAGACGTTACAGAATACACAGCCAACCATCATACATACCAGAAGCAGTGAAAAGCCGATATGCACACCGCCAATCTCGAATTCTACCATAGACAGGCTGACTGCCAGCAGTACGAACGCAACGGAAATGGACATACGTTTACTTCTGGAATGGAAGAACAGCTCCACACGATCCAGAATCAGACCGATCACTGCGCCGAGCAGCAAGGAGAGAACAATCTCAAGCAACGGCTCTACGACCACTCCCATTACACTGATGCTTCCATTCTCGAGTGCATTTGCCACACCGAAGGAAATGGAAAACAGCAGAAGTCCGACTGCGTCATCGATTGCAACTACAAGCAGCAGAAGTCTGGTCAGCGGACCATCTGCCTTGTACTGACGAACGACCATCAATGTCGCTGCTGGTGCGGTTGCTGATGCGATCGCACCGAGTGTGATTGCTGACGGGATCGAAATCATATGCGGAAACGCAAAGTGAAGTGCGATCAGCGCCAGATCGACCACGATCGTCGCCACCACTGCCTGTACGATACCGATCGTGATTGCCTTCTTTCCCATGCTTTTCAGTTGCTGAAGACGAAATTCGTTTCCGATTGTAAATGCAATAAAGCCAAGTGCAGTCTGTGTCAGGATCTGATACATCTCCACCTGCTCCATACTTGTAAAACCAAGACCTGTGACACCTAGTCTTCCAAGGCAATACGGTCCAAGCAGAAGTCCTGCTACCAGATAACCGGTTACTGCCGGAAGGTTCAGTTTTTTGGTAAGACGTGACATTAAGAGTCCGCCCAGCAGTGCAACTGCTATACTGATAAGATAAATTTCCATAAATGATGCCTCCTTTTTCTGTCGGCAGTATTATAGCACCGAACGAAAGCAAGTCCAATGGTCAGAACACTGAAAATTTATAGGAAATTTTATGATTTTTTTATATTTTCACTATACATCCAACGCAAAAAGGTGCAAAGCTTTTCTAAAAACTTTGCACCTTAGATTCTTTTGCTGCTTTTAAATTTTAGCGCTTCTCCTTCGCTGCCTCATCCCAGTAAGTACAATCGGTTCTTCCGATCACTTCAGAAGTAAACGGTGTACCGTCGTTTTTCTTATAGTGCTTTGTCGCACGGAATACATACTTCGCACCGATGAATACGAGCGGAATATTGAAGTAAACGATCAGGATATTGCCGAGGTCTGAGAATGCCCAGAGGTTGCCGAGCTCCAGACCTGCGATGTTGCACAGGATACCGAAAGCTGCTACGAACAGTGCGATAATACGAACTGTATTGATGAAGCTGCTCTTTGTGCTGATACGGTTCGCTGCAATCTCTGAAAAGCTGATCATACCGATCAGACAAGTATAGGCAAACAGACAGAAGCAAAGTGTTACAACGAAAGTAACTACTGCGTTGGCTGCTGTACCCGGTGTCAGTGTCGCGATTGACTCCAAAAACTTCGGAAGCTTATCCATAGCCATCCATGCCTCTGCATTCTCACCGTTCCAGCACTGTGCCATAACTACGACAAAACCAGACAGTGTGCAGATTACGATCGTATCCAGGAATACACCGATTGATGCCAGCACACCCTGCTCACACGGATGCTTTGCATCTGCTGCTGCTGCAGACATGGTGATCGTACCCTGACCAGCCTCGTTGGACATCAGACCGCGCTTTACGCCCTGTGCCAGTACGGTACCGAACAGACCGCCGAATACTGCCTCCGGCTTGAATGCGCCGCCGAATACTGCAGCAAAGAAGTACGGAACGGAGCCAATGTTCAGCAGGATCAATACCAGTACTGTCGCGATATAAAGAACTGCCATGACCGGAACCATCTTGTCTGTCCATTTGGTAACTTTGCGGATACCGCCAAACGCTACCATTGCAGTCAGGATCACGATGACTGCACCAACTATGTAATAAAATGCAGAGTCAGAAGCGATATCTGCTCCTGTGACGATCTCTGCCATGCTGCCGATTGAGGAAACTACGTTGAAGCCCTGTGCCGGCAGACAGCACAATGCGTACAGAATATAGAGGATTGAGAGGAACACACCGACTGCAACCTTGTTGCCGACCAGCTTGCGTCCGTAGAACGGAAGTCCGCCTACAAACTCATCTTCCTTCTTTTCCTTAAACATCTGAGCCAGTACACCTTCCATATAGGCAACTGCCATTCCGAAAAATGCAGATACCCACATCCAGAATACTGCACCCGGACCGCCGACTGCAATCGCACCGGTTACACCGATGATATTGCCCGGGCCGACACGCATCGCTGAGCTGAGCAGAAATGCTGCCAGCGGTGAAACACCGGTCTTAACGGTACGCTTTTCTGTCATGATCTTGATTCCCTTTTTGAAATAGGTCACCTGCATGAAGCCAAGCTTGAAGCTGAAGAAAATACCAGATCCCAGCAGCAAGATGATGGCAAATGAAAAGTTACCGAGCAGCGGTATCGAAGCATACCAGTCAAAGTTCGTAGGAAAATCCCACAAAAAGTCTGACAGAGGCCCGATAAACGCAAAAATACTGTTGATTGATTCAAAAATCGCTTGCATACTTTTTCTCCCTCTTTTGTTTTTCTGTCTGACACGGAAGCAGCGGACACTTCCATCGCTTCCATGCCTTTCATATTATACAATTCATTTCTTCTTCTGTAAACCAGATTTAGCCTGTCGTTTGGTTCGCACTATCACAAAAATGCTTCCGCATTTTTATCGTGCAGCAATGATTTCTTTCAGATATTCCCATACTCTTGCAGTGGAACTGATGCTGAGCTTTTCGTTCGGGGAGTGAATCGCTACCATATCCGGTCCGATTGATACGCAGTCCAGTCCTTCCAGCTTGTCGGAGAGAATACCACATTCCAGTCCTGCATGAATGACTTCTACCTGCATCTCTTTGCCGGTCTGTTTCCGATAAATCTCCAGACACAGCTCGCGCAGCGGGGATTTTCTTGCATATGGCCATGCCGGATAAGCACCGGACAATGCTGTCGTTCCGCCAAGTGCTTTTGTCAGCATCTCAACCTTGCGAACGGTGTGATTCTTGGCAGATACCACGGAACTGCGGACAGAGAAACCAAGTTCCAGCATCTCATCAGTCAGTACAATGGTTCCCATATTCAGGGAAGTCTCTACGAGTCCCGGCAGATCCATACTCATCGCCTGTACCCCGTTTGGCATCACGACAAGCGCTGTCAGCACCTTCTCAAGAGATTCTTCGGTCAGCACCGGGCACTCTGTCATCTCACCCGCGGTCATCTTCAGAATTCCTTCTTTCTCTGTGACTCCGTATTCTATTTCAAACTGCTGGTTGAATACAGCAAGCACTTCCTCCACCAGTTTCATCTGTTCTTCTGCAACCAAAAGAGTGGCCTTTGCGTCCTTTGGAATCACATTGTCCTTTGCACCGCCCTCCAGTTCAGCCAGTCCATAGGACATTTTTTCTTTGAGCATCTGCAGGAATCTTCCGATCAGAACATTGGCATTTGCCAGTCCGCTGTTGATCTCAATGCCGGAATGTCCGCCCTTCAGTCCTTCAAAAAACACCTCACAGGAGCGTCCTGCCATATTTTCTCTCTGCACCGGGATCTGGCTCAGTACACGCACACCGCCTGCACAGCCTGCAGTCACGATTCCTTCTACCTCTGAATCAATGTTGATCAGCCGGCGGCCGCGGCAGGCAGAGAGATCCATTGCCGTTGCTCCGATCAGACCTACCTCCTCACAGATTGTCAGGATCACTTCCAGACGCGGATGCGGGATATCGTCGGCATCAAGCAATGCCAATGCATATGCCACTGCGATTCCGTCATCACCGCCCAGTGTTGTTCCCTCTGCTGTGATGTAGTCTCCTTCCACCTTGATCTGAATCGGCTCTTTTTCCATATCGATCGGACATTCCGGCAGCTTGTCACCAACCATGTCCAGATGCCCCTGAATCATAACCGGCTCCACATCTTCATAGCCTGCAGTTGCCTCTTTGATGATCAGGACATTTCCCAATTCGTCCTGCTGGCAAAACAGATTTCTGTCTGCAGCAAATTTGACGCAGTAATCACTCAGTGCCTTTTCATGATAAGAAATATGCGGAATTCCGCAGATCTCCTCAAAAAAATAAAATACTGATGCTGGCTGTAAACCTTCTAATACACGCATAATTTTTCTCCTTTTTCTGATCAAATAATTAAATTTTTACACATCTGAACTGGTGGAATCTCATCTGCCATGCTGCACACAGGCTTTCTCTCCCCAAAATGCTTCAATCTCTGCTTTCTTTGCATTGACACTGCCCTGCGCGAAAAACGGCTTTCCGCCGCCGCGTCCATTCAGCGCTGTGTTCATCTCTTTGATCAGTGTACGCAGATCGCCGTCAGTCTGCCCCACTGCATATTTGTATCCTTCCTCTTCTGTACCGGAAAAAACGGCACACAGTCCGCCGCAGCATTCCATGACTGCCACTGCCAGTCTGCGCACACTGTCCGGTGCCAGTCCTTCCTCAAAAAGAAGTACATTGCCTGCATTCTGCAGACGTTCTGCCTTCTGCTCAAACAGTTCATTCTCCAGAGCTGTCATACGGAAGCTCACCGCTGCCTCAGACTCCTTCAGACGCTGTACTGCCGCTGCAGTCTGCTTCGGCTTAGCTGAAAGTGTCACAGAAATCTGGCGATTCTGCTCCCACAGTTCGTTCATATAAGCCAAGGCACGCCGTCCGCAGAGCATTTCCATACGCACGCCGCCTTTGAACTTCTGTGCTGAGATCAGCTTGATCAGTCCAATCTCACCGGTTCGGCGCACATGCGTTCCGCAGCAGGCACAGGTATCTGCACCCGGAATCGTCACAATCCGCACTTCTCCGTGCAGTTCTTTTTTGCTGCGGTATGTAAGTTCCTTTACCGCTTCCTCCGTATAGACTTCCGTCTGCACCGGAAGATCCTGCCAGATGACTTCATTCGCCCGCTGCTCGATCTCCTGAAGTTCTTCTGAACTCAGTTCTCCGTCCAGATCAATCGTCAGTACATCGCTTCCCATATGAAAACCGACATTCTGATAGCCGTATTTTTCATGGATCAGACCACTCACGATATGCTCTCCTGAATGATTCTGCATCAGATCAAACCGATGCTCCCAGTCAATCTGTCCTGCCACGATCGTGCCCGGTGCAAGATAGGTGTCCGTAAAATGCAGAATCTCACCGTCTTTCTCGTGCGTGTCTGTCACTTCGATGACCGCGCGCTGTGCGTCCTGCTCGATCCTATACAGCACGCCCCGATCACCCGGCTGACCGCCGCCTTCCGGATAAAACGCAGTACGGCTCAGTACGACCTGATAGCCATGTTTGCCTTCTCTGCAGTCTGTGACTACTGCCGTGAATTCGCGGCAGCAGACATCTGCATAATATAATTTTTCCGTCATTTTCTTCTGTTCCCTTCTAATTATCCTTCTCTGCACATTTGAAACAATCTCACCGCACCTGCAGCCACAACAGCTCCTGATCCGGGCGGATTGTCTCTTTTCCCAGCACGGTGATGTCTTTGTAATCCGCCGCATTGCTGATGACCAGCGGTGTTGTACAGAAATAGCCTGCTTGTTTGATCGCGTCCAGATCAAAAGTAACCAGCACATCGCCCCGCTTGACGTTTTGGCCATTCTCTACCTTTACATCGAAACAGCTGCCTTCCAGTTCTACGGTGTTGATGCCGATGTGCAGGATTAGCTCTGTCCCTTCGTCCGTCACCATGCCGACTGCATGTTTGGTCGGAAATACCATCTCAATCCTGCCGCTTGCCGGCGCATACAGAACACCTTCAGTCGGTTCGATCGCAATGCCCGGTCCAAGCATACCAGAGGCAAATGCCTCATCCGGCACTTCTGAAAGCGGAACAACGCTTCCGTTCATGAATCCATTCAGTACACTGTCCGTCTTTTTTAAAGTCAGATGCAGTTCTAATTCTGTTTCCAGCTCTACACCTGAATCCAGTGTGTTCGCTGCTGTATTTTCCTGTTTCAGAAGCTCCTGCCCTTTTCGTTCATTTGACTGGTCTTGCTCTGACCACTCACTCAGTTCAGTATTTCCATATTTCTCTACGAAATCTTCCAGATTGGATTTAACCAGTATGACGGAAGGTCCATAGACGATCTGTACTCCATTGCCCCTGCGGATCACACCGGAAGCTCCAGTCCTGCGCAGCTGCTCCTCATTGACCAGACTGCCATCCCGCAAGGTCAGACGCAGACGCGTTGCACAGCAGTCAATCTCTTCCAGATTATCCGCACCGCCAACGCCACGCAGAATATCCGCTGATTTCTGCTCCTGTTCAGAAAATCTGCTCTGTTTTTTGGGAAGACTGCCTTCTGCTTTCGTATGTTCTTCTGACCATCCCCGGCCTGCTTTTTCTGTCTGATATTCTTCCTTCGAGATCATTCTGGTGCTCTCTGTATCTGCTTCCCGTCCCGGTGTCTTCAGATCCCATTTCAGGATAAAGAAACGAAATACAAAGAAATAGAGGACAAAATAAACTGCGATCACCGGAATCAGCATCAGCCAGTTGGACTTTGCCTGTCCCGGCAGAACACCGTAAAGAATCAGGTCGATCAGACCGTCTGAAAAAGTCGTACCGACACAGATATTTAAAATATGGCAGGTAGCAAAAGCAAGTCCCGCCAATACCACATGCACCACAAACAGAGTCGGTGCCAAAAACAGAAATGTGAACTCGATCGGCTCTGTGATTCCAGTCAGAAAAGAAGTAAATGCGACGGAAAACAACAGAGAACCCGCCACCTTCTTTTTCTCCGGCCGCGCCGTCACATACATGGCAAGTGCTGCTCCCGGCAAACCACCCATCATAAACGGATACTTGCCGGTCAGGAAGCGGCAAGCCTCCACCGAAAACTGTGTCGTGTGGGACGATGCAAGTTCTGCAAAAAAGATGTTCTGCGCGCCCATGACAACTGCACCGTCAATCAGCGCCGTGCCGCCCACACCGGTCTGCCAGAACGGCAGATAAAAAATATGATGCAGTCCAAACGGAATCAGTGCCCGCTCAATGCAGCCATAGAGGAAGGTGCCAAAATACCCAGACGCCTGCACCAGATTGCCCAATCCATAGATCAGATTCTGAATCAGCGGCCAGACAAAGTACAAGACTGTACCAGCCAGAATACCGCCTGCCATACAGGCAATCGGCACAAATCGGGTTCCGGCAAAAAATGACAAGGCAGATGGAAGCTGTATTTTATAAAAACGGTTGCACAGCGCAGCTGCACTAAGGCCTGCGATAATGCCGCCGAATACACCCATCTGCAAAGTCTGTATACCCAGCACCGAATCGATTGCACCTTCTTTGACCGTATCCGCGATCACTCCATCGGTGATCGAGCCATCGAGAACCAGAAGGGTATGGATCGTTGTCAGCATGATGATATAGAAAATGGCAGCCGACATCACTGCCACTCCTTTTTCTTTTTTGACCATTCCAAGCGCGACTGCCAGCGCAAAGATCAAAGCCAGATTGCCAAAGATCGCATTGCCTGCATTCGCCAGCATCAGCATAAACCCATAGAGGATACTGTCCGGGTGCAAGATTCGCGTCAGACCGTAGGTCGCTATGGTTGTCTCATTGGTAAAAGAGCTTCCGATTCCCAACAGAATCCCTGCAAAAGGAAGCACCGCAATGGGCAGGAACAGTGCTTTGCCGACCTGTTGTGCGGCAGCAAAAAACTGTCCTTTCTTATTTTCTGTCATGTTCGATCTCCTTTCAAAACATTGTCTTTCTATAAAAGTCAGTTTTCTCATTTTTTTCTAAAATAATCCTGGATTGTTCCAAAATCCTAAAATCTAATCTCAGACAATCCTATATCGGAAAATCTACCACGAACAGTTTTCTTTTTTATGAAATCAGATTGCGTTCCTCTCCCCGCAGAAATGCTTCTATATTTAAATAAACTTCATCAACTACACGCTGCCGCGCTTCTCCGGTCGCCCACGCGATATGCGGTGTCACTACCAGCTTGTCACGATCCTTCAGTTTGAGCAGCGGATTGTCTGCTTTCATCGGCTCTGCTGAAAGCACATCGAGCCCTGCACCTGCAATCACTCCCTCATCAAGTGCCTGCACCAGATCGGCTTCATTCACGATCAGCCCGCGCGCTACGTTGATCAGGATCGCACTGGACTTCATTTTTCTGAACTTATCCATATTCATCAGATTCTCTGTCTGCTCATTAAGCGGTGCATGCAGTGAAACAATATCTGACTGTGCCAGCAGCGTATCCAAGTCCACACACGGATACTCCTGTGCATGATTTTTCCCCGATGTCGAGTAATAGATCACATGGCAGCCAAATACTTCCGCAATCTGTGCCACCTTCCGGCCGATTGCTCCCATGCCGATGATACCCCAGGTCTTCCCTGCCAGTTCAAAGATCTGGTTGCCGAAATGACAGAAAATGTCAGACCGGACATACTCTCCTGACTTGACATAGCGGTCATAATACGCCATCTGGTCGATCAGATAGAGTGCCAGTGCAAACGTATGCTGTGCTACGGAATCAGTCGAATAGCCTTTTACATTGGCAACTGCGATACCTCGGCTGCTCGTATAGGCCTGATCGATGTTGTTGTATCCGGTCGCCGTCAGTGCGATCATCTTCAGCTTCTCTGCCCCGCCAAGAGTCTGCTCATTCATCGGGATCTTATTTACCACAATAATATCTGCATCCTTGATTTTCTCCGGTGTATCCTCCGCCGTAGACTGCGGATAGATCACGGTATCACCAATCGTCTCAAGCTGATGCAGATCAATATCTTTTCCAAGTGAATTTGCTTCCAAAATTACAATTTTCATCTTATGTGCTCCTTTCTGCCCTACCTCTCTTTTCTATAAAAGCAGGCGTTCATTTGCAAGTAACAGTATAAAATACTCTTTTACGCAATTCAAGCAAAATTCACAAATCTTGTCCACACAAAAACGGAATATTTTGCGTGCATCTTTTCGATTTATCTGTTATGATAGATATCCCTATAAAAAAACTTACAGCTTCTATTCTGTTTATTATTTTTACACAAACGAAAGGAATTTTATATTATGCCAAAATCATTTATAAAAAAAGTAGAACTGCACCTTCATCTGGACGGTTCCTTATCTCACAGCTTTTACAAGACTATGACACAGGAAATCGGTCTTGCGATGACAGACGAAGAAATCCGCTCCGCTGTCACAGTACCGGAAAACTGCACCAGCCTGGTTGAATATCTGCGTCGTTTCGAACTTCCTACCAAAATCCTGCAGACAGCGCGTGCACTGACACTTGCCACACTCGATCTGATCCGTCAGCTCGAAGCACAGGATGTCTTCTATGCTGAGATCCGTTTCGCACCTCAGCTGCATACCAACTGTGGTCTGACACAGCAGCAGGCTGTGGAGGCCGTTCTCAAAGGTGTAGAACTGGCCAAGCAGGAACAGCTTCAGATACAGATTGGTATCCTGCTCTGCATGATGGTGACTGGAACAGAGGCTGCGAACCGTGAGACTGCCGAACTGGCTGTCGCTTACAAGAACAAAGGTATTGCCGGTCTTGACCTGGCAGGCGCAGAAGGTGCCGTACCTATGATCCAGTTCAAACCGCTGTTTCAGATTGCTTATGATGCTGCGCTTCCGTTCACCATCCATGCAGGCGAATGCGGAGACTACGAAAATATCAATCAGGCAATCTCCTTCGGTGCACGCCGCATCGGTCACGGATGTGCAGCCCTCTTCTCTGAGGACTGCATGAACCTGATCCAGCGCGAAGGCATCACACTGGAAATGTGTCCGACCAGCAACATCCAGACCAAGGCAGTTCCTTCTCTGGAAGAGCATCCGATCAAACAGTTCCTGCGAAGAGGACTTCTGGTCACCGTCAACACTGACAATATGACTGCTTCCAACACAACACTTACCAAAGAATATCAGGAACTCAAAAAGCATCTGCAGCTCACCAATGCCGATCTGCAGACAGTCAACGAGAATGCGCTGAAGGCAGCTTTCTCACAGCAGCTGCATCTGTAATTCAGGCAGACAACATTTTTACCACAAAAAAAGCAAAAGGAACAGCTTGTTTCAGCTTGTTTCTTTTGCTTTTTCTTTTTACACGAATATGCTTATTTCTCCATTCGGATCACACGAATGTGCGCCGGATTTTCATAATCTTTTTCGTAGCCGTTATCATGGTAATACTCGTATTCTGCTCCGTTTACAAGATATGAAACCAGAGTCAGGTTTTCAAAATCTACTTCCTCCATATACTGGCCTCCTGAGCTTAATGGAATCAGATGATCCGGACGAACGAAAAATACCACATCTGTAAGACCAATCTTTACATAATGGTGTCCCTTTTCAAGAATCTCCTCTTCCTGCTTCTGATCCACAGTAAAACGAACCATCTTCATTGTTTCCGGCAGATAGACATATCTTCCAGTCATATTTTGTGTATAGACCGGTGCGATCATCATACCGTCACCAACCATAAGCTGATCTTCCACTTCTGCCGCCATTTCATCCTCCGGATAATCAAATGTCAGCGGACGGAACATCATCTCGTCTCTCAGAGCTGCCTTCATATATTCACTATAAATATACGGCATCAGACGATAACGCATATTGATCACATGGCGGAAGCCATCTGTATTTTCGAACTGATACACTTCATGCCTTCTGGTGTCCATAGCTGCATGATTCCGCATCAGCGGCGTATAAATACCAAGCTCCAGCCAGCGCATTACCAGATCCTCTGTACTGTCAGTTCCGAAACCGCCCAAATCTGCGCCGGTATACAGGAAACCGCACATGTTTAGTGAAGGCATCATCTTCAGGTTCATCAAAAGATGAGACCACCATGCTTTGTTGTCGCCCTGCCAAAGTCCGCCGCACCGGTGCATGCCGATAAAGGAAGATCGAGAGAACATCAGAATACGCTTTTCCGGTTCAAGGCGCTCAAATGCATCATGAGCCGCACGTGTCATGTTGTAGCCATATAAGTTATGGACTCTGTCGTGACGAATCCGCTCTCCGTTTACATTATGATAAAACTTTTTATAATCATTTACATTGCTGGACAGACCTGCGACGATTCCTTTAAAGTGCCAGAATTTGTCCAGATCCAGATTCTGACCGCGCATCTCTGCGATTTCATTTATCACTTCTTCCAGACTGTCTTCGGTATAGAAAATAGAAGGTTCGTTCATATCATTCCAAAAGCCATCGATTCCCTGATCCAGCAAAAACTGATAATGATCTCCGAACCAGTCTCTTGCTTCCTTATTCAGCATATCTGGAAACAGTGCTTTGCCCGGCCATACTGCACCGACAAACGGTGTGCCATCCTCTTTCGTACAGAAATAGCCTTTCTCAAGCCCTTCTTCGTAAACAGAATAGCCTTCCTCCTGCTTGATACCTGCATCGATGATCGGAACCAGATGAATATGCTCCTGCTTCATCTCTTCTACAAATTTCTCAAACTCTGGAAATGTTTCATGATTGATCGTAAAGTCCTTATAGCGCTCCATATAATCAATATCCAGATAAACACTGTCCAAAGGAATATTTAACTCACGGTGTCTTCTGACAACCTCCCGTACCTCGTCCGCTGTCATATAGCTCCAGCGGCACTGTCCATAGCCGAAACCCCAAAGCGGAGCAATATAGCTGCGTCCGATCAGCTGGCGGAACTGCTTCACGATATCCTTTACATCCGTTCCGGTGATCACATACACATCTAAATTCCAATCCGATGCCGTGATCTTTAATTCGCTGTAACGTGTATATCCAACGTCAAATGTCAGGATTCCCGGATAATCTATATAAATACCAAACTGCTCTTTTCCTTTCACAACAAAAAAGTTGTGACCCGCGTACAAAGCCCGTGTATCTTCGTGATGATTCACCTCATCACTGCACTTGCTCTCATAGATCCATCCACGCTTGTTGATTCCTCTGACATTTTCACCAAGTCCATATACCTTATCCTTTTCGTCCATTTCATAAGAAAATGTCATTTCTTCTTCATTTACCACAAAAAACGGAAGCTTTCCTTCTGTCTGCTGCGGCTTATCCAGAATAGATTCTGTTTC
>CAZEPO010000035.1:0-14854 GCA_964514125.1 uncultured Lachnospiraceae bacterium
TCCTTGTACTGCTCTGCAAAGTCTGCCAGCTGTGCGATCACATTGACCAGCTTCTTCTTTACCAGGCGAAGTGCCTCTGTCATAACAATAATATCGGTATTATCACCTACATAACAGGAGGTAGCCCCAAGATGGATGATCGGTTTGGCCTTCGGACACTGTACACCGTATGCATATACATGTGACATCACATCATGACGCACTACTTTTTCGCGTTCCTTCGCCACCTCATAATTAATATCGTCCTGAAATGCCTTCAGTTCCGCAATCTGTTCGTCTGTAATGTCAAGTCCCAGCTCTTTCTCAGTCTCTGCCAATGCGATCCACAATTTTCTCCAGGTCCGGAATTTCATATCCGGTGAAAAAATATACTGCATCTCTTTGCTTGCATAACGCTCTGACAGCGGACTGACATATCTGTCTGTACTCATTTGAGTTCCTCCTATTTCTTGTAATAAATCATACTTTCTACGATTGTAAGTATAGAAGATTCCCCGGTCAATGTAAAGAGAATCCGAACTTTTTCCGCTTTTTATTTTTAAATTTTGGTACTTCTGCAATAATCTTCTTTTAATTCTTCGAGAACTTCCGTCAATTCTCTCAGTTTCGTCTGTGCTGCCATTTCCTGAAACTGCGGCTGTGTGCAGACTTTTGCATTGTATTCCTGAATCTTTGCGACCAGATAAGGATCTGCCTGCAGCTCCTCCAGCCTGTCCCGATACTCCTGTTCCGAAAGAAACAGAGGCAGAACACTGATGTACTTGCGAAAGCTTTCTTTGGTCTTCATCAGACTGTATGATTCATAAAAACACTGCGCCGCCTCCTGAAACTGAAACAGTCCCGCATAGGCTGCACCGAGGTTGTTCCAGATGCCTGCATAAAACTGCATCCCAAGCTTTCCCGGGTTTCTGCGTGCCAGGATCTGGCGGTATTCCCAGACAGCACGTGCATACATTTTTTCCCGAACCAGATAGTCTCCGCGCAGCTTCTGACGCACATCCTCTGACTGTACCTCCAGTCTGGACAGCTGCTCCTGATACTCCCGCAGCTCCTGCGGGGTCAGATAGCCTGCTTCCCGAAAGATTGCGGAAACAAAAAATACAACACTGTCTTTTTTTTCAAGATAATCATACAGCTGACGGTACATTTTGGAAAGTCCAAGCTCATCCCGGAGCCAGTCACAGAGACGCTCATTGATGATCGTCTCATCGATCAGACACATATTATGATAAAAATAAAAGCACAGCTCCTCGATTGAATAAATATTTGTCCGTATGTTTTCTATAAAATAAGGTTTTTTCGCCTGCCGCAGCAGACACAGATCATATCCCATAATCTACCTCTTCTCTCATTGGTATCACTTCGCACCGTACCGTGCGCCTTCCGATCGTATGCCATGCGATCGATCAGAAGCAGATTTCTCTCTTCCAGACCAGCCCTGACGGCTTGTACATCTCACCAAAGCCAAGATCCTCAATCTCTACATGACAATGTGTCGGAGAAGAAAAATAAACAGTCATACGCAGCTTCGAAGCGCGGTTCGGTCTTGCCGGCATATGCGGAAGCCGCATAGAATGAACCACGACATCTCCTTCTGCTAATCCTTTGGAAACCAGTCGGATTTCCCGTTCGTTATCCGGAATAAATTCACATACATGATGTGCCTCATACCAATTGATCCCCGCTTCAATCAGCGTATAGTAGGATTCTTTGCCTCTGATCCGCATCTCCATTCCGAGATTGACCGTGATCATATCTCTTCCCTTGAACAAAATACCACGGTCACCAATCAGACCGGCACGCTCCATCGCTGCATAGCAGGCACCTTTTGAATACAGGTTCATTCCCTGGAATGCATGGCGCTTGTAACAAAGGTACTGAATTGAGCGTTCCGCCCAGCTCTTATTGAAATAATCACCCATCAGATAACTGACAGAAACAGTTCTCCGCTCAAACACCTTTTTCAGGAGTTCAAAAAACAGACGGTCTTTTTCCCGATTCCAGTCCTGGTCACTGCGTCCTGCCCGCACACTGTCGTCCATCGGCTGCCGTGCGATTTTTTCTGCGGTGGCAAGTGCCGGTTTCGTGCTTCGATCGATATGAAGAATATAGCCTACGATTGCCTCCTCTTCATAGGTAAGCAATGCCACATCCTGATACCACAATTCTTTTTTTTGATTGACTGTATAATAATAGAAAGAAGAGAGATAATCCTGCACATATATCTGTTTGCGGTCAATTCCGCATCCAACCAGTGCCTCTGCAATCACTTCGCCAAGCTCTTCTGTCAGTTCTTTGACTGTGACCATGACCTGTACTTTCGTATTCTGTGTCAGCAGCTTCAGCTGTGCCAGACAAAGCTGAAAATAGACAGACAGGATTCGTGCCGGCTCAATGCTTTCGTTTCTGTTTCTGATCGGTTCCTGTCGAAAAATTTTACCGAAAAGATCCGATATCCTGCATATGTCTCTGTCTTCTCCATCCATCTGCGGTGCACCGTCCCAGAGCTGCCACCTGCCATCCGCACCCTGCCGCAGCGCCATCGGCAGCTGATACTGATCTGTTCCCTGCACACCGGCAAGCGTCAGCGGCTCTTTGACAGACTGATGATAGTACGTGATCTGCGCATATTCTTCTCTTAATTCAATTCCTAATATCAATTCATTTGATGCATGTATCATAAAATTCATCCTATACCAGTGTAAAAACTTCCTTTGCAAGATGCTCCAGCTGCAGATAATTATCCAACTCCTCCTGCGCCTGCTTCGTTTCTCCGTCACAGACTGCTTTCGCGATCCGATTCAGCATCGCAAAACGCGAGGTGCCGTCTGCATCAAACCCAGTTCCGCGCAGAATTCTGCGATCCGTGCGTTTCACTTCCTGTCCAAATTCTTCCTCCAGATAGCATTCCAATTCTTCGCCATAAAAAAGTGTGAATTCTCGGACAAAAATACCGCCGAAGTAATTTTTCACTGTTTCTTTCGTATAATCTTCCTGCCCTGCCATCCGATAATAAATGGTCACTGTACATTCCGGATTCGTGACATATTCTGCAAATGCACGACCTTCCATCTGATATGGAAGCAAAAGTTCCCGATCAAATCGCTGCCAGAATGCAAACCGCATGCCCTTGGCACCAAATTCTGCCAGCAAATTCTGAACTGCGTCTCGCTGCTCTTCCTGCAGTGTTCCGAGCTTGGCATAATACAGAAGAAGTGCCAGACGGCAGACCTCCTCCTGCTCCTGCAGGCGGCTCTGCCGATAAAAAATGCTGTATTCTTTCTCGATGAAATGAAAAACACAGTCAGCTACCGGAAGACCTTTTACGAAGTATTCGTAGGCCTTCAGATTCACATATGCACGGCAAAGACGTTTTCTTCCCATCTTTTTCAGATATGCTTCAAATACCGGCTCAGACCCAAGTGTGCCGGTTCTTGTGAACAGCAGAAGCATCATAATCTTTTCTTCCAAAAACAGCGTATCCAATTCAAAGCTCTGCGCAGCCCGCCACAGCTGAATCATTTCGTGTACCGGTCCTTCATAATAAAGCAGCAGATAACGCAGCAGCTTGTCATCATACTTGCCCTGCGCAAAACAGGAATGGCATAACGCAGTAAGCATGCTGTTCTCTTCAAACTCCAGTTCCAGCACCATGCGGCTGCAGATACGTACCTGACGGATCAGCGGAATCTCTTCGGCACCATATGCCTCCAGAATTGCAAATGCATCGCTGCAGCGCCCATCTTCAGCCAGCAGAATGATCAATGCAGTCTGATCGACTCGAATATAGTCCGGATAAGAAATCTGATCTAAAAACTCAGGCAGTGTCACATCCTGCAGATGCTCCAGATAATACTGCATCACATTTCGGCGCAGTTCATCACGGAATTCCTCAGAAAACTCTCTGCGCTCACATCCCCTGCGAAAATAAGGCAATGATCTGTGATTGACAATTCCTTCCTTGCAGCATCCCACACAAACACTGAGCAGCAGTCCGTAGAAATCCGGTACTTTTGCTGCACACCATTCCAGCATATCTTCATTCTCAAATACACGTTCAATCTCACAGAACAATGCTGCCTGATAGCGATTGCCAGCATCATCCTCTACCATGATCACACTCTCCGGATCATATACCTGTACCAGTCCAGTTCCATGATTCAGTGTAACGATCTGCTCCTGTGCAGTCCTTGCCGAATGAACGATCACACGTCGTATATGCTCTGCTTTGGCTTCTATCTTAAATGAAAACAGCAGGCGTGTTAATTTTTCCGCTGAAGCTGCCGTCAGCATATTTTTCTTCAAAAATGTCTCGTACAATACCGCAAGATCTTCAGAAATCCGCATCGAGTCAAGCTGTGCAAGCGCAAACTTCTCCATCGCCTCACGGTAATTCTGATAGTTCTGCGGATCACTATCCTTGTTGTCTATGATCCTGCGGTAAACAGCGGCTTTTTTCCGATAATCCAGGGATGTATCATAAGAAAAATACATCCGAATGATCTGCGGCATTTTCTGCAGATCAAGACAGTCCATTGTTTCCATATAGTATTCATACAGCCCTGTGATCCGAAATCCTGCTGCAACGCCTTTTTCATACCAGCCAAAATAAGCAGATTCTTTCTTCTCTCCCTTGATCAGCTGCATGCAGATTGCTTTGAGCAGTTCCTCAGAAGGATACTGTTCATATCCCAACGCAAGCAGTTCAAACAGCGGCTGACTGAATTGCTCTGTATGCAGTGCCAGATTGGTGACCTGACGCCACACCTCCTCCGTCATGACCTGTTCCTTCACAGCGAACCGAAGCACCTTCAATTCAAACGGGGTAATACTGCGCATCAGAAATGGATTCCTGCGCAGTACATCATATGCTTCCAGATACATGATCCTGCTGCGGCATCCATATCGGAACTGATCTGCTATCGCTTCATAGCGGGTGCCATCCTCTTCGCGCAATGATTTTTTCAAATAAAGCAGCATCCACTGAAGCTTCCAGTTCGTCTTGTCACGATAAAACAGACGGCTGATTTCTTCTTCTACTCGGTCCAGATATGCCTGTTCCTGATAAAAGAACGTCGATGTATACAGACAGAATCCATATCGCTCCGGCGTATTCAGACGGCTTCTATGCGCTTCTGTATGCTCCTGGATTTCAAAAGCTTCCTGTGTTCTGCCCGCTGCAAAATACAGCTGTACCAAAAACAAATCTGCAAAGACATCATTTCCGCCTGCACATTTATACTGCTCGATCACCTGCTCTGAACGTTCTGTCCATGCAGACTGATCAATCTTTTTCAGTCGATAGCCGACATAGAGTGCTTCCAGTTCCTTCTGCAGCTGCTTCCTGCTTCTGGTTGAATGTGCTGATTTCTCTGCATAAGCCGCTTTGCTTGCAGTCACCTCAACACTCAGCTTCTGCAGCGGCGTGGAAATCTGCAGTCTTGCATAGTTTTTCCCCGCATGCATCAGCTTCGGGTGAAAGACCAGGTTCAGATCATAGGTACTGCCTGCAAATTCATCCGTCGTGATCAGCCGTTTCTCCGGGTGCAGAAAAGGTGCATCCGACTCGATCGCAATCTTCTGGAAGCCCCACGTATTCCTGGTCAGCTGTATGGTCTCCTGTACGGTCTCGGTCAGTGTACTCCTTTCCAATGAAGTGCAGGAAACAGCAAGTTCGATCGCATCCTTCTGTCCTGTATCTACCAAAAATTCTTCCAGACACTGATACTGCCAGGATACTGCACCAAATCCATCATACAGTCCAAGCCACTGCGGTTCTTTGTCCTTGAGAAAACAGCGGAATTCCTCCGACACAAACATCCGATATGCAGTTTCAAAGCTGCGCTGTGCCTGCTCGGTCAATTCGGCCAGATTCTTCACCGTCTTCTTTTTCTCGCTTCCGCTCTCACTGACGATCCGTATTTCATATGGGATCTTATCTTCGCCATGATCACTGCAGATGGTCAGCTCACCGCACAGTTCGGTCCCTTCCTTCAATCCGCTGCAGTCGATCTGGTAGTGTATATCATTTGTCGTTCCCTGAAATTCCCCCGGCTCACAGATGATCCGAGGACTCTGCGTATATAAGAATCCCCTTACTTTCCTTCCATCTTCAGCCTCAATCCGAAAGCTGCCGTGTATGACCGCATCCGGTACGCACTCTGCCTTGATCTGCGCCGGAAGGATCGTCAGCTTCACTGGTTCATATTCAAAGATTCCATTTAATAACTGTTCAATTCTTTTTTTCACTTTTATCACCTGTTCTGCTTCTTCCTAAACCTGTCTTGAGTATAACACCGAGTAACCGACTGACGCAACTGGATTCCCTTCCTTCAGAAAATCTTAACAAAAAAAGAACACAGAAACTCATACACTGTCCCTGTGTTCTATTCCCTATTCAAGTATCTTTTTCAGTTCGTCCATAAATGTATTCACATCTTTGAATTCACGATATACGGATGCAAAACGGACATACGCGACCGCTTCCAGATCTTTGAGCTTATCCATCACGATCTCGCCGATCATGGAGCTCTCGATTTCTTTTTCTTCCCGGTTGAAAATCTCCATCTCAACCGCATCGATCATCTCCCGGATCTCCTGGATCGGAATCGGACGCTTGTAGCAGGCACGCATCACTCCTGCCTCGATCTTACTTCTATCATACTGTTCTCTGGTCTGATCCTTTTTGATCACAACCAGCGGAATGGTTTCTACTTTTTCATAGGTCGTAAATCGCTTTCCACACTCATCACAGAGGCGGCGTCTGCGGATCGAGCTGTTGTCATCTGCTGGTCTCGAATCAACGACTCTGGTATTATCCTGATTACAAAACGGACATTTCATCATGTTTTCTCCTCCGTCTGCCTTTTTGCCGCAGTTCATCTGCCGCTTTTTTGTAGTATAACTGACCTGAGAAATACTGTCAATCAGGAATCATATAATAGAAATAAAAACAGGATTCATCCTCTATGCGCTTTTGTGATCTGAAACAAAAAGAAGTCATCAATATCCGTACCTGCTGCTCCCTCGGCTGTGTCAGCGATCTGGAGATCGACTGCAGAAGCGGCTGTGTACAGGCGATCATCATCCCCGGCCCCGGCAGACTCTGCTGGTTTCTCGGTCGTGATTTTGAATATTTTATTCCATGGCGATGCATCGTGCAGATTGGTGCCGATATCATTCTGGTCGATGTAGACGTGGACGAAGTACGAAAAAAATGCGGATAATTATTCTATCCGCAATTTTTTCAAAATCTCTGTTTCATTCAATGGCTTTGAGTAATAATACCCCTGAATCATATTCACATTCCATTCGGTCAGCAGATTGACTTCCTGTACGGTCTCCACCCCCTCTGCGACAACGTAATAACCCATATTCTGCATAACAGCTACAATATTGCGATAGAATTTTGCAGCCTGCTCATTCTCACATATATTCCGCAGAAGAGACCTATCCAGCTTGATGCAGTGAAACGGCAGCCGCAACACCGTATCCAGATTGGCATATCCGGCTCCGAAATCATCCAGACACAGGCCGATTCCCGCTTCTACAAATTCTTTCACCGCCTGATAAAGCATTTCACTGTACTCTGTGGCAACCGTTTCTGTAACTTCGAACTGGAAGAACGAAAACGGAAGCTCTGCTTCCCGGATTGTTTCAATCAGCATATGGCTGTATCCCGGACGCATCAGCTCGGACGGCGAAAGGTTAAATTTGATATTTCGAAGGGTTTGCAGCAGTTCCGGATGTGCCTTGACAAACCGGCAGATTTTCCTGAACTGCAGCTGACCGATCTGTGCGATCTGTCCGTTTCTCTCTGCAATGCCGATAAAGATTTCCGGTGAAATCGCACCAAGCGCCGGATGATTCAAACGGCTCAATGCCTCCAGTGTAACAAACTGTTTTGCCATGATATCATAAACTGGCTGATAATATACCTCAAACAAATCCTGTTCGATCGCAGTATCCAGGAAGTGCTCCACCTCCTGCTCATACAAAAATCCCTGAAGTGTCTTTTCGTTCCCCTGGACAAGCATCGTTTTCTCTGTTTCCGGAACCATAGAAACCAGATATTCTATGTATGCGATCAATTTATCTGTCTCTGTCCATTTCTGCACATCTGTAATACCGCACAGGACAGCAGGCAAGTGAATGACATCATTCTCCAACTTAAACTCTTTTTCGAAAAAGTGCTTTAACGAATCTCGCACTGCTTCGTATTCTGCCAATGATTCCAGTACCACCACAAACCTTTTTCCCTCAAGCCGAAATACGTGGTTCATATCACTGATCCGCTGCAGTTCTCTCGAAACCTGAACCAACAGCTTGTCTCCTGTTTTGGTTCCCCAAAATTTGTTGATCTTTTTCAGCTGAATGTCTACCGTGATCAGATTCAGATTGTGTTTACGTTTGACCTTTTCGCGAAGCCATTTTTCAAAATACTGCTTATCCAGTGTACCGGTCAGATTATCCATATCCCCGTATGGATTCTGTATCGTGAAGAACAGAATGCTGATTCCCAAAGCTACACCAAATCCCGTCATCAGCAGCTTCTCATTGAGTGCCTGGATTGAAACACAGACGGATGCCACCACCAGAAATTCACAGATCACACCAATCTTTTTCCACCCAATCTCCTTGTATCGCAGGATACAGTGGATCACTGCAAACAAAATATATACAAACACATAATAAAACATCCACATATATCCGACGCCATGGATATAACAGCACTTATCATCGATTGTGAACAACAGTCCATGCAATGGGTTGGATATCACTACAAGCACCATGATCAGCGCCGGTATTCCCCACCGAATCAGACTTTCTTTTATATGCGGCAATTCCTCTCGCAGCGCGATCACATACCCAGCAAACGCATAAGGAACCAGAACCTGTGCCAGATAAAATATTGTGATCAGCACTCTGACAACAGGTGCGTATTCCGCCTTTTCCTGTGCGATCAGTAATGTGCAGATCAAATCAAGCAAAATATCGCCAATACCGATCAAAAAGAAAAAACGAAACACGCGATTTTTGATATCATCCAGCCTGCGCTGAAGCATAAAATGATAAAACTGAAGCAGCAAAAACACAAGCGCTGCAATCAAAAAACTAATATTACATTCCTTCATCTTCGTCTTTTTTCCTTTTTATCCTCGTACATTTTACAATCAGCCTGATATTTCCAGTCACTGATTGTCTTTATTTTTCCGTCATTTTCTCTCAAATAGCTGCAGCCTTTTGCCACAGAGAGCCAATAACGGCTGCTGTGATTATAACGCTGGATTTCCTTTTCCAACGCCTCGAACCATTCCTTTTCGCCTGCGGATGGATTCTTTATGATCACACAGAATTCATCACCGCCGATTCGAAAGCATGCTGCCGGTTTCTTGAAAACATTTTTGAGACAGCATGCTGCTGCAATGATCAACTCGTCTCCGGCACTGTGCCCATAGCTGTCATTCGTCCGTTTCAGATAATTGATATCAATAAAGATCAGCAGTGCATTTTTTAGCGTCGCAGCCTCCTGCTGCAAACCGATTATGTATTCGTCAAATGCCTGTACATTGCCCAGACCCGTCAGCCTGTCTTCCTTGGCAAGACGTCTCAGAACGTCAATCTCCGTTTTGGCCCGGATATTCATGACTGCCGACCAGATAATTCCTCTCAGCAGCAAGATCACAAAGATCACAATTCCAATTTCAAAAATAAAGCTGTAATAGGAAATCTCAAAGCTCCAGTAAAGAATAAGTGCCAACACGCCGCTTGCCGCCAGCAAAAGAAATGCATGAACGATCGTTTTCAGTTCTTCGGTCTTATTCGCACAATACTCTTTTCGGATCAAAAACGTGATCACTGTACAACCCACAAACAAGAGCAGATGTGTTACAAAAAGCATATCAATGAACTCGAACACTCCGCAGTATTTTAAAATCCCCTGCACGATCGCATTTGCATAGAACATCAGATTCAACAGATTCAAACTATGATATTTGTCCAAATGCTCTGTGTTCTTGATAAAATGGATCATTGGAACCGCCAGTAGCATAAAAGCAAAGAAGGAAATCGTACTGTTGATCTCGTAATGTTGGAAATACTGCTGAAAAAAGCCACTGTCGGTGATACACCATATACTGCAGATGATCAGAAAAAATGCTGCATCGACAAATCGGATATTCCATACCTGATTTTTCTTCATATACAGTCCGGCTCCGATCGCAAATGCACTCAGAGCCAGCATGACCAACGCAATCCCGATCAAAAGTGCCGATGCCTTTATTTCCTTCAGCAGTATTGCACGGGTGCTTCCAATATAGACTTGCGGCAGCTGATAGCTGCCATGGCAGGTATTGAAAAATTCGATTTTCAATGTTTCCCCTGCATATGTCATCGGAAGCATTCCATCACAAAACAGTTTCGATTTCATCTGTGCATTTCGCGGGAATCTCTCATCATTGTACTGATAGATCACGGTATCTCCGCATGAAATAACCGTGTCATACTGTGCCGCCTTCAGTGCAATCTGCCTGCCCGCCTCCGCCTTCGTCAAGCTGTCATTGTACAGGATCAGTGATTCTCCTGCAAACTCGAACTCATGCGGAAGCTTGAGCTCGATCCTGCTTCCGTTTTCGATATAATACCAGCCGTCCGCAAGTATGTCCGCTCTGTTCACATTGCTGCGGTCAATCGTTCCCGCTGTGCTCTTTAATACAAGCGCTATGATAAAAAAGAGCAGAACAATCAGTAATTTTTCTATTGTGCCTACGATTGCTCTTTTTTCTTTTGCATTCATATTTCATACCTCTCTCCGCTCTGTCATATACTCTTTATCATATACCATAATTTCCAAAAAAGAAAGAATTTTCAGCTGCGCAGATAGTTTCGCATACTCTTGAGCGCATTTTTTTCAAGACGGCTGACCTGCGCCTGCGAGATCCCGATCTCTGCTGCAACCTCCATCTGTGTCTTTCCTTCGTAAAAACGCATTTCTATAATATGTTTCTCGCGCTGATCCAGGCGATCCATTGCATCCTTCAGTGAAATAACTTCCACCCAGTTCTCTTCCTTGTTCTTCTTGTCACTGATCTGATCCATGACATAAAGCGCATCTCCACCCTCCGTATAGACTGGATCATACAGACTGACCGGGCTTTGGATCGCATCCATCGCATAGACGATATCCTCCTGTGATACACCGATCTCTTCGGCAATCTCCAGGATTGTCGGCTCCTTCAGATGTTTTTTGGTATAATTTTCTCTTGCATAGATCGCCTTGTATGCCGTATCGCGCAGCGAACGGCTGACACGGATCGCATTGTTGTCTCTGAGATAACGCCGTATTTCTCCGATGATCATCGGAACGGCATAAGTTGAGAACTTGACATTCAGTGTTGTGTCAAAATTGTCGATTGCCTTCATCAGACCGATACATCCGATCTGAAACAGATCATCCACATTTTCATTGCTGGCTGAAAAACGTTTGATTACACTTAAGACCAGTCTGAGATTTCCTTTAATGTATAATTCTCTTGCATTTTCATCGCCTGCTTTGATGCGCTCAAACAGAAAATCTTTTTCTTCTGCTGTGAGAACCGGAAGCTTTGCAGTATTTACGCCGCAGATTTCCACCTTGCTGGGTATCATGTGATCATCCTCCTAGTTCATATTGGTCTAGTAAAATGATTCACAATTCCACGTTCTGCTATTCGCTTCCCGGAAAATTAAAAAAAGTTTTAGCCCTTGACATTTTTATTCAAACCGGACAATCTCTCTGCGCAGCCGCTTAATGATCCGCTTTTCCAGCCTGGAAATATAAGACTGTGAAATCCCGAGCAGATCTGCAACCTCCTTCTGTGTTTTTTCTTCTCCGTCTCTCGTCGCTATCCCAAAACGCAGCTTTACGATCGTCTGTTCTCGCTTGGAAAGCTTGCTGATTGCCGACAGCAGAAGATTATGCTCCGCCTCTGTCTCCATGTCCTTGTAGATCACGTCCTCCTCGGTGCCCAGGATGTCGGAGAGCAAAAGTTCATTGCCGTCCCAGTCTACATTGAGCGGCTCATCAATCGACACCTCAAGCTTCGTCTTACTGTTGCGGCGCAGATACATCAAAATCTCATTTTCAATACAGCGCGAAGCATACGTCGCAAGTTTGATCTTTTTTTCCGGATTAAAGGTATTGATCGCCTTGATCAGTCCAATCGTTCCGATGGAGATCAGGTCTTCTACCCCAACCCCTGTGTTGTCAAATTTTTTGGCTATGTATACGACCAGACGCAGATTATGCTCGATCAAAATACTCTTTGCTTTGGCATCGCCTTCTTTTCCAAGGCGATCGATCATTTCCTGCTCCTGTTCTGGTTCGAGCGGCGAAGGCAGCACCTCCGTTCCTCCTATATAATGTGTGTCCCGTGCCCTCGGAAACAACACGTCTCCAAAACCAGCTGCCATTTTGAACTGAAAACGCTGCGGTACAGCAATCTTTACAATCATATCTCTTCTCCTTTTTCGTCTGCATGCCAGGGATGCAGAATAATCTGATATTCGCTTTGTACACTGAGTCTTCCTTCGTAAATCGCAAGGATTGGCTGCTCCACGCACACCTTCCCTGATGCACTCCGTATTTCCATCCGATCCGCCGAAACAGCCTGCAGCCAGCCCTTCTCCGTACCGATGCTGTGATAAGGGATCAAATAAAATCCTCGCCTCTGCTGCCAGTTATCCCCAAGAAGCGGAAAAATCGCTGACTTTTCCACAATACTGACAGGTTTTCCCGTTAATGGTTCCTGCAGCAGATTGCCGGTATCGATCATACCGACCAGAGTCCGCTTGTTTTCTCCCCAGAAAACTGTCACTTCTGTGGTCTGTGCTCTGCAGATCTGTCTTTTCTCGCAGAATTTCAGCAAGCCTGCCATCAGTGCTGCGGTAAACACAGTCCCTGTACTCTCTGACACAGCCATTGCTCTTACGATCACTTCCTGGATTCCTTCAAAAAAAATAGTATTCAGCACCCAGTGAAGTATCTGTTTTCCGAATACCCTTATCCTGCATTTTCCAAACGCGATCCGAACTGCGGCTGCACTTCCCAGACAGCCTGTTATCAGGATCAAGTACTGCCAGTTCTCCCCCTTTGTGCTCTGCAGTACACTGCAGGCAACTGCCAGTGCTGCCACTGCTGCATTTTCTACTGCTGCCAGAACTAGTTTCTTTCTATCCGGCGTTTTCCCAAGACTAAGTGCAGTCAGCCGCAGAAGCAGATAACCGGTCAGCAGATGCTCTGCAAAAAACTGGTCTATGTAAAGCTCATAATACAAAAAACACCCCCTGTGGCTGTAACTGGCATCAGTATACTCCACAGTGGGGTGTTTATTTTGTCAAATCCCGTTGGCATTTCTTTATAATTTGTCGACAAAAAAGGACATTGCTGCTACAAAACTCCTAGCACACTCTTTACAAATTCGGCATCCATCTGACCAGGTGCAGACGCCTTGCCTGCAGCCGCAAAGGTAATCGCCGAGCCGGTCAATGCGCCGCAAAGGCGGCTGACAGCACCTGTCCTGCTCATAGACATTGTAATATAAGGGCGATCTGCCGTCTCCTTCAAGGTGATGGACAGGTCCAAAAGGGTCAGAACATCCTTTTCACTGCGCGGCATAACTGCCGCTTTGGTAAGGTCTGCTCCAATCTCCTGCATTCCGTAAATAATATCCAGCAGACGCTCCTTATCCGGTGTGCGTCTGAAATCATGAAAGGATGCGATGACTTTGACGCCTGCTTCATGAGCAAGTGTTATGATTTCAGCGATATAGTCATTGCCCCGATTCCATTCCAGATCGATCAAATCTGCATTGCCGCTTTGTGCTGCTTCCAGATTCATACTGCGATACTCCGCTGCCGATACGCTGCGTTCACCGCCCTCTTCCTTCGTTCGAAAGGTAAACAGAATCGGCAGCTGACCTACCCGTTCTCTCAGATAAGCAAGCGTCTCTGTGATCCAGTGCTCCTGCTGTGTTTCCCGATAAACATCTGCACGCCATTCGATCAGATCACACGGTCCTGCCAAAATCTGCATCAGTTCTGTGTCCAGCTCCTTTTTGTTCGCTGCCATAAGCGGAATACAGATCCGCGGCGTGCCGTCTCCAAGCATGATCTGACGTACCGCAACACATTTTCCCTTCATAATGTCCCCTCCTCCGCCGATGCATTTTGGGTTGCAGCGGCTGCTTTTGTGAATTATAATAACATACATCTTTTATTTTAAACGATATGGATTCAAAAATCTATGCTTATATTATATTTCACGCTCTTTTCAGGAGGTATTTTATGACTGTTTCGATTTCCGGCCGCACACAGCTTGGCTGTCTGCTCGGCACACCCGTCGCTCACAGTGTTTCACCGCTCATGCACAATGAGGCGTTCCATCTGCTTGGTATGGACCGCATCTATCTCTGTTTTGACACCAAAGATAAAAATCTCGGCACGATCGTCGATGCACTCCGCCAAATGAATGTCTACGGCTTCAATCTGACGATGCCGGACAAGGAACGAGTCGTTCCTTATCTTGACGAACTGTCACCAGCGGCTCGCATGATCGGCGCTGTCAACACCGTTGTTAACCAGAATGGAACTCTGATCGGTCACAACACAGACGGAATCGGTTATATGCGTTCACTGAAAGATGTACAATATGACTGTACCAGTGCTCCGATGTCTCTGATCGGCGCAGGCGGCGCTGCTTCTTCGATCGCCGTACAGGCTGCTCTTGACGGCGTACCTGTTCTTCATATGATCAACCGCCGTGGCCGCTCCTGGAATCATGCACTGGCACTGGCAGAACAGATCAATCAGAATACCG
>CAZEPO010000036.1:0-14772 GCA_964514125.1 uncultured Lachnospiraceae bacterium
AAAAGTCTTACTTCGGCGGATATATTCGCTGGAGTAATAGACTTTCTTGTACTTCGGAATCAGTCAGTTTGGAAGTATTTTCATTTTCGTTCTTGGCGTCCTATTTCCAAAAAAGTGTACTTTTTAGCGGATACGTTCTGGGAATCCTACTTTTTTCTGTACTTTGCGCAGTGTCTTGGTCGCATAGTAGTTTGCTTTCTCTGCGTTGTTCTTGATCACGCTGTCAATGTATGTCTTATCTTTTTCCAGCTCTGCCACACGCTTCTGAAGCGGCTCAAGCACAGATACAACTGCCTCTCCGACTGCTTCCTTCAGCTGACCATAACCACAGCCTGCAAATTCCTTCACAGCTTCCTCCGGTGTCTTATTCAGACAAGCACAGTAGATATCCAGCAGGTTGCGCAGTCCTGGCTGCTCCTCACAGTAACGGATCTCTCCTACGGAGTCAGTCACTGCACGTTTGCATTTTCTGCGGATCGTATCCGGATCGTCCATCAGATAGATACTTGCGTTTACATTTTCATCAGATTTACTCATCTTTCTGGACGGATCCTGCAGACTCATGATCTTCGCGCCAGTCTTGCCGATGTATGCTTCCGGAACGGTAAATACATCACCATAGATTGCATTAAAACGCTGTGCGATATCTCTGGTCAGCTCCAGATGCTGCATCTGGTCGATACCAACCGGAACGACATCTGCCTGATACAGAAGGATATCTGCTGCCATCAGAACCGGATATGTGAACAGACCTGCATTGATATTGTCTGCGTGTTTTGCTGCTTTATCCTTGAACTGTGTCATACGGTTCAGCTCGCCCATGTAGGTGAAGCAGTTCAGGATCCATGCCAGCTCTGCATGACCGGACACATGGGACTGATAATAGATACAGTTCTTCTCCGGATCAAGTCCTGCTGCAATATAAAGTGTCAAAAGTGCACGTGCACGTTTGCGAAGTGTCGCCGGATCCTGACGCACCGTGATCGAGTGCATATCTACTACTGAATAAAAACATTCATATTCATCACTGAGTTTGATCCAGTTCTTCAGTGCACCGAGATAATTGCCCAATGTCAGGGAACCGGTGGACTGCATACCGGAAAACAGTACTTTCTTGTCGCCTATCATATTCTCTTCCTCCTCAACTAGCCGTGTTCAGGTCCGTATTTTCACCAGACATAAACTCTTTGAAAATTCTATCATTTTCATATAGTAAAGTCAAGGTTGCCAGACTATAGGTATTTTGTTAAAATGGAAAAAACGGATTTTTCCGAAATACGTCAGATTAGAAATACAGAAAGGAACATTTATGAAAAAAATCGCAAGCTTTACCATCGACCATATCAAACTGCTTCCGGGTCTTTATGTTTCACGCAAAGACTTTGTCGGAAGTGAAGTGATCACTACATTCGATATCCGTATGACCAAGCCAAACGGTGAACCGGTCATGAATACAGCAGAAATGCACACGATCGAGCATCTGGCTGCTACCTACCTGCGCAACCATGCAGAATACGGCAGCAAAACAGTATACTTCGGACCGATGGGCTGCCGCACAGGCTTTTATCTGCTGCTCGCCGGCGACTATGAATCCCGCGACATCGTCGATCTGATGAAAGAGATGTTCACCTTCATCCGTGACTTTCACGATGAGGTACCAGGCGCTTCCGCCAAGGACTGTGGCAACTACCTCGACATGAATCTGCCGATGACCAACTTCTTAGCAGAAAAATATCTGCGTGAAGTTCTCGATAACATCACAGAAGAACGCCTCGTATACCCGCAATAATTCTTGCCAGGCAGCTATTTGCCAAGCTAAATAACTACTTGATTCATTTAAAATAAAAACAGAAAGTCCATGATACCCCCGGTGTCAATGCACCGCAGTAGTATCATGGACTTTTTTTGCTTAGATCATCCTATTTTCTATTCAGATCGGATATCCTTTCAGATAATAATCCTTCACAAACCGAAACAGTTCTTCTTCCCCGCGTTCTGCAAGAATCCGCAGCATGCCATGCAGTTCTTTTTTGGTCTGCGGATGAAGCATCCGCTGTCCTCTGCCTTTTTCAAAATAAAGCAGCGGATCACGGTCGGTATAAGATTCCTTGTTATAATTCTTTGATGCCGAAATCCGATCCATCAGCATCTCTGCTACGTATTTCCGAGGCATCTGTACCGGCTGCATCGGAAACTTATCTTTCTGAACCTTCTGTGTATAATCCAGCCAGTATTCAAAATGATGTTTGTTTCTTCCTTTGTGATGCATCCAGGCCTCTGAATAGCCTTTCTCTATCCGTTCACCATTGTTCGGGCTGCTTTTGCCGTCGTCATAATACATAAATCCCATCAAAAGCTCTGACGGCATATATTTGGACATATCATGCATCAGCCCCTGTCTGTAAAGACCAATTCGAAAGCAATGCTTCATGACCAGAAGCTTATGTGCATTGATTGTTTTCCAATGGCCTTTTATCTTCTCTTTTGTGATCAAATCAAATCGCATCTGACGTTTCACGCTGTCATCTTCCTTCCAATATTACTACAGTTCTTGCCGGAACCTCAAAAGCTTTGGTCGCTTCAAGCGGAGTCTGCTCTTCTTCAGACAGAAAGCTTTCTGCCAGTGCAGTATCCATCACCTTATACCATTTCTCGTTTTTGGCCAATACCGGAAGCGCAAACTGCTGCGGCACCCAGTCAAAGTTCCATGCGATATAAAGATAACCTTTTTCTTCTGCATAGCTGCCATTAAACATACTTCCCACATGGCGTGCTGCGCGGTCAAAACCGCCGTACCATGCCTGTTCTCCATGGAACGACAGATCCGGATAGCCGCTGGATCGATAGTCTGTGCCCTGCAGCTCCTTGCTCTGATGAAGAACCGGATGTTTTTTGCGGTAGTCGATCGCCGCACGTACAAAGTTCGTCAGCTCCCGGCTGCCCCGTCTTCGGCTCCAGTCGATCCACGTCAGTTCACTGTCATGACAATAAGGGTTATTGTTGCCGCTCTGTGAATTGCCAAATTCGTCACCGGCAAGCAGCATTGGAACTCCCTGCGCAAACAGCATCATGGCATATGCATTTTTGCGCTGTCTCATACGAAGGCGCAGCACTTCCCGCTTCTTCGTTTCTCCCTCTGCGCCGCAGTTCCAGCTGAAATTGTAATCGCTTCCGTCATGTCCCTGCTCTCCGTTCGCATCGTTATACTTGCGGTCGTAGGAAACCAGATCATACAATGTGAATCCATCATGATTCGTCATATAGTTTACGACAGCTATACCCGGGATTTTTTTCTTCAAACGATCGGCAAAAGCACCCAAATATTGTTCTTCTCCCTTGAGCATCCGGCGGCAGTCCACCAGAAAGCCGTCATTGGACGCCGCAAGCAGATGCTTATTCTTAAGATTACGCTGCAGCGTATCCTCCGGATACCAGTTACAATATAATTTTTTGGTCTGAAACAGCGGAAGCCGTGCAAGCTCCGGTGAAAGTCCGTCGCGTGCGATCACAGAAAATCCATCTACATGATATTCCTGAGCCCAATGATTCAGACATGCTGTGATCATCCCCATATCTATCTCATCTGCGAATGAAAACTCCAGAATTACCTCGATTCCGTTCGCATGCAGCTGTCTGACCAAATCCTTAAATTCGATGTCTGCATCTGTGGAAGCAGCATAGGATGCCTTCGGTGCAAAATAAAAGCCTGTTCCATATCCCCAGTAATTTTTGCTGTATTTCGGTTCTCTGGTCTTCTGATAATACGCATAGGCAGCTGATTTTTGCTGCTCTTTGGATCCGCCGATCTTCGGAACCTCTTTGACAGCCATCTCTGCAAACTCATTGATCGGCATCAGCTTGATCTGATTGATACCAAGCTCTTTCAAATAAGGGATTTTCTCTTTCAGACCAGCAAACGTACCTTTTTTGCGTACTCCTGAATTCTTCTGCATTGTAAATCCACGCACATGCAGATGATACATCACCACTTCCTCAAACGGAATCTGCGGCGCTGTTTCATCCCCCCAGTTGTACTTTTTCGTCAAAAAGCCACCTCGCAAACTATGCGGATCTTCCTTCGGCACAGCACCAAACACTTCTCGCCCTGCTATTTTTCGGGCATAAGGATCGGTCACGATCCGGTCTCCTTCGCGATAATTGTATTCGTACTGTATCGGAGATATTTTAACTTTCATTCCATAAAAATTCCCAGCTGAAGGTTTTTCTGGAAATGGAATCTCTGCTGCAACTGTACTGCTTCCTTTTTTATAGAGAAGCAAAATCGGTCTTTCTCCTTCGGAAGCATAATATCCAAAAGACACCCCATCTTTTTCTACAAATGCACCAGGATATCTGCTTTCTTCTGCCACTATCTTAAATTCTGTATGATTCATCTGCAGCTCCTGCCTTTCGTATTACTCTGTATTCTATCCACACCATATATCCGATTGCCAATCAGGTCCTATGACAGCAGAAGTTCATTTGTATCAATCTCCAGCTCCACTGGACAGTGATCCGATCCAAACACATCAGTATGAATCTTCGCGTCTCTGAGGCATGCCTTGAGGCTCTCTGATACACAGAAATAATCAATACGCCAGCCTGCGTTCTTTTCACGCGCCTTGAAACGATAAGACCACCAGCTATAAATGCCTTCCTGATCCGGATAGAAATAGCGGTAAGTATCAATAAATCCATTTTCGATCAGCTGTGTGAATTTGGCACGCTCCTCATCGGTAAAGCCAGCATTTTTGCGATTGGTCTTGGGATTCTTCAGATCGATCTCCTTATGTGCCACATTGAGATCTCCACAGAAGATCACCGGCTTCTTCTCTTCCAGTTTCTTCAGATACGCAAGGAAATCATCCTCCCACTGCATCCGATAGGAAAGACGCGCCAGCTCACTCTGCGAATTCGGCGTATAGACCGTAACAAAATAGAACTGCTCATACTCCAGCGTGATCACACGGCCTTCCTGGTCATGCTCCTCGATCCCGATTCCATAAGAGACAGAAAGCGGCTCCTTTTTGGTAAAGACTGCCGTACCGGAATAGCCTTTCTTAACTGCATAATTCCAATACTGATGATAGCCTTCCAGCTCCAGCTCAATCTGACCTGCCTGAAGCTTGCTCTCCTGAATGCAAAAAATATCTGCATCAATCTCTTTAAAAAAGTCCAGAAATCCTTTCTGGACACATGCTCTAAGCCCATTTACATTCCATGATACTAATTTCATTCATTTTTCTCCTGTTTTTTCAGAGTTACGTTTCTTTAGTATAGCATCAATTCAGGAAATTTCCCAGTATTATCTTTAATTTTCTTGCCATTTCAGAGAGTTTCTGATAAAGTGTATATGAAATGAAAATCAAAGGAAAGGAACCGCATGATAAGCTGTCTTTTCCATCTAACTTATGAAATAAGAGAGGTATTGAATTATGGCTAACGTAGAAAACTGCAATGGCAGCTGCTCTGACTGCGGCGAAGAATGCGGCGGACTGACAATCACACTGACACTGGACAACGACGAAACTGTAGAATGTTCTATTCTTACAATCTATGAAGCAGCAGGCAAAGATTACATTGCTCTCCTTCCGCTCAATGAACAGGGTGTCAATGAGGACGGCGAAGTATTCCTTTACAGATTCCACGAAGAAAACGGTGCACCGGTTCTTGAAAATATCGAGGATGACGATGAATACGAAGCAGCTTCTGATGGATTCGATGAGTGGCTCGATGCTATGGAGTACGATGAACTGGTAGACGCTGACGAAGAAGAATAAATTCTGTTATTCGCAAAACATACCAAAAAGAGCGATCCGTTTTGGACAAATTCCAAAACAGATCGCTCTCTTTTTTATTCTGAAAATCCGTCATTCAAAAAATTTTCCAAAAACGGAGATGGTTCGGAAGGTTTGCCGTAGCGTTCCTTCGTATAAAAAAGATGAAGCACATCCTTTGCACGTGTCATACCCACATAAAAAAGCCTGCGTTCTTCTTCCAGATCCGCCTCTGTATTTGCTTTACGGTGCGGGATCACCTCTTCATTAATATCTACGATAAAAACTTCCTGAAATTCCAATCCCTTCGAACTGTGAAGTGTCGCCATCATGATCGCATCATTTCTGCGCTGCTGCCGCTGTTTCCGCTGCTCTTCCAGCTTTTCTGCATAGGCCTGCAGATGCTCGTACCATTCTTCGAAGGTTCGAAACGGCTTGGCACTCTGCTGAATCTCATCCGCAATCTCTGTCAGTTCCTCCGGCTTCATCCGGTGTGCACTGGCAAACTCCTGCAGATATTCTTCATAATGAATCCCAAAACGAATATAGTTGATCGCCGCGAACGGAGTCATATCTCTGAGCAGCTTCAGGTCAAACTCCAGCCGATCGATCCGATCTATCATCCAGTCTTTTTCTTCGTAATAAGTGCGAAGCACCTCAAATGATATAACCGGCGCATCAATGCTGTCTCTGCTCAGATAACGCTTCGGACGGTTCATCACCTGCAGAAATTCTGCACGATCCGTCTGCTTCAGCGCCAGATGCAGATAGGCCAGTATATCCTTCGCTACCCAATGCTCATAAATATTCGGAAGCGCATCCTTCAATTCAAACGGAATATTAAACTCCATAAAGCGCTCTGCAAACGGACCTGCTCCTTTGTTTGTACGAAACAGTATCGCTATTTCCTGCATCGGAACACCCGCATCAATCCTCTGCTGTATTTTCTTGGCCAAATACAAACTCTCATGCTCCTGATTCTGAAATTCCTGCACATCAATGCCAACTCCTCCGCTGCGGACAGGGCGGATCTTTTTGCGGAAACGCTGTGTGTTCTCTTCGATCACCTGCAGTGCCCCACGAACGACTGCCGGAACGGAACGGAAGTTTTGATCCAGCAGGATCTGTTCTGCCTCCGGAAATTCTTTTGGAAAATTCAGCATGATCTCCGGCTTCGCACCACGGAATCGATAGATGGACTGATCATCATCTCCCACGATAAACAGATTATTTTCCGGCAGAGCCAGCAGCTTCAGAATCTTGTACTGCAGAAGGTTGATATCCTGAAATTCATCTACCAGGATATAGCGGTATCTGCGCTGCCATGCCGCCAGGATATCCGCCCTCGCCTGCAGCAGCTCATAGGTGTAGGTCATCATATCATCAAAGTCCAGCAGTCCTTTTTCCCGATGAATCTGCTCATATTTCTGATAAATCACCCGAAACGTTTCTTCCGGACAGGATCTCGAGTAATAATGTGCCAGATCGATCTGTTCATTCTTAACCATACTGATCTCCGCCGCCAGATCGCCGATCAGATCTTTTTCATCATCGCGCGGCAGCCCTGCCGAACGGACCAGCTGTGTCAGAATCTGATACTTCTGTTCTTCACTGAGGATATTTGCTGCAGTATAGCCGTAAGCATGCTTCAAAATGCCGAAAAAGACTGCGTGAAACGTGCCAAAGGTTACGCCAGATGCATGACATACAGCAGAAAAACGGCTCCGCATTTCCATTGCCGCAGCCTTCGTAAACGTAATGACCAGAATCTCATGCGGTTTCACATGATACTGCTCAATCAGATATTTTGTTCTCTGTGTAATAACGAGGGTTTTTCCGGAACCCGGTCCCGCCAATACCATGGCAGGACCGTTCCCATGGGCGATCGCCCTTGACTGTGCATTGCTTACTCGCATGCTTCTCCTAACATTTCAATTGCTTTTCTGATACGTGTCAGAGATTCTTCTTTGCCAAGAATCTCCATGATCTCTGTTGCTCCTGCCGGTGTCATCTGTTTGCCGGATACAGCCACACGGATCGGCCACATTACAAAGTTGACTTTGCAGCCCTTCTCATCAACATAAGACTTCAGCAGCTCGAACAATGCATCATTTGTGAAGTTCTCCTGCTGCTCCAGGATCGGAAGCAGTTCTTTGAGCACTTCGTAACTGGACTCTGCTGTAGTCTTAGATTTTTTGTGTGTATACATTGCAATATCGTACTCCGGAAGTGCTTCAAAGAAATCAACCATCTCTACAATATCCGGGAATACTTCAATTCTTGTCTTAACCATCTGTGCAATCTTGCGGAAATCCATCTCTCTTGAGAGTGCCTGCTTCAGATAAGGAAGGGCCGCCTCGTAGAACTTCTCATCGTCCATTGCTTTCAGATATTCACCGTTCATCCAGCGCAGCTTCTGTATATCAAATACAGCCGGAGATTTGCTCATATGACGGTAATCAAAGGCTTCGATCAGTTCCTGCAGAGAAAAGATTTCACGGTTATCCTGCGGACACCAGCCAAGCAGTGCTACATAGTTTACGATTGCTTCTGATACAAAGCCCTGCTCCAGAAGATCTTCATAGGAAGAATGTCCGGAACGTTTGGAAAGCTTTTTGTGCTCTGCATCTGTAATCAGCGGACAGTGTACATAAACCGGTACCTCCCAGCCAAACGCATGATACAGACGGTTGTACTTCGGTGAGGAAGACAGATATTCATTACCACGCACTACATGGGTAATGCCCATCAGATGATCGTCTACTACATTTGCGAAGTTGTAGGTCGGGAATCCGTCAGATTTGATCAGGATCATATCATCAAGCTCTGCATTCGGAACCTCGATCGTACCATAAATCTCATCTGTAAAGGAAGTCGTGCCTTCCTGCGGAACATTCTGACGGATTACATACGGAACACCTGCTGCCAGCTTTGCTTCTACTTCTTCCTTAGAAAGATGCAGACAGTGCTTATCATAAACAGAAATCTCCTTGCCAGCTACTTCCTGCTTCAGAGACTCCAGTCTCTCCTTATCACAGAAACAGTAATATGCCTCACCTTTTTCGATCAGCTTCTTCGCATATTCCATATAAATGCCGGCTTTCTGACGATCACTCTGTACATACGGGCCGCAGCCGCCGTCCTTGTCCGGACCTTCATCATGAACCAGACCAGTCTTGGCAAGTGTACGGTAAATAATATCTACTGCACCCTCTACCAGACGCTCCTGATCAGTATCCTCAATACGCAGCATAAAAGTACCATCCTCATGCTTCGCGATCAGATACGCATACAGTGCAGTTCTCAGGTTTCCTACATGCATCCGGCCTGTCGGGCTCGGAGCGAATCTTGTTTTTACATTTTTGTTCATCTTTCTCTCTCCTATTTTTATGGATTAAAACGGATACGCTTTGAAACACTCAGTGCCAGAGCCATCTCCGCCATTAGAAACACAATTGATGTACCTCCGTAGCTGACAAACGGAAGTGTAATACCAGTTGTCGGAATCAGATTCGTAACAACCGCCAGGTTCAGTACAACCTGCAGTGCAATATGCACAAAAATACCAGTTGCGATCAGCGAACCCAAAAGATCCGGTGCGTTCTGTGCAATAAAAAACAATCGGTACAACATAAACACAAAAAGCAGGATCAAAAGCACAGCTCCAAATACGCCAAGTTCCTCACAGATGATGGAAAAGATCATATCATTCTGTGCCTCAGGAAGTGCCCCCAGCTTCTGTGTACTGTTGCCGAGTCCCTTGCCGAAAAATCCGCCCGAACCAATCGCATACAGTGCCTGCATAACCTGATACCCACCAAGACTGGCATGTGCTTCCGGGTCGATCCAGACCTGAATTCGTCTGATTCGGAAGCTCTCTGAATTCACCGCTGTATTGACCAAGAACCAGACCAGCAGTGCAACCAGCGTTATGCCGACTGCGGCCATGATCAGAAATGGTCTCGTCTTCGGATGGGCTACGAAGATCAGGATACAGGTAATACCCATGATAATGATCGCAGTACTTAAGTTATCTGTAAACAGGTACGTAAACGATCCGGAAATAAATCCAAACATAAAAACGATCAGAGGTGCTTTCCACCCCTTCATCTGCCTGCCGATCTTCACGATCAGTACAGGCAAAAACAGAATAATTGCAAGCTTCGCCATCTCCGCCGGCTGAAAAGAAACTGGTCCGAAATAAATCCAGCGCCTCGCACCATTTACCTCTCGTCCGATAAATTTTGTAATAAACAGAAATCCAACCGAAACCCAGTAAAGAGGCATAGAAAATCTTGCCAGCAGGTGATAATCGAACTGAGAACCGATCAGTGCCAATATCAGAGCACCGGCACTGATGAACGCCTGCTTTCTGAAATATGACATGTCATCTCCGCCTGATTCAAGCATCGCTTCATAAGCACTGGTACTGTACAGCATCACCAGTCCAAAACAGGTCAGAAGAATAACAACTGCCAGCAGATTATAATCATAATAATCCCGTTCCATACTGACAACGCGCTTCACAGGACGCTTTCGTGTACTGCTCCGCGCAGATGTATTTTTCCGGACAGGACGTAAATTGTCAGATCTGACTGCCATATAATCCCTTCATCCTATCTCTACTTTCTTATTATAATACAGACTCAAAAATAGTCTTCAGAGTCCTTGAATCTGTATCATAGCATATCTCCTCTCTTTTTTCCAGTAAAACCTGTCTTTCTTTTCTAAATCTGCCGCAAGTCTGTGAAAAATTTGCCACATGCTAATTTTTTCTTTGTCATGTAAATAACAATTTTCAGCCTTCTTTTTTCTATTTTCGACTGATAAAAAAAGCAGAACTCTATATTTTCAGCATTTTATCTGTTTTTATTTTCAAATGCGCGATTTATTCTTGCTAAATTTTTATCATTTTTGTGAATATTTGCGTCAATTTAATAACTTATCTAAATCTTTATTGTTTATTTTTCCATTTTGTGTTAGAATGTTTTCAGATTCAAAGGCGTGATAAAAACATTTAAGGAGGCTTATTATGGCAAAAAAAGAAACAACAAAAGTACCGGAAACATTAAGTGATGCTGAAATGCTGGAGCAGAAGATTGCTTCCATGCGTGAAGCTCAGAAAGTTTTTGCTACCTATACTCAGGAACAGGTAGACAAGATTTTCTTCGAAGCTGCTATGGCAGCAAACAAAATGCGTATTCCGCTGGCAAAAATGGCCTGCGAAGAAACCGGCATGGGTGTTGTTGAAGATAAGGTTATCAAAAATCATTTTGCATCTGAGTTTATGTACAATTCCTATAAGAATGTCAAAACCTGCGGCGTGATCGAAGAAGACACTTCTTACGGAATCAAGAAAGTAGCAGAACCGGTCGGTCTGGTTGGCGCAGTTATCCCGACTACAAACCCAACTTCTACTGCTATCTTCAAATGTCTCATCTGTCTGAAAACTCGTAATGCGATCCTCATCAGCCCGCATCCGCGTGCAAAGAAATGTACCAACGCTGCTGCAAAGGTTGTTCTTGACGCAGCTGTAAAAGCTGGTGCACCGGAAGGTATCATCGGATGGATCGACGAACCGACAATCGAAATGTCCAACCAGCTGATGAAATCTGCTGACGTAATCCTCGCTACAGGCGGACCTGGCATGGTCAAAGCTGCTTATTCTTCAGGCAAACCGGCAATCGGCGTAGGTCCTGGAAATACTCCTGTTATCATGGACAGCAGCTGTGATATTCAGAACGCTGTTTATTCCGTTATCCATTCCAAGACATTTGATAACGGTATGATCTGTGCTTCTGAGCAGTCCGTAACAGCACTCGCTGATATCTATGATTCTGTAAGAGCTGAATTCATCAAACGTGGATGTCATATGCTCAACGCAGAAGAACTCGACAAAGTTCGTAAGATCATCCTGACAGAAGCAGGCACTGTTAATCCGAAGATCGTAGGTCAGCCTGCAGCTGTTATTGCAAAACTGGCTGGTTTCGAAGTTCCGGCAAATACCAAGATCTTGATCGGTGAAGTATCTTCTGTAGACGTTTCTGAACCGTTCGCTCATGAAAAACTCTCTCCGGTTCTTGCTCTTTACAAAGCTCCGGATTTCAATACTGCTCTTGATATGGCAGAAAGACTTGTTGCAGACGGCGGTTACGGCCATACTTCTTCTCTCTACGTTCATCCGTCAGAGACAGAAAAGATCAATCTCCATGCATCCCGCATGAAGACTTGCCGTATCCTCGTAAATACTCCGTCTTCTCACGGTGGTATCGGTGATATCTACAACTTCAAACTTTCTCCTTCTCTCACACTCGGCTGTGGTTCCTATGGCGGAAACTCTGTATCAGAAAACGTAAACGTAAAACATCTGATCAATATCAAGACCGTTGCAGAAAGGAGAGAAAACATGCTCTGGTTCAGAACTCCGGAAAAAGTTTATTTCAAGAAAGGCTGTCTGCCGGTTGCTCTTGATGAACTGAAAACATACTATCACAAGAAAAAAGCTTTCATCGTAACTGATGGTTTCCTTTACAGCAATGGCCTTACCAAACCGATCACTGACAAACTGGATCAGATGGGTATTACATATGCTTGCTTCTACGAAGTAGCTCCGGACCCAACACTTCAGATTGCACGCAAAGGTCTTGAACAGCTCAAAGCATTTGAGCCGGATGTGATCATCGCTCTCGGCGGCGGTTCTTCTATGGATGCCGGCAAGATCATGTGGCTCATGTATGAGCATCCGGAATGTGTATTTGAAGATCTGGCAATGGACTTCATGGATATCCGTAAGAGAATCTACACCTTCCCGAAGATGGGTGAAAAGGCACTCTTTGTTGCTATCCCGACTTCTTCCGGTACAGGTTCTGAAGTTACACCGTTCGCGATCATCACAGATGCTGATACAGGTACAAAATGGCCGATCGCTGACTACGAACTCCTTCCGGATATGGCAATCATCGACACAGATTATATGATGACTCAGCCGAAGGGCCTGACAAGTGCATCCGGTATCGATGCTCTGACTCATGCACTTGAAGCATACGCTTCTATCATGGCTACTGACTATACAGATGGTCTTGCACTGATGGCAACCAAGAATATCTTCGAATATCTGCCACGTGCATACGAGAAAGGTGCTACTGACCCGGTTGCTCGTGAAAAGATGGCCAACGCTTCTACTATGGCTGGTATGGCATTTGCAAATGCATTCCTTGGTATCTGCCACTCCATGGCTCATAAACTTGGTGCATATCATCACCTGCCGCACGGCGTTGCAAACGCTCTCCTGATCGAGCACGTAATGCGCTACAATGCAGATCCGGCTCCGGTTAAGATGGGAACCTTCTCTCAGTATCCGTACCCAATCGCAAAAGAACGCTACTGCGAGATGGCTCGTTTCATCGGCATCACAGGCAAGAACGATGACGAAGTATTCGAAAACTTCATCAAAGCAATCGCAAAACTGAAAGAAACAGTTGGAATCAAACGTACAATCAAAGAATACGGCGTTACAGAAGAAGCATTCCTTGCTACTCTCGACGAAATGGTAGAAAACGCATTCAACGACCAGTGTACCGGTGCAAACCCGAGATACCCGCTGATGTCCGAGATGAAAGAAATGTATCTGAAGGCATTCTACGAAGGTTAATAAAGCTGTATTAGCGATTTGACGATTTCTCCTTAAATTGTCATTATAATATCCCCCCGGAATGAGGCGTTCCGGGGGGATGCTTACTTGTCTGCCCCGCTATTCGATAAATACAAATTCCTATCTTCGTTTTTATTTTTCATCAGATCATCCGCTTCTATCATAGAATACTTTTCCTCCGTCCTTTTTAGACATAAAATAGCTGTACACCGGAACGCTGCACAGCTATTACGTATTCTTTCGTATTTTATTTAACAAACTGGAATTTACTGAACTTCAGCAAGCGCCTTCTGTGTCCATTCTGCTTCTCGCATCATACTTCTTCCGACACCAATTAAATCAGCCGCTTGTTCTTCCAGTAATTTCTCGGCATCATCACCAGTTTTAACTCCACCTGTAAGCATGACTGGTATTTTTACAGCCTTTTTTGCTGGCTTACTCAACTCCGAAAACCATCCTGGTTCAGTTTTTCCTTTTATAGTGTAGACACAATGTCCTCCTGAGATATCCAGAAGATCAATTCCTGCCTGCTCAAATATCTTCACTGCCTCTGGGATTTCCTTTATTTTACTTCCACCTTCCATATAATCACATGCACCAAATCGAATAGCTACAATAAAATCATTGCCAACCGCTTTACGCACCGATCTGATAATTTCTACATGAAGTCTTGTTCGTCCCTCCATTGTGCTTCCTGTATACTCATCTGTTCTGTGATTTGTGAGCGGTGAATAAAACTGGTTCAACAAGTAACCATGTGCCGCATGGATTTCAACACCATCAAATCCTGCTTTTTTTGCTCTTACAGCAGCTTCTGTAAAAGCATGTATGACTCTGCTTATATCATCTGCCATCATTTCTTTCGGGATTGGTATATTAGTTCTTATCACGATTGCACTCGGTGCAACAGGTGAATTTTCGATGTCTTTTGCAACTCCACCCGCATGACTAATTTGTGCCAAAATCAATGCTCCCTCATCATGAACAGCTTCCGTCAGTTTCCTGTATTCCTCAATAACAGAATCATCTGCCATAGAAAGCTGCCCTTTTGATGCCATTCCTTCTGCTGAAACATATTCATGCTCAACTATAATCATCGCAGTGGCTTTTGCACGCTCTTTGTAATAATTGATCTGAGCTTCAGATGGTGCTCCATCGACTGCTTTTCCTGTTGCCATAGGCGGCATAACAATTCTATTTCTTAGTGTTCTATGATTGATTCTTAATGCTTGATTTATAAACATATCTACTCCTTCTTTCTTATACAAATCCCGCTTTTTATAATCATGATTATATCATATTCAGCATCGAAACTCTAGAAAATTTCTTCCATCATGTATCCAC
>CAZEPO010000037.1:0-14492 GCA_964514125.1 uncultured Lachnospiraceae bacterium
CTGCTGCCGCAAACTCTTTTTTGATCTCTGCTATACTTTTCATCTGTCCTCCATGTCCAAAACACAGCCGAACTATTCCAAAAATCCAATCTCCGATAACGGCCAGATACGCACCAGTGCTCTGCCGATCATATCGTCCTTCGAGATCGTACCCACACTCGGCTCCCGGCTGTCTGCACTATTGTTGCGGTTATCACCCAGAACAAAATATTCATCTTCTCCCAGCGTGATCGCCTTCGAAGCCAGACCGCCATTCGCAATCTTTTCATTGCCGTAGGATTCAGCAAGAAGCTTGCCGTTGATATAGATATCGCCATCATAAATCTGGACCACCTCGCCCGGAAGTCCAATGATCCGCTTGATATAAAACGTATCCTCCTGATACCGAAACGGAAATACTACCACATCAAAACGCTTCGGGTCAGAAAAGCGGTAGGAAATCTTGTCAACGATCAGCTGATCTCCGTCATTCAGTGCTGGATACATCGATTCGCCCCGTACTTCTGTGCGCTCCCCCACATAATGTACGATCAAATAAACAGCCCCGCAGACGATCACCAGATACAAAATCCAGCTCAGCACCTCGCGGAACATACTCTTTCTTTTTTTCTGCCCCTTACTCAACGTCTCTCCCCATTTCTGTCTTTACTGATGCTTCAACAGACCAAAATCGCTCAGCGGCCAGATGCGTACCCATGCTCTGCCAATGATCGAATCACGCTTCACGTTACCCACACGTGGATCGCGGCTGTCTACGCTGTTATTGCGGTTGTCACCCATTACAAAATATTCATCATCACCCAAGGTAACCGGTTCAATCGCACGGCCCGGATTTTTGATCGTCTCAAGGCCATAATCTTCTTCCAGAAGTTCCCCATCAATATAAATATTACCTTCTGTATCAATCTGGATCGTCTCTCCCGGAAGTCCGATGATTCGCTTGATATAGTATTCCTTTGTACCATACGGCGGGAATACAATGATATCAAAACGCTCCGGATCATGAAAACGATAAGAAAGCTTCTCCACGATCAGGTTATCCCTGTCATTCAGCGTCGCATTCATGGAACGACCGTCTACTACGGTACGCTGACCTACAAAAGTCAGGATAAACCAGGTCAGTACAACCACAAATCCGATATACATAGCCCAGCTGATCAGTTCTTTTTTCCAATCCATCTTCTTTTCTGCTCCGTCTGATGTTTGATTTGTTTCATTACTCATACTCTGTCACCACTTTCCATGTTCTGTTATTTTCTATCATAACTCGAACCCCTATAAAAAGTAAATCACAAATTTACTTTTGTTGTCTTTTACACAACAGTGTCTTCCTCATTCTCCGGTGTTTCCAGTGTGATCCGTCCAATACGGCCACTTCGGAAATCATCGATCAGCAATGCCGCAGCTTTCGGATAATCCGGAAGATCCCCTTTCAGCCGGCAGCCGCGCGCATACGCGATCTGCTCCAGCACTTCCACATGTGTGCCTGTCTCTTCTACCGCATATCGCTCTGTCAGCTTACCCGGATACTGCTCTCTAAGAAATTCAATGATCCACAGAGCCAGTTCTTCCGCCTGCAGAATTTCGTCTTTGATCGAACCGATCACAGCCAGCTTCAGTCCAACCAGCTGATCATCAAATTTCGGCCAGAGGATACCCGGCGTATCCAGCAGCTCTACACTCTTGTTCAGACGAATCCACTGTTTGCCCTTGGTAACACCCGGCTTGTTGCCAGTCTTGGTGCATGCCTTACCTGCGAATGTATTGATAAAGGTCGATTTACCTACATTCGGAATACCTACTACCATTGCACGGACCGGACGGTTCAGGATTCCACGTTTACGGTCACGCTCGATTTTCTCTTTGCAGGCTTCCTGTATGATACCATGGATCTGTTTCATGCCGGCACCGCTTCTCGCATTGATACGAGCTGTATAATAGCCTTTTGCGCGAAAATATGATTCCCACTTTTCATTTTGACGTTCATCCGCCAGATCCGATTTATTCAGCAGGACCAGACGTGCTTTGTTCTTGCCAAGCTCATCGATATCCGGATTACGGCTGGAAAGCGGAACTCTTGCGTCCGTCAGCTCGATCACCAGATCAATAAGCTTGATATCTTCCTGCATCATACGCTTTGCTTTTGTCATATGACCAGGATACCACTGATAGTTCATGTATTACCTCTCAATCTTTAATCTTTCAAAATTCCACGATGCTCTGACGGCGACAGTACAAACCATACTTTTCCTTCGATATAATCTGAGCTGACGAGTCCGATATCCGCAAAACGGCTGTCTTCACTGTTGTTGCGATTGTCGCCAAGCACAAAATATTCTTTCTCACCAAGTCTGATCTCCTCTGCTGCCATGCCAGGATTCGTAATAACAGGATAACTCTTTTGCTCCAGATATACAGTGCCGTCAATATAGATCATACCATCCTTGATCTGGATCGTCTCACCAGGCAATCCAATGATCCGCTTGATATTGGAATGTCCGGTCGTACTGCCATTCGGCTTAAAGGAGACCACATCTCCCCGCTCCGGCGATTTCACCTGATAAGCCAATACATTCAAAAGTACAGTATCTCCACCAGAAAGCGTCACATCCATCGACTGTCCGATGTTCGTTCGTGACTGTCCAAAAAAGTACACAAGTACATAAGCAAAAAGAATAACTACAAGGATCTCAAAAGTCCATTGAAAAATCGTTCTGATGATTGACTTTTTTCGTCTTGCTTTTTTCATATTTCACCTTTCATCTGCTGCAGTCTATTGTTTTCTATAACAGTTCAATCATGTACGTATGACGAGCTGCCTCTGTTCTTTAACGCAGAACTGGACTGTATAACGCAAACAGGGACAATTAACGCGATGTAATTGCCCCTGATCCATTCATTATTTTACCAGCTCTTTAACTTTAGCACGTTTACCTACACGACCTCTGAGGTAGTTCAGTTTCGCACGTCTTACTTTACCGTGTCTGATTACTTCTACCTTCTCAACGCTCGGAGAATGCAGCGGCCATGTCTTCTCAACACCAACGCCGTTAGAATTCTTACGAACTGTAAATGTAGCTCTTACGCTTCCGCCCTGTTTCTTGATTACGATTCCTTCGAAAACCTGGATTCTTTCACGGTTTCCCTCTTTGATCTTTCCGTAAACTTTAACAGTATCACCTACGTTAAATTCCGGTGCATCAGCTTTCAGCTGTGCTGCTTCGATATTTCTGATAATTTCGTTCATTGTGTGCCTCCTTATATTCTTGGATGTTCTTAATACCTTTGGTAACAGAGGACCATCTCTTTCTCACAACGCCTAATAATATATCATGCTTTTCCTGAAAAAGCAAGAAGTTTTCCTAAAAATCTCTTTTCTTCTTCTGAAATTTTTTCTTCCGCCGTTCCATCGATCAGGGAATGCAGAAAACGACGGTCTTTTTTGTCCAGCTCTACGCCCTCCATCAGTTCCGGACGGGCATGCAGCGTCCGCAGAAGTGACTGATTCCTGCGCCAGCGATCTACATTGCCGTGATGTCCGGACAGCAGAACCGGCGGAACTGCTTTTTCTCTCCATACCTCCGGACGGCTGTACTGCGGATACTCCAGCAGATTGCCCTGAAAGCTCTCAGTCTGACCAGATTCCTGGTTGCTCAAAACTCCCGGAACCATACGTGCGATCGAATCCATCATGACCATAGACGGCAGTTCACCGCCAGTCAGTACGTAGTCACCGATCGATACAAAATCGGTCGCGATTTCTTCCAGTACACGTTCATCAATTCCCTCATAATGACCACAGAGGAAGATCAGGTCTTTTTCCTGCGCAAATTCTTCTGCCATCTTCTGGTTAAACACCTTACCCTGCGGTGTCAGATAGATCAGACGCGGTTTGTATCCAATCTGTTCCACCAACGCCTCATACGCCCGGCATACCGGCTCCGCCTGCATGACCATGCCTGCACCGCCGCCATATGGATAATCATCGATTCTGCCATTGCCGGTCACAGAATATTCCCTGATATTGATCGTAGAAAGATTCAGCAGACCTTTTGCCATGGCACGGCCGATGATGCTGGTATTCATACCCTGCTCGATCATCTCCGGAAACAAAGTCATTACATGGTAATTCATGGCAGCAGTCCCTCCAGCAAATGCACCTTCATAACAGCTTCTTCCACATTCACGTCAAGAATACACTGACGGATTGCCGGAATCAGCACTTCCCGTCCATCTTCCATCTCGACTGCATATACATCATTTGCTCCGGTCTGAAGTACATCTGTCAGAGTACCGAGGCGGCTGCCGTCTTCCTCATAAACAGTCATACCGATCAGATCTGCAATAAAATTCTCATTTTCTTCCAGTTTGACCGCCTTATCACGTGTCACATACAGATCTTTGCCCTTGAAGGACATCACATCCTCAATTTTATCATAGCCTTTGAATTTGAGGATTACCATATTTTTGAAAAATTTGACCTGTACGATTTCAAGCTCCTGCATTCCTTTTCCTGTATCAAGCAATACACTTTTGAGTTTTTTAAACCGTTTGGGATCGTCTGTAGTCGGAAATACTTTGACTTCTCCGGCAATCCCATGCGTCGTCGTCACAGCACCTACACGCAAAATATCCTGCATATCATTTTATCCTTTCCAGCTTCATAGATTACAAACTGTATTCTTCAATTCAGCCTGCAAGTCACAAACTGCTGTTACAAAAAAGGCTGCCGCAGCCCGCCGCTTTCGCGGCAGCCGCAGCAGCCAACGTCTTTACTGTAAAATATCTACAATCACCTTTTTATCTTCTTTTGATGCTGCAGCTTTTACCACGGAACGAATCGCTTTCGCAATTCTGCCCTGTTTTCCAATGACTTTGCCCATATCAGATGGTGCTACCTTCAATTCGAGAACAAGAGCTTTTCCGCTTTCCTTCTCAGTAACTACTACTTCGTCCGGATTATCGACTAGAGACTTTGCAATTACTTCTACTAAATCCTTCATATGCTCACCTCTAATTATTTCTCGATACCAGCCAGTTTGAAGAGTTTACCTACAACCTCTGTCGGCTGAGCACCATTTGCAAGCCATTTTTTAGCCAGCTCCTCATCGATTTTGAACTCGCTCGGATCTGTGTTCGGATTGTAAGTACCGATCTCCTCGATACATCTTCCATCTCTCGGGGATCTGGAATCAGCTACAACGATTCTATAGAAAGGAGCCTTTTTCTGTCCCATTCTTCTTAATCTAATCTTTACTGCCATTTTACTTTCACCTCCTTAGGATTTATCTAAAATATGCTAAAAGGGAAGTCTGAACTTACCTCTTTTACCGCCTTTTCCGCCGAGCATACCGCTGTATTGTTTCATCATCTTGCGGCTCTGCTCGAACTGCTTCACCAGCTTGTTGACCTCGCTGATGTCTACGCCTGCGCCATTCGCAATACGGCGTTTCCGGGAAGGATTCAAAAGATCCGGATTGGATCGCTCCTTCGGTGTCATGGAAAGGATGATCGCTTCAATCTGAGCCATCTTCTTCTCATCGACTGCATCCTCAATCTGCTTGAGCTGACTTCCGCCAATGCCCGGCATCATACTGAGAATACTGGAAATTCCTCCCATGTTCTTCATCTGGTTCATACTCTCAAGGTAATCATCGAAACCGAACTGCGCCTTGCGAAGCCGCTGCTCCATTGATTTCGCTTTTTCCTCGTCTATGGTCTCCTGTGCCTTCTCGATCAGAGAAAGGACATCACCCATACCAAGGATTCTGGAAGCCATACGATCCGGATAAAACTGTTCCAGATCCGAGAGTTTTTCGCCCATACCTGCGTAAAGGATTGGTTTGCCGCAGGTTGCTTTGATTGAGAGTGCAGCACCGCCTCTTGTGTCACCATCGAGCTTCGTCAGGATTACACCGTCGATACCGATCTTCTCCTCAAACATAGATGCTACATTTACCGCATCTTGACCAGTCATGGCATCTACTACAAGTACCGTCTGGTCTACCGAAACCTCAGATTTGATATCCTGAAGCTCCTTCATCATGTCTTCATCTACATGAAGACGTCCTGCAGTATCCAGCATAACGATATTAAAACCGTTCGCCTTCGCATGCTCAATCGCCTTTCTGGCAATCTCCACCGGACTGACTTTGTCACCGAGGCTAAATACCTCGACACCCTGCTTCTCACCATTGATCTGCAGCTGTTTGATCGCTGCCGGACGGTATACGTCACAGGCTACCAGAAGTGGTTTTCGTCCTTTGGATTTGAACTTGCCAGCGAGCTTCGCTGCTGTCGTGGTCTTACCGGCTCCCTGAAGACCAGCCATCATAATGACTGTCACTTCACCGCCCGGACGAAGTGCGATCTCCGTCGTCTCAGACCCCATCAGAGCAATCAGCTCCTCATTGACTATTTTTATAACCATCTGTCCTGGATTCAGGCCGTTCATGACATCTGCGCCAATCGCCTTTTCCTGTACAGATTTTATAAACTGTTTTACTACTTTGAAGCTTACATCCGCTTCCAGAAGAGCCATTTTTACTTCTTTCAGCGCAGTCTTGACATCTGCCTCTGTAAGTCTTCCCTTACTCCGCAGATTTTTGAAGACATTCTGCAGCTTCTCTGATAAGCTTTCAAAAGCCATAGATTATAACTCCTCTAAAATCTTTTCTGAAATGCCAAGCACCTGCTTCGCCAGTGCTTCTTTCTCAATCGCATTATACTGTGCGGACAGTTCCTGAATCTCCTGCACACTGCTCCGGATTCTGAGGAAGCGTTCTACAAGGTGAAGCTTTTCTTCATAGCCCGCAAGTATCTTGTTGCATCGTTTGATCAGCTCGTGTACACCCTGTCTGCTGACACCGAACATTTCGGCCGCTTCAGAATACGATAGATCACCCTGAACTACTTCTTCATATACGTTCCGCTGATGCTCTGTCAGTAATTCACCGTAGAAATCATACAGCAGAGACTGTTTCAAAACTTCATCCATGTCAATCACCTTCGCTATCATATACCAAAGAAGCAAAAGTGTCAAGTATTTTCTATTGACATTTTAAGTTTTTTTATCGATACAATTCTAGAGCGTCGCCGTCTTCGGAATCGGCTTGTACCCATTCTCCTCAAGTGCACGGATAATCTTGCCCTTGTGCTCAGTTCCGAAAGATTCCATTGTGATCGTAAGTTCTACTGCCGCATTGCGGTTGGTGCTTACAAACTGATTATGATCAAGGCGGATCACATTGCCCTGCGCTTCCGCAATGACAGATGCCACACGCATCAGCTCACCCGGACGATCCGGAAGCTGAACAGATACAGTAAAGATCCTGTCTCGCTGGATCAGACCATGCTGCACAACAGAGGACATCGTGATGACATCCATATTGCCGCCGCTGAGTACCGATACGACTTTTTTGCCTTTGACATCGAGATGTTTGAGCGCCGCCACTGTCAGCAGACCGGAATTTTCTACGATCATCTTGTGGTTTTCTACCATATCAAGGAAAGCTACGATCAGCTCATCATCATCGATCGTGATGATATCGTCAAGATTTTCCTGAATATACGGGAAAATATTTTTGCCCGGCGTCTTGACTGCCGTACCATCTGCGATCGTATTTGCAGTCGGAAGCGTCACAACCTCACCTGCCTTGAGCGATGCCTGCATACACGCTGCCTCTTTTGGCTCCACACCAATGACTTTGATCTTTGGATTCAGCTGTTTGGCAAGTGTAGAAACACCGGTCGCAAGTCCGCCGCCGCCGATCGGCACAAGGATATAATCCACCAGCGGAAGCTCTTTGACAATCTCCATCGCGATCGTTCCCTGACCGGTCGCTACCGCCGGATCATCGAACGGATGAATGAATGTGTATCCATTCTCTTCTGCCAGCTTATATGCATACTCACAGGCCTCATCATAAACACTTCCATGCAGCACCACCTCTGCACCATAGCTCTTGGTACGGTTCACTTTGATCAGTGGTGTCGTCGCCGGCATAACAATCGTCGCCTTACAGCCATATGCCTTCGCCGCATAAGCAACACCCTGCGCATGATTGCCTGCAGACGCTGTGATCAAACCCTTGGCACGTTCTTCCTCGCTGAGCGTACTGATCTTATAATAAGCTCCGCGGATCTTATACGCTCCGGTTACCTGCATATTTTCTGCTTTCAGATAGACCTTGTTGCCTGTCTGTGCACTGAAATATTCGCTGTAGATCAATTTTGTTTCCTGAATTACCTTTTTGACGCATTCGGATGCTTCTTCAAATTTCTCTAATGTCAACATACTTCTGTCTTCCTTTCCTGTGCTTATGCCGCTCTTATATTTATGAGCAGCAGGACTCAGACCGCTTGTCGTCTTCCAATCTTTAAGAACAGCAAGCCGCAGACCACTTTTTCAAAGCTAGATGACTGACGCCATCTGTCTGCGGCTGATGGGCGTTACGCCCATCTTTCCGCACACGAGTATACGAAAATACGACTGCAAGCAGTCAATTTTTGTATACTCGTGTGCTCTTGCTGTTCTTAATCGTTTTGTTTCACATCAAAGAGTGCATTGACAAACTCATCTGCATTGAACTTCTGCAGATCGTCAATTGACTCGCCCACACCAATATATTTCACTGGAATGCCAAGTTCTGAATGGATTGCCACCGCAATACCGCCCTTGGCTGTACCATCGAGCTTAGTCAGGATAATACCGGTAATATCAGCCACCTCTTTGAATTCTCGTGCCTGAGCCAGTGCATTCTGTCCTGTCGTACCATCCAGCACAACCAACGTCTCGCGAAACGCCTCCGGATACTCCCGCTCCAGGATACGGTTAATCTTGCCAAGCTCATTCATCAGGTTCTTTTTGTTGTGCAGACGTCCTGCCGTATCACAGAGAAGCACATCTGCATTTCTCGCCTTGGCTGCTGCGATCGCATCATATACAACCGATGCCGGATCTGAACCCTCCTGGCCGCTGATAATATCTACATTTGCCCGGTGCGCCCATTCAGTCAGCTGCTCGCCTGCTGCCGCACGGAAGGTATCTGCTGCTGCCAGCACGACTTTCTTGCCCTGATCCTTCAGCTTGCCTGCCAGTTTGCCGACACTTGTGGTCTTACCGACACCATTGACACCGATTACCAGTACAACCGATTTACGGTTTTCAAATTCATAAGCCGTCTCGCCTACATTCATTTCTTCCTTGATACTGTCGATCAGAAGCTGTTTGCACTGTCCCGGCTCCTTGATATTCTGTTCTTTTACCTTACGTTTCAATTCCTCGATGATCGATGTCGTCGCATTGATCCCGATATCGCCCATGACCAAAATCTCTTCAATCTCGTCATAGAAATCATCATCGATACTTGAAAATCCATTAAAGATCGCATCAATCCCGGAAACAATATTGTTTCTGGTCTTGGTCAGACCTTCTACCAAACGTTTAAAAAATCCCTTTTTTTCTTCCATATGATCTCTCCCAACTTTTTAACCATCCAGGTCGTTTTCGATCAGATTCACAGACACAAGTGCAGAAACGCCCTTTTCCTGCATGGTAATTCCATACAGACGGTCTGCCGCTGCCATTGTACCTCGTCTGTGTGTAATAATAATAAATTGTGTATTCTTTGTCAACTTATGAAGATAACCCGCATAACGGTCAACATTGCTCTCATCCAATGCCGCCTCAATCTCGTCAAGCAGACAGAACGGAGATGGCTTCAGATTCTGGATCGCAAACAACAGTGCGATCGCAGTCAGAGATTTTTCTCCACCGGAAAGCTGCATCATATTCTGAAGCTTTTTGCCTGGCGGCTGTGCCTCAATACGGATACCTGCCTCCAGAATATCCTGATCCTCCACAAGCTCCAGTGTACCTCGTCCACCGCCGAACAGCTGCTTAAATGCCTTGTCAAACTCTACCTGGATCCGCGCAAACTGCTCGCGGAACTGAACACGCATTCCCTCATCCAATTCCTCAATGATCTTGATCAGAGCCGCCTCTGCATTCAAAAGATCCTCATGCTGTGTCGTCAGGAAGGTATGCCGTTCGGAAATCTCCTTAAATTCCTCGATCGCATTAACGTTGACATGGCCAAGTCCTTTGATCTCACTCTTCAAAGTCGAAATCTGTTTTTTCAGCAATGCCGGCTGTTCGTACTGTTCATCCCGCAGCTCCCGTGCAGAAGAATAAGTCAGTGCGTATTCCTCCCACATGTAATTGACCTGCTGCTCTTTCTGTTCAGAAAGCTTTTCACTCTGTGAATTCAATCGGAAATTCTCCCGATCCAGCAGCGTCATGCGCTCCGAAAGTTCCTCTCGTGTGCTGAAGAACTTCTTGTGAACTGCAGTTTTCTGCTCCTTCTCTTCTGCAAGTGTCTCAATCTCTTTCCGAAGCTCCTCTTCCAAACTGGAAGCCTCACCAATCGTCTCTTCGATCTGCGTGATCTGCTTTTTCTTTTCTTCTACGGAAGCTGCCGCTTCAGCAATCTGCGTCTCATATTGTCCGCGTTCCGTCTGAAGCTGTTCTTTTTCCTGACGAATACGAGCCGCATTCTCCCGAACAAACTGTTCCTTCTGATTCAGCTGAGACAACTGCAGATGCACTGTTTCTGTGCTGGACATCGCTTCCCGCTCACTGCTTCGCAGCTGCTCGAGCTGTTCCTGTTTTTCTGCAATGATCTGTTCTGTTTCTTTTTCTGATTTTACAGAAGCAGCCAGATCTTCTTCTTCTTTTTCGTGATTGCCGCGGATCTCACGCATCTGCTGTTCAATTTCTGCCGACTCTGCCTTCAGTCTCTGGTATCCTTCTGAAGCGTTTCCTGTCTTTTCGCCAAGCTCATTCAAACGCATCTTCGCCGTATTCTGCTTCAGATACTCTTCCTGCATCACATCACGCAGACGAACGATCTCATCACGCAGTCCATTTCGTGCAGTGCGGTCAAGATCAATCTGTTTCTGCAGCCTTGCAAGTCCTTCTCTTCTCTGCTGTACCTGTTTTTCAAGGTCTTCTATCTCCCGACGGCGACCAAGCAGGTTGCTGGAATTTTTGAACGCACCACCGCTCATAGAACCGCCCGGACTCAAAAGTTCTCCGTCACACGTAACAATACGAAGGGAATGACGGTATTTGCGTGCAAGCGCGATCGCATGATCGATCTGATCTACTACCACCGTCTTGCCGAGCAGGTAGGCAACCAGTTCAGAATATTTGCCGTCCGCCCGGACAAGCGTACTGGCCAGACCGACCACACCAGTCTCCTTCAACGCCTGCGGTGACGAAAAGCTGCCTTTGCCGGAAATGCCAGACAGCGGCAGAAACGTCGCACGGCCATACCGGTTGCGCTTCAAAAATTCAATCTGGCGTTTTGCTGTTTCTTCCGTATCTGTAACGATATTCTGAATACTTCCTCCCAGCGCAGTCTCAATAGCGATCTCATACGCCTTCTCTACCTTGATCAGATCTGCAACAACGCCCAGTATTCCCTTTTCTTTGTCTTTCTGTTCCATAACACGACGGATACTGTTGCCATATCCATCATACCGCTCCGCAATGTTCTTCAGCGATTCCAGACGCGACGCTTCTCTGTGATATTCTTTTTGCTCCTGCTCCATCTGACGGTTTTCCTCCGTCAGCTTCTGCTGAACAACTGCAAGCTTCTCATTCACGCTGTCATTCTCAGCATTCAAGCCGTCGATACGAGCACAAACTGCATCATAATCCCGACGAACCTGCTGATAAACCTGCTCATGCTCCGCTTCTTCGCTCTTAAGCTTCAGCGCCTCCTGTGAAATCTGTGCTCTTCTGATCTGGGTCTGCTCCAGCATCGTATCATAACGCTGCATCCGCGCCTTGGTAGACGCTCTGCGGTTCAAAAGCTCGATGATCTTCGCCTTACTCTGCTCGATGCTCTGCGACAGCTCCTGTATCTGCTCCGACAGTGCACTGCCTGCCGCAAGTGCTTCCTGCTCCTGCTTTTTCGTATCATTCAGCTCCAGACGCAGTACAGAAAGCTCTTCCTGTGCCTCATCTTCCTGTTTTTCCCGCTCCGCAAGCTGCTGATCGATCGAAACAATACGCGCTTTCAGGTGCTCATCGCTGGCCTTCGCAGTATTGATCTGTTCGTGCAGCAGCTGAATCTGATTTTCAAACTGCTGTCTGCGAAGCTGGCCTGCATTCACACTGTCCCGCTTTTCCTGCAAAACGCCTGTCAGTTCCTCGATCTCCTGTTCCAGACGTTCATATTCCTGTTTCGTTTTCTCATATTCCTGTTTCGTCTCATCCAGCTGCCCCTGTGTAAGCTCCTGTTTTTCCTGCAGCTCCTTCAGTTCTCTGCCAATCCGCTCAAACTCCAGCAGAAAAAGATTCACATCATAGATCTTGAGTTCATCCCTCTTCGCAAGATAAACTCTCGCAGTCTCAGACTGACGCTGCAGAGGTCCAAGCTGCCTTGTTAGCTCTGCCAGAATATCATTGACACGCACAAGATTCTGCCGTTCCGCCTCCAGCTTTTTCTGTGCTGTATTTTTACGGCGTTTGAACTTCACAATACCTGCCGCCTCATCAAAAAGTTCTCGGCGTTCCTCCGGCTTGCCGCTCAGGATTTTTTCAATCTGGCCCTGCCCGATGATCGAATAGCCTTCCTTGCCGATACCGGTATCATAAAAAAGCTCATGTACATCCCTCAGGCGTACCTGTGTTCCATTGATCAGATATTCACTCTCACCAGATCGGTACACACGCCTCGTCACAGTCACCTCATCATAAGAGACCGACAGCTGATGATCCGAATTATCCAGTGTGATCGATACCGATGCATAGCCAAGCGGCTTACGCAGCTCCGTACCAGCAAAAATAACATCCTGCATACTGGCTCCGCGCAGAGACTTTGCACTCTGTTCTCCAAGCACCCAGCGAACCGCATCTGCTACGTTACTCTTACCACTGCCATTCGGACCAACAATCGCTGTGATCCCGTTATGAAACTGGAACAGTATTTTATTTGCAAACGATTTAAATCCGTGTATTTCAATACTTTTCAGATACATATTTAGCTATTATTCCCCTTCAGTCCGATAATCGCATGGTATGCTGCTTCCTGCTCAGCCGCTTTCTTGGTACTGCCCTTGCCAGTTCCCGCAGCTTTCTGTCCGATTCTCACCTCAACAATAAAGCGTTTCGCATGATCCGGTCCTTCTTCCCCCGTAACCACGTATTTAATCTCATCTTCCTTGTAATCCCGCTGCACAATCTCCTGCAGAATAGTCTTGCTATCATAAAAGAGCTTCTTATGTTCAATGTCAGTCAAAATAAAACGCTCGACAAACTCTTTTGCATTAGCAAAACCACCATCCAGATAAATCGCTCCGATCAGAGCCTCCAATGCATCTGAAATGATCGAATTACGTGTTCGTCCACCTGTCATTTCCTCACCTTTGCCAAGAAGGAGATAGTCCTCAAGATCGAATGCCTTCGCACACAGAGCAAGTGTCGGCTCACAGACAATACTGGCACGCAGCTTCGTCAGTTTGCCCTCCGGAAGCTCCGGATAATGATGATAAAGAAAATCACTGCTGATCACTTCAAGAACTGCATCACCCAAAAATTCCAGCCGCTCGTTGTCCGGAAGTGATAATGCCTTGTGTTCATTGGCATAAGAGCTGTGACTCATGGCCTGCATCAGCATGGCCGGTTTCCGAAAGGAATATCCGATTTTCTGTTCCAGTTCTTTTTGTCTAAATTCATTCATAGCTTCCTCCCGCTGCGCATTTCTGCGCGTTTTTATAAATACGGAATGTTTTCCGTGCAAAAAGGAGGCTTACACAGCCTCCCCAATCTGTTCCTTTATGCAATCGCAGTTTTAATCGCCTCTACAGCATCGCCTACTGAAACAATCTTCTCAGCTTTTTCATTTGGAATCTCAATATCAAATTCTTCCTCGATTCCCATAATAATCTGAAATACATCAAGAGAATCCGCTCCGAGATCATCCACAAAGGTTGTATCTGGTGTAATCTCATCCGGATCAACATTCAAAACTTCTGCAATAATGCTCTGCAATTTTTCAAATTCCATACTTAATTCTCTCCTTTTGGATCTTCAATTTTGATATGCTCTTTGATCTTTTCATTAATCTGCTGTTCTTTAAACTGAGCACATTGATAAATGGAATGCTCCACCTCAATTGCCTTGGAACTGCCATGTGTCTTGACAACCAGACCCTTCAGTCCCAGAAGAGGAGCTCCTCCATGTTCACTGGCATCAAATGATTTCAGTGTACGCTTCAGTGCCGGCTTGATCAGCAATGCACCGATCTTGGTCTTGAGACTCTCCATCATCGATCCTTTGATCTTCTTCAGAAGAACCGATGAAAGTCCTTCATAAAGCTTCAGGATCACGTTACCGACAAATGCCTCACAGACGATTACGTCGCAGGCACCCGCCGGGATCTCTCTGGCTTCTACACTGCCGATAAAATTGAGTTCTTCAC
>CAZEPO010000038.1:0-13257 GCA_964514125.1 uncultured Lachnospiraceae bacterium
TGTTCCGCTGGAATCTGACGACGTATGCGGTGCTGGTCAAAGGAGAAGAGGCAAAGATCGATGAGCTGACACAGCGCTGTACGGAGACACTCCGTATGAATCTTCTTCCTTATGAAGACACAGTAGAATGGCATGTGGCAATTGGGCAGCCGACCAGACGGCTCAGTATGCTTCCAGATTGTTTCAGGGAAGTCAGCCACATTTTTTCATTCCGTCATCTGCTTGGCAGAGAGCATGTTTTGACGAAAGAACGCACGAATACGTTTGTCAATCAGGAGGACAGCAACAGTCTCAAGAGCCTCGATATGACAAAAATCGATCCGGCAATCCTGCACAGATTTCTGCAGAACGGACAGATCAGTGAGGTACAGGATTTTGTCAATGAATATGTCGGCGGAATGCGGACGGCAGCAGCGTCCAAAATGTTCTGCCAGTATCTAATGCTGAATGTGCGGTTCACTGCGCTTGCTTATATCGAAGAGCTGGGCTATTCCAAAACTGAGTTTTCCGAGCAGCTGCCGGACGTACAGAAAATCGAGTCGTATGTTTCAATTGACGAGATGAAGCAGTACATCTGCGAGATCCTGAACTGTGCACTGGAGATCCGGGAGAAAGAGTCGCGAAGCCAGAGCCGGGATATGATCCGATTGGCACTGGACTATATCGACCAGAATTTTGCGGATGAATCCATTTCTCTGAAGGAGGTTGCCGGCTATACAAATGTCAGTGCCAACTATTTCAGTGCAATGTTCAGTCAGGAAATGCAGCAGACGTTTGTAGAATATCTGACGCAGAAGCGCATGGAGCGTGCAAAGGAACTGCTGCGGCAGACCGAGAAGCGTACAGCAGAGATCGCAGCCGAGGTCGGTTTCCGCGATCCGCATTATTTCAGCTTCGTATTTCGCAAGACGCAGGGCTGTACGCCGCGTGATTACCGGACTGGAGGCAAACGCGGATGAAACAGAAACGATTCAGAAAAATGATAGAAAAGATAAGAACGGCAAAACGGCACGAATCACTGGAAGGCAGACTGCGGAAGCTGATGCTCTGGTTTTTTGTGCCGGTTTCTGTAATGATCGTTGTGATCTTCGCAGTGCTGTTTTCGTATGTGACCAGATACAAAGCAATCCTGCATAATGTGACGACGGCATCAGAATTTAACCAGGATTTCAAAGAGTCGATCGATCTCAAAATGTATTACTATGTGGTAGACAGCCACTATTCGGAAGGTCTTCCTATCGAAGAAGTACAGGCGGCTCAGAAGCTGGCGCGCAACCTCTTGGAAACGACAACGCAGAGAGAGAGCTGGAAGGCGATCAATGGCGTACTGAATCTCTGCACGAATCTGGAGAGCAAGATCTATTTGATCGAGGAGACACCCGGCTACGATGAGCGACAGCTGCAGCTGGAAAACAATATCTATGTCCTGACGAAGCTGATCCAGGAATATATGTACACTTATCTGTATCATGAAGCAGCACTGCTGGATACGCTGCAGACGCAGATGACAGAGCGCCTTTATCTGGAGGTGGCAGTGATCCTTCTGGCGGCAGAGGGACTGCTGTTTTTCCTGATCCATCAGCTTCTGCGTCTGGGACGTGCGATCACAAAGCCGATCAGCAATCTCTGTGCCAGGGTACAGGCGATCGGTGACGGAGATCTGAACGCCAAAACGCCGATTCAGGCAGAGGCGTATGAGATTCAGACCTTAAGTGACGGATTTGAGGACATGGTATCCCGTCTGAATCAGCAGATCGAGCAGAACCGGCAGGAACAGATCAGTCTGCGCAGTGCGGAGCTTGCGCTTCTGCAGGCGCAGATCAATCCACACTTCCTGTATAATACGCTGGACGCGATCGTGTGGCTGATCGAGATGGAGAAGAATGAACAGGCAGTGGAGATGGTCACAAGCCTTTCCGGGTTCTTCCGTTCATCGCTAAGTAAGGGGCGTGACATTATTACCCTGCGTGAGGAAGAACAGCATGTCCGCAGCTATCTGGAAATCCAAAAGGTGCGTTACAAGGATATTTTAGACTATCAGATTGAGATGCAGCCGGAACTGGAGCAGTATGAGATTCCGAAGCTGACACTTCAGCCGTTGGTAGAGAACGCATTGTACCACGGAATCAAACTGAAGCGCGGACAGGGGCATATCAGAGTACAGGGAAGACTGCTGGAACAGGAAATCCTGCTGACCGTAGAAGATGACGGAGCAGGTATGAGTCCGCAGCGACTCGAACAGGTAAGGCAGGGGCTGGAACACAGAAAACAGGTGACCGGAGCAGCGGTCGGTTTTGGTGCCGCAACGGTGCATGAACGGCTTCAGCTGCTTTTTGGACAGGAATACGGTCTGTGTATTACCAGCGAAGAGGGCATCGGCACCAGAGTAGAGGTAAGAATCCCGAAGCATAGGAAAATCCGTCAGGAGGCAGAACGTTATGAAGAGAAAAAAAATGAGCAGAGTGGGAACGATGCTGTTGGCTGCTTTGTGCAGCCTGAACGGCTGCGGCAGAAAAACGACTGGTTCTGAGGAGAAAGCCAGTCAGAATATCGTCGTGGGATTTTCACAGGTTGGCTCCGAGTCTGACTGGCGTGTGGCAAACACCGAGTCGATGAAAAATACATTTTCAGAAGAAAACGGATATGAACTTCTGTTTGATGATGCAAAAAACAAACAGGAAAATCAGATTGCTGCAATCCGGAATTTTATTCTTCAGGGAGTGGATTACATTGTCGTGGCACCGATTGTGGAACATGGCTGGGAAGAAGTGCTGCAGGAAGCGAAGGATGCAGAAATCCCAGTGATCGTTGTCGATCGTATGATGGATGTGGATGAAGAGATGTTTGCTGCATGGGTTGGTTCCAATACATACTGGGAAGGAGAAACAGCCGTGGAGTGGCTGGAAAAATACCTCGAAAAGCAGAACCGTACTGAAGAGACGATCTCAATCCTCCATGTGATGGGAACGGTTGGTGCAACTCCGCAGCTGGGCCGTACAGCAGGACTTGAACTGGGAATAGCCAGACATGAGAACTGGCAGCTGACTGCTCAGGTTGAGGGAGAGTTCACACAGGCAAAAGCCTGCGAGGAAGTATCAGAAGTGCTGAAGCAGAATCAGGAGATTGATGTGGTCTACTGTGAAAATGACAATTCAGCGTTCGGTGCGATCGAGGCACTCGAAGAAGCAGGAATCAGCTACGGCGCAGATGGAGATGTGATCGTCATTTCGTTTGATGCGACAAGAGCCGGGCTGACTGCCTGCGTGGAGGGCAAGATCAATCTGGATGTAGAGTGCAATCCGCTGCACGGACCACGCGTGGAGAAGATCATTCAGCAGCTGGAAAATGGAGAGCCGCTGGAAAAGCATTACTATGTAGAAGAAGCTTACTTTGATAACGAGACTCTTACGGAAGAATTTCTGGCCAACAGGGCATATTGAGAAACAGATTTTCGGGCTTCAATGATCTAATAGGAATGGCAGCCGCATATCTTGCACAGGAAGTCCGCTCAGATCATCGAGCAGAGCCTTGGCTGCAGTTTTCCAGAGACTGGAGGAAGCATGAAAGGCACAGATCAGATCGGATGGATCAGGCATACTGTTTCCGGTATCAAAAGCAGCGACGGTCAGGCGATGCGGTACATGGATCTGCAGCTTCTGCAGTTCATGGATCAAAAAGTCTGCAATCTCTTTGCTGAAACAGATGACAGCGCTGCAGTCCGGCAGCTGTGTCTGGATAAAGGACAGCATCAGCGTACGATTGATCGGTTCCGTGTAGCTGCTGCGCTGTGCAGCATCGTACCAGAAAAAGCGGCGGTCATCAAAGGTCCGCAGCTGATCGCGCAGTGTATTGATACAGCCAAGGTAGCGATTGTGTCCGCGCAGATCATTGCTGCAGAAAATGCCGCCAATCCGGGTATGCTGCTGGGTCAGCAGATAATCCGTGAGCAGGGCACCGCCGGCATAATCGTCAGAGCATACGGTCGGAATCTGCGGCAGACTGCGGCAGCCGCTTCCGATGAAGCGGATCTTGGTGCCGAGAGTTAACAGCGTTTCATAGAGGTCCTGATTCGGCGTCGGAAAAGCCGTGCGGACGCCCTCGGCCAGGATTGCCCGGGGCGGATTCTGCAACAGATTTTCCAGAATTTCCCGTTCTTTGCTGCTCCGGTCATCTGTCACAAAAATCTGTGTCTGATAACCGGCATCGGTCAGCATCGACTGTGCATGCCAGAGCGTACCACAGGTGTGTCCGTCTGAAGCGGCGGTAAGGATTGCGATCATTTTAGAAGTATAGATATTCGACTGCAGGGTGTCGGCAACATAAGTGCCGCTGCCCTGTTTTTTTTCGATCAGTCCTTCGTTGAGCAGGACAGAAAGTGCCTGACGCACCGTCTGTCGACTTACGTTCCAGTTATTCATCAGCTGCATTTCGGTCGGGAGACGATCACCGTGTCTGTACTTGGTACGGATTTCCTGACGCAGTGCATCGGCGAGAGTTTTATATTTTAAGGACATGAAAAAATCCTCCTGTATAATTTGGTGAAAAATTTATGCTGCTTCTATTGTAAGCAAAAATATTCCAAAATCCAAGTTGAAAAAAATGAACTTTTTCAGAAGCAGAACCGTGAAAGAAAAACGATATGGACAGAATCACAAGAGAAAAAAAGAAAGAAATCTGAAAAAAAGCTGGTTCCAATCCAAAAAAAATCAACTTATATTTGCTTGCAGTGTAAAAAAATCAACTTATTTTTGAAAAAAACGTTTTGAAGTGTAAATTTGTATTGAAAAATATTTTTTTGAAGAATAAATTGTATTGTTTGAAAAGACGAAATTGGTAAAAAGAAATAAAATAGAATTGACTTATCTCTGTAAATTGTGTAAATTATAGATAACCAGTCAGGGAGACTGATTCCTGACCAAATTAAAAAATGAAAGCGAGGAACACAAAATGAAAAAGAGATTTGCAGTGATGATGGCGGCAACAGCAGCTCTGTCTATGACAGCTATGACAGCAGGTGCAGAAGAACTGATATCAGTTGGTTTTGCTCAGGTAGGACATGAGTCTGACTGGCGTACAGCTAACACACAGAACTTCCAGGACGTATTCTCAGAGGAGAACGGCTATGAACTTTCTTTCGTAGACTGTGACAACGACAACGCAGTTCAGATCGAAGCAGTTCGTACATTCATCACACAGGAACTTGACTACATCATCCTTGCTCCGATCCAGTCAGCTGGTTGGGACACAGTTCTTCAGGAAGCACAGGACGCTGGTATCCCGGTTATCATCGCTGACCGTGAGATCGAAGCAGACGCTTCTCTGTATGATGCATGGATCGGAACAGCTCCGTACGACGAAGGTGTAACAGCTGGTAAATGGCTTGCTGAGTACCTGAACGGCGAAGATGCAAACATCCTCGTTATCGAAGGCAGCGTTGGTTCATCTGCAGCAATCGGACGTACAAACGGCTTCAAAGAAGTAGCAGATACAATGGAAAACTGGACAATCCTTGATTCTCAGTCTGGTGACTTCACACAGGACGGTGGACAGGAAGTTATGGAATCCTACATCAAATCCTATGAAGGTCAGTTCAACGTAGTAGTTTGCCAGAACGACAACGAAGCATATGGTGCAATGGACGCAATGGATGCAGCTGGTATCACATACGGCGTTGACGGCGACGTAATCATCATCTCCTACGATGCTACTCATGACGGACTTCAGTACACACTGGACGGCAAGATCAACTGTGACGTAGAGTGTAACCCGATTCAGGCAGCAGTAGTTGAAGGCGTTATCGCTCAGATGGTAGCTGGTGAAGAATATGCTGAGAAGACTCTCGTAGAAGATTCTGCATTCGTAGCACCGGGCATCGAAAGTGAATATGCAATAACAATGACACAGGAAATCCTGGACGGACGTGCATACTAATCAAATCCGCTGTTTATCAGAACATTAGGTGACTAAACAGGAGGGAGGAGATCCCAGCAGGGGTTTTCTCCCTCCTTTTCAGGTTGTTATACGAGAGAGAAAGATACAAGCAGCAAATGCTGCACGAAGACGGAAGGGAGGATTTGCATTGGGAGCAGAAGTTGTTTTGAAAATGCAGGGAATCTGCATGACATTCCCAGGTGTCAAAGCACTGGATCATGCAGGACTGACACTGAAAAAAGGTGAGATCCGTGCGCTGATGGGAGAAAACGGTGCCGGAAAATCCACAATTATCAAATGTCTGACCGGTGTTAACAAATTTGAAGCCGGTGAGATTTTCCTGGAAGGAAAAAAGATTACGAATAAGGATACCATGGATGCACAGAAGAAAGGTATTTCCACGGTATACCAGGAGGTTAACCTTTGCCCGAACCTCTCTGTGGCAGAGAACCTTTATATCGGACGGGAACCGCTGACAAAGATTGGTACCGTTAACCGCAAAGAAATGAACAAAAGGGCAGCAGCTCTGATGAAGGAGCTGGAGCTTGATATTGATGTTACAAAGAATCTCGAAAATTATTCACTGGCATTGCAGCAGATGGTTGCAATTGCCCGTGCTGTAGATATGGAAAGTAAAGTCCTGATTCTCGATGAGCCGACTTCATCGCTGGACGACCGCGAGGTTGAGAAACTCTTTACGATGATGCGCCGACTGAAGGCACAGGGCGTTGGTATTATTTTTGTTACACACTTTTTGGAGCAGGTATATGAGGTCTGTGACGGTATCACAGTACTGCGAAACGGTCAGCTGGTCGGAGAATATGAGATCGAGGATCTGCCGCGTGTGAAGCTGGTAGCAGCAATGATGGGTAAGGACTTCGATGATCTGGCTTCCATTAAAAAAGAGGGAAGCGGCAGCAAACGCAATGAGCCGCTTGTCATTGAAGCAAAAGGAATCAGCCATGCAGGTACGATCAAGCCGTTCGATCTGGAGATCCACAAGGGCGAGGTTATCGGTCTGACCGGACTGCTCGGCAGCGGACGAAGCGAGCTGGCGCGTGCAATCTACGGTGCAGACCGTGCACAGACCGGTACGCTGAAGGTGAAAGGCAAGGAAGTAAAGATTAAGGCTCCGATCGAGGCAATGCATCTTGGCATGGGTCTGCTTCCGGATGACAGAAAAGCAGAGGGTATCATTGGAGATCTCTCCGTTCGCGAAAATATCATTCTGGCAATTCAGGCTAAGGCAGGCATCACACACAAGATCCCGATGGCGAAACAGTGTGAGATCGCTGATAAATATATCGATCTGCTTCAGATTAAATGTGCAAGCCGTGAGACCCTGATCAAGCAGCTCTCCGGCGGTAACCAGCAGAAAGTAATTCTGGCACGCTGGCTTGCAACCAATCCGGATTTCCTGATCCTTGACGAGCCTACGCGTGGTATCGATATCGGAACCAAGACAGAGATCCAGAAGCTGGTACTTCAGCTGGCAGATGAGGGCAAGAGTTTGATCTTTATTTCATCTGAGATTGAAGAAATGCTCCGTACCTGTAACCGTATGGCAGTTCTGCGTGACGGTCAGAAGGTCGGAGAGATTGAAGAACATGACATGAATCAGATGAATGTAATGAAAGCAATCGCAGGAGGTGACAGAAATGACTAATCTGAAAAAAGTAACGAAGATGCGTCTGTTTCTTCCGATCTTCAGTATGATCCTCGTTATGTGCATCAACATTATCTATGATATCGCATGCGGTCATGCACCGTTGACCTTTTTCACGATCACGATCAAAAACGGCGTACTCTATGGCCGTCTGATCGATATTCTGAACCGAGGCAGTGAAGCAGCGATCCTCGCGATCGGTATGACATTCGTTGTATCTTCTTCCGCAGGTACAGATATTTCCGTTGGTTCTGTTATGAGTCTTTACGGAGGTATGTGCTGTATGCTGCTGGCAGGATATGGCAATGTAAACGTATCCGAATATGCAGTTCCGCTGTTAGTCGGCATCGGAGCAGGTCTTCTTGTGACCTGTCTGTGCGGTCTGTTCAATGGATTTTTGGTTGCTTATCTAAATATTCAGCCTATGGTCGCCACTCTGATCCTATGGTCGGCAGGACGAGCAATCGGACTGTTGCTGTGCAACAGCCAGATTGTCTATGTGCGTGTTCCGTCTTTCCAGAAAATCGGCGGCTACGTTGGATTTATTCCGACACCGATCCTGATCGCAGCAGCCTGTGTGGCAGTGGCAGCGATCATCTTGAAAACAACAGCACTTGGCACCTATGTACAGAGTGTCGGCATCAACCGCAGAGCTTCCCGTATCGCAGGCTTCAATTCTGCAAAGATCATTCTGCTCTGCTATGTGATCTGCGGTCTTTGTGCAGGTCTTGCAGGTATGGTAAATACATCCCGTATTTATTCTGCGGATACCAACAACATTGGTTTGAACAAAGAAATGGATGCGATCCTTGCAGTAGCACTTGGCGGCAATAGTCTTGGCGGCGGACGTTTCTCTCTGGCTGGTTCGATCATCGGTGCGTACACCATTCAGGCGATCGATACGACGCTTCTGGCACTTGGCGTTTCTACCGCACAGTCACCAGTATTCAAGGCGATCGTAGTTATTTTGATCGTAGTGATTCAGTCTGAACCGGCAAAAGACTTTTTCAAAAAATTCAGCAGATCAGGAGCAAAGGAGGTACAGGCATGAAAAAGACAAAAATAAACAGCAATAATATCCTGCTTCTGATCACAGTGGTACTGTTCGTTGTTATGTATGGTGCTGGCTGCATCATCTATGCAGACAAAGGCTTTACTCGTGTGCAGACTTTCTGCAACCTGTTTATCAACAATGCAGGTCTGATCTGTATCGCATGTGGTATGACCTGTGTTATGCTGACCGGCGGTATCGATATTTCAGTCGGTTCCGTGGTAGCGATGGACTGTATGATCCTGGCAGTCGGCATTGAGCAGTGGGGCTGGTCAAGCCCGGTACTCATGGCGATGATCCTGGTCATCGGTATCGTATTCGGACTGGTACAGGGCTTCTGTATCGCTTATCTGGACATTCAGCCATTTATCATTTCCATGGCGGGTCTGTTCTTTGCCCGTGGTATGACGGCAGTCATCAGCAAGGAGCAGGTAAGTATCGTTTCTGATAAGCTGTTTACCTTCCTGTCCAACTACAAGGTAGAGCTGCCGTTTGGCGGTTACATGAACAAAAAAGGAATCCTTCAGCTGCCATATATCCGCATCAGCGTAATTGTGGCACTGATTGTAGTCGTAGTTATTTTCCTGATGCTTCGTTATACGAAGTTCGGACGCAGCCTGTATGCGATCGGAGGCAATCAGCAGTCTGCAGCACTGATGGGTCTTGATGTCAAAAAGATCAAGCTCAAAGCATACGTACTGTCAAGTCTTCTGGCTTCCGTCGGCGGCATCTGCTTCTGCCTGAACACAATGGCAGGTACACCGACTCAGGCACAGGGACTGGAGATGGATGCGATCTCATCTGCCGTTATCGGCGGTACACTTCTGACCGGTGGTGTCGGTAACGTACTCGGTACTCTGGTCGGTGTTATGATCAACGGTACGATCTCCACACTCGTAAAGAGTAATGGTAAGCTCGTCAGCTCCTGGGCAAATATCGTAACAGCGATCCTGCTTTGCTTCTTTATCCTTCTGCAGAGTATCTTCGCGAAGATCAAGGAGCGCAGCAAGTAAGCAGCAATACATTTTGGGGACAAGGGTGTTCTTTCTTGAGGGGAAGAATGCCCTTTTTCTGAATACAGAAGGAGCAATTTCCACATAAAGCAGACATTTGGAACAGGTTATAGTTGTGTTCTTATGAATGCTGTACGAAAGGGTGAGAGGAGTATCAAATATGAAGAAGTATACAAAATCGGATATTTGGAGAATGATAGAGGAAGAGGATGTGGAATTTATCCGTCTTCAGTTTACGGATCTCTTTGGTATGCTCAAAAATGTGGCGGTGACAACCAGCCAGCTGGATCGGGTACTGGAGAATAAGATCATGTTTGACGGGGCTTCGATCGGCGGTTTTGCAGATGTGGAGCAGTCAGATTTGTGTCTGCACCCGGATCTGGATACCTTTGCGATCTTTCCGTGGCGGCCGCAGCACGGCAAGGTGGCACGATTCATGTGTGATATTTATCATGTGGACGGAACGCCGTTTGAGGGTGATCCTCGTTATATTTTGAAAAAGCAGCTCGAAGCGGCAGACGAGCTTGGTTATCAGCTTGATGTCGGACCGGAATGTGAATTTTTCCTGTTTCATACCGATGATCAGGGACGGCCGACTACCGTATCGCATGAGGAAGCAGGATATTTTGATGTGGCACCGCTCGATCTGGGAGAAAATGCCCGCCGCGATATGATATTGACGCTGGAGGAGATGGGTTATGTAGTGGAAGCGTCTCACCATGAGTCTGCGCCGGCGCAGCATGAGATTGATTTTCAGTATGATGAGGCGCTCAAGATGGCAGATGGGATCATGACCTTTCGGCTGGCGGTAAAGACGATCGCCAAGCGGCATGGCCTTCATGCGACTTTTATGCCGAAGCCGCTTCAGACAGTCAGCGGTTCCGGTATGCACATCAATCTCTCCCTTTCCAGAAACGGAAGAAACGTTTTCTATGATGAGACAGATCCGGTGAAGCTAAGCAAGGAGGGCTACTATTTTATCGGCGGACTGATGAAACATATTTCAGCGATCACGGCAGTGACCAACCCGCTTGTCAATTCCTATAAGCGTCTGGTGCCGGGCTATGAAGCTCCGGTCTATATCGCCTGGTCAGCCAAAAACCGGACACCGCTGATCCGGATTCCGGCAAGTGCAGACGAGCGTCAGCGAATTGAACTGCGTAGTCCGGATTCTGCTGCAAATCCATATCTGGCACTTGCCGTTTGTCTGGCAGCCGGACTGGAAGGTATACGGGAGCAGATCATGCCGCCTGAGCGGATCGATGCAAACCTGTTTGCAATGACGGAAGCAGAACGTGCAGCAAATGAGATCAAGCGTCTTCCAGCCAATCTGCTGGAAGCAGTGCAGGAACTGGAACAAGATGAATTGTTAGCCGCAGTGCTGGGTGAACATGCAATGCAGCGTCTGGTACAGGCAAAGAAAAAAGAGTGGAATGCATACAGCGCCAGTATCAGTGCGTGGGAGATCGATCAATATCTTTCAAGAATTTAAGCAAAAAAGGAGACAAAATGGTGCAGGAGGGGTCAGATGGCGAATATCATTATCGTATTTCCGAAAATTGAAGATGTTCGGGCAATTCGCAGCCTTCTGGTCCGCAGCGGCTATACGGTACACGCCGCCTGTACCAGCGGTGCACAGGCCTTGGCGGCAGCAGACCGTCTTGGCAGCGGCGTGATCATCAGCGGATATAAGTTCTCAGACATGATCTACCAAAGTCTCTACGAGGAGGTCTCAGAACGGTTTGAGATGCTGCTGATCGCTTCGGCGAGGGTGATCGAGGAAGGCATCTGTGAAGGCGTGGTAGGCGTGACTATGCCGCTGAAAATACAGGAGCTGACCGATTCCCTCGAAATGGTACTGCGCAAACTGGAGTACCGCAGAAAAAAGCGGCGTACGATGCCGCATAAGCGCAGCGAAGAACAAAGAAAGCAGATCACGGAAGCCAAGGCACTGTTGATGGAGCGCAATCATATGACAGAAGAAGAGGCACACCGTTATCTGCAGAAGCTCAGTATGGACAGCGGACATTCTCTGATCGAGACGGCAGAAATGTTGTTTGCACTTTCCAGACGGTGATGCTATGATAGACAAAACAAATGAGAATCTGGACACAGAGTTGGAGGAAAAAATGAAATTTACAAAAATGCATGGAATCGGAAACGATTATGTTTATGTGAACTGCTTCAAAGAAATAGTAGAAAATCCGGTCGAGACAGCCAAATTTGTCAGCGACCGTCATTTTGGAATCGGATCAGACGGTCTGATCCTGATCAAGCCGTCTGAGGTGGCAGACTGTGAGATGGATATGTATAATGCAGATGGATCAAGAGGCAAAATGTGCGGCAACGGAATCCGCTGCGTGGCAAAGTATGCATACGATTATGGAATCACAGATAAGACCAGCATCAGCGTAGCTACGGGAAGCGGCATCAAATATCTGGATCTGACGATCGAGGATGGCAAGGTTGCTCTGGTCAAGGTGGATATGGGTGCGCCGATCCTTCAGGCTGCTCAGATTCCGACCGCTGTCTCTGCACTGAAGACAAGTGGACTGACGGACGAATCACAGATCGTTGGGGCAGATATCGAGGTAGATGGATCGATTTATCAGATTACCTGCGTATCGATGGGCAATCCGCACGGCATTGTCTGTGTAGATGACGTAGACAATCTGGAAATCGAAAAGATCGGCCCGCATTTTGAACATCATCCGGCATTTCCGGATCGCGTCAATACGGAATTTATCCGTGTGATCGACCGCCAGACCGTGCAGATGCGTGTCTGGGAACGTGGATCAGGCGAGACCTGGGCATGTGGAACCGGTGCTTGCGCAGTGGCAGTAGCCTGCATCCTGAATGGCTGGACCGAGGACGAAGTGACAGTGAAGCTGCGCGGCGGCGACCTGAAGATCCAGTGGGACCGCCAGAAAAACACAGTCTTCATGACCGGCCCGGCAACCGTTGTGTTTGACGGAGAAATTACCCTGTAAAAAAATTGTATAATGAGGACGCACAGCCCCGCGTGAATATCACGTTCCTCAGCCTGTTTCGAAGGGTAAATGCTTCTAAAATTTCACCCGATATTTGCTAAAAACAAAACGTTTCTGCCATAACTCATGCCCGAAGGGCATTCAAACAATGTCAGAAACGTTTTAACGCAAATATTGGCTGAAATAAGAAGCATAACCCTTCTGCAAATGGCTGAGGAACGTAATATTCATGCGGGGCTGTGCTGTCTGCGATGATTTTAAAATCTATAAAAATATTCAGGTAATGAAATTGATGAATTAAAATTTATTCCACAGACAGCCATGAAACAGATAACAAAAACGATGTGCTGTCTAACCTGTGAAGAAGGGCTAAAATTCTTGCTTCATTGAATATTTGCGATAAGAAAGCCAGGCTATTTGTTCGAGCGTAGCGAGTTATAGCCTGGTTTTCTTGGGTTTAGCGAATATTCAATGAAGTTAGCAATTTCTTGCCCTTCAGAACTAGTTAGGCAGCACATCGTTTTTTGTTCTGTTCATGGCGTCCTGTTATTAAAAATATATCGTCTACAGAAGTATGATTCCATGGCGGGCCGTTTCCTTGCGGAC
>CAZEPO010000038.1:13357-14447 GCA_964514125.1 uncultured Lachnospiraceae bacterium
AAAAATATATCGTCTACAGAAGTATGATTCCATGGCGGGCCGTTTCCTTGCGGACTTCCTTTGGCCAGATGGAGCACTGTACTTCACCGATGTGTGCCTTGCGCAGGTAGAACATACAGATACGGGACTGTCCGATACCGCCGCCGATCGTGTAAGGCAGTTCTTTTTCGAGGATTGCCTTCTGGAACGGAAGCTCTGCACGGTCTTCGCAGCCAGCCAGTTTCAGCTGACGGGTAAGGGCTTCCTCATCGACACGGATACCCATGGAAGAAAGCTCCAATGCAATGTCGAGTACCGGGTAGTAGACGAGGATATCTGCGTTCAGAGACCAGTCATCGTAGTCCGGTGCACGGCCGTCATGACGTTCACCGGAAGCCAGCACATCGCCAATCTGCATGATGCAGACGGCACCTTTTTCTTTGGTGATCTCATATTCACGCTCTTTTGGAGTAAGACCCGGATAGAGGTCTTCCAGCTCCTGAGAGGTCAGAAAATAGATATCGCGCGGCAGCACTTCGCCGATGTAGTCATACTGGATCGACATATAGACTTCCGTTTTTTTGATCGCCTTGTAGACAGAACGAACGACCTTTTTCAGCGTGTCCATATTGCGCTCACTTTTCTTGATGATCTTTTCCCAGTCCCACTGGTCCACGTAGATAGAGTGAATGTTGTCAGTATCTTCATCACGGCGGATCGCATTCATATCAGTATAAAGACCCTCACCGTGTACAAAACCATATTCCTTCAGGGCATAACGTTTCCATTTTGCAAGAGAATGGACAATTTCTGCTTCAGCATCATCCTGCTCCTTAATTCCGAATTTGACCGGGCGTTCTACGCCATTGAGGTTGTCGTTCAGGCCGGACAGCGGATCTACGAAAAGCGGGGAAGACACACGCAGCAGGTTCAGCTGAGAAGCGAGTGTCTGCTGAAAAAAGTCCTTCACTGTTTTGATGGCAATCTGTGTGTCATACAATGAGAGCGGAGATACATAATCTTCGGGTATAATTAGATGTTCCATTTTCTCTTCTCCTCCAAGTCAAAACTTAATTAGATTGATTATACCAGATGATTTCAAAGTTACAAC
>CAZEPO010000039.1:0-9041 GCA_964514125.1 uncultured Lachnospiraceae bacterium
CTTAACTTTTACACCGAACACTTCGCTGAGCACGTCACTTTTATACACCGCTTCCGGTGTCCCCTGTGCACATATTCTGCCATCCTTCAGTACCAGTATCTGATCTGCCATACGCAGCGCCATAGCGAGATCATGCAGCACCAATACCACTGCCTTTCCCTGCTCTGCAAGTTTCCTGACAGTCTCCATCAAGCGGATCTGGTGTGCAATATCCAAAAATGAAGTCGGCTCATCCATCAGGATCACAGGCGTGTCCTGTGCAAGTGCCATCGCAATAAAAACCTTCTGCTGCATACCGCCTGAAAGCTGTTTCAGATTTTGCTCCGCATACGATTCCATACCGACCTGCTGCAGGGCCTGATCAGCAATCTTCCAATCCTCTGCCCGGTAGCGCCGCGGATAATCCAGATAAGGAAATCGGCCATGCAGCACCATTTTGCGCACTGTGATGTCAGGCACATTTCGTTTTTGCGGAAGATATGCAATTTTTTGTGCAAGCATCTGTGCACCGTATTCCTCAATCTTTTTTCCATCAATCCAGATTTCACCTGATGTTTTACTGACTAGCCCGATCATTGATTTCAAAAAAGTAGTTTTGCCGCATCCATTCGGTCCTGCCAGCACAGTGATTCCGCCTGCTTCTATCCTGGCGCTGATTCCATGCAGTACTTCCTGCCCGTCATAGCCAGTACATATTTCTTCTATTTTAAGCATGAGAATGTCCCGCCTTTCTTTTTAAGATCATCCATACAAAAAACGGTCCGCCGATGAATGACATCAAAATCCCCACCGGTATCTCATAGGGTACAAAAAGCACGCGCGCAAGAACATCACAAAATGTCACGAATCCAGCGCCGCTGATCATACACAGCGGAACCAGATAACGGCTCTCTCCTCCGACCATTCTTCGCATCATATGCGGAACGATCAGACCTACAAATCCAAGCAGACCGGCAAAACTGACACTTGCCCCTGCCAGAAGTGCTGCCACCCCCAAAAAGACAGTCCGCATCTTTTTGACAGACATGCCCAGACTTTGTGCCGTTTCTTCTCCCAGATTCATCAGATCCAGTTCGTTGCATAATGTCATTACTGCTGCAAAAGCAACGATGATCAGTACCGCTGCCGGAATCAGCCTCTGATACGATACGCTGGAAAACCCACCCACACGAAAATCAGAACTGAGTGTACCCGCTTCCGGAATCAATGTCGTGACTGCCTCTGATACTGCATTAAAAAAGCTGTTAACTGCCACACCGCCTAAGATCACAGTACTTCGCGATGCCTTCCGTTTCTGTGCTGTGACTGCAACAAGCAGCACTGCCACCAATGCACCGAGAAACGATGCGCCTGCAATAAACCAGCCACTCACTGCACCAAATGCACAGCAGATGGTGACTGCCATTCCTGCACCGGCATTGACTCCGATGATGCTGGATGATGCCAGTGGATTTGCTAGTACAGCCTGTATGATCACGCCGGAAACTGCCAGTGCTCCGCCTGCCAGCAAACATGCTGCCGTTCTTGGAATCCGTACGTACCAAACGATATAGCCTTCATAGCCACTCTGTACGCCTCCCCGTACTGCCTGCCAAAGCTGCAGCGGACTGAGCTTTGCCGCTCCGAGACACAGACTGCCCAAAGCGGATACCAAGCAAAAGAACGCGGTGAGCAAAAAGATGCTTCTCACATTTTTCTTATTCATCTGACAGTATCCTCTCCAGCCCTTCATAAGCTTCGCCCCATCTGGCATTTGGTTTCAGATTGTACAGCCGCTTGTCCATCAGATATACCCTGCCTTCCTTTACTGCAGTCAATCCAGACCATGCGGTTCCGCTTCCCATCAATTCCTCCAGTACTTTTTGGGTTCCTTCTGTATCATCACCAGACTGTACTGCAAAAATATAATCCGGATCTTCTTTTAGAATATATTCAATGTTCAGATTTTCCAAAAGATTATGCTCACTGTCTGCGATATTGATGCAGCCAAGGTCACGCAGCATTGTGGCCAGCACACCGGTGGAACTGTTTTTGGCACGTATGCTTGAAGCAGATGCTACTAAAACCAGAACTTTCGGACTGCCCTTTTGAGCAATCCGCTCTTCGCTCTTGTTCAGAACGGTCTGAATCTGTTTCTGCACATTCAAACCATTTTCTTCGTACAGATCTGCACGGCCTGTGATCTGAGTACAGATGTTCAGCATCTCCAGATAATCCTCGAACTCCATGATTTCAAAATATGCGGTCGGTATGCCGGTCGCTTCCAGCGTATCCAGTAGTTCCATATTTGCTCTCGTGTTTGTACTGGCAAGAACAAAATCCGGCTGAGCCTCAAACAGCTTTTCCAGGCTTGGTTCCTTTGTCATTCCAAGATTCACCGCATCCTCCGGCATCTCAAATTCAAAATCATCCCAGGCATCCTCCGCTGAAGCACATACCGTTCCGCCAGCCTGATGCCAGACATCTGCATAGCTGCCGATCAGCGCCGCAGTCCGCTTTGGATCAGTCACCTTGACCTCACGCCCAAGCGAATCGATAAATTTTACTTCTTCTGTCATCTGAATCGATTGCAATTCAGATGCATAGGCACAGTTCAGACTGCCAATGCCAAGTACACCGACAACAGCAGTGCATAATAATAATTTTTTTAACATTCTGATACGCTTTTCCTTTCATCTTTCGCATGGTTCATCTGTCTGTTTTGTCAGAAGAACTGCATTTTTTACCTGCCATCACTCCTGCAGTGACTGCATCGCTGCATTCAAATGCTCCAGAAACATCTGACGAACAGTCCTATATTCCCCAAGTCCCTTCAGAACACACGTCACCTCATATCCCTCTTTTTCCAAAATACGCTTCCAGGAATCTGCCTGCTCCCCTGCCATATCATGGACAGCATGAACACCTGCTGCGATCATAAACGGAACCAGAATTATTCTCTGTGGCTGTACATCTTGGACTTTTTTCATCAACTCTGTTATATTCAGACCGCCCTGCACCGTACCGATCATTCTGTTCGTACCGCCTTTTGCCCAAAGCAGATCATTCAGTGCAGCATATATCCCATCCGAAGCATGCTCCGTTCCATGTCCCATAAAAATCAGCATTTCGTCTTCTTTTATCTGCCATTCATCAATCAGCATAGATGCGATTCTCTCACAGTCTTCCGATGTATTCAGCAGCGGTGCTCCCACTGCAATTTTCGGCGCTGTAAGTGCTTCCTGCTTGTCTATGCTGCCGTTCACCTGCTGCGCCGACTGGAGTTCTGCTTTCATTCGTTCATATTCGATGCCGTTCAATACATAAGTTGGCTGCACAATGATCTCCTGCAACCCCTCTTTTTTCATCACTTCAAGCGCTTCTGATACGCTGTAGATCGATATTCCTTCTTGTTTTTGAACCTTTTTGCGGATTTTTGCACTGGTCCATGCACGATACACCGGATACGCTGAATAAGCTTTTCTGATCTCATGCTCAATCGCACCGAGCGTTTTTTTACATGTATCATTCTGACTGGTTCCAAAGCTTACGACCAGAATCCCTCTCTTATCTTCGTTCATCCTGTTTTCCTCTGCTGCTTACAGCTTCACCACCAACACTGGGATCGGCGGATGATTCGGGCGATTGTAATACTGCGTCACCAAAACCAGATATTTTCTGGAATCCAGTGTCTTCAGCCATGCCAGTACCGCATCCCGCTCTTCGAATCCACTGTCGCCGCCGCTGTAAATACAGATACTGAGCAGCCCATTTTTTCTGAGAATCTGAAGACTCTGCTCCAATGCTTCGATCGTGGTGTCTGATCTGGTTGCCAGTGCATGATCTCCTCCCGGCAGATAGCCGAGATTGAAGGCAATACAGTCTGCCGTATCTGCTTCTGCATACTTGGTCATATGACTGTGCGAGTCAAGGATCAGCTGATAATTCTGTGCTGCATCTGCCGCTTTCAGCCGTTCTTCTGTGTGCGTCAGTGCCTCCGGCTGTATATCAAATGCCAGCACACGTCCGGTCGTTCCCGCCAACCGGCTCATATATTCCGTATCATTTCCATTTCCCATCGTCGCATCAATGCAGAGCGAGCCTTCCTGAATATGTTCCTTCATCATGCGTCTGCACCAGGTTGTGATCTGATAATCGTTTCTGTTCATAATTCTCCTATCATTTGTGTTTGTTGTTTTTCAAAACATCCTGTTCTTCTATCCAAAGTTCACCAATATGGCAGTCAGATTCGCCCCCATATGAAACAATACCGGAAACAGAAAAGATCTCCCTTTTTCATACACGGCCGCCAATGCCAGTGCCATCGGAAAGGCAAAGATCATCTGGATCGGATTGCCGTGATAGACTGCAAACAGCAGTGCGGAGAAAAAAACAGACAGCGGTACGCTGAGCAGCTGCTTCATACGGTTGTAGATCAGCCCACGAAAGATCAGTTCCTCCGCAAGCGGTACGATCAGGCCAAGGCCGATCACCTGCAGAATAAGCTCCGATGCCAGAAGTGCCTCCTGCGTGGCATTCGAAAACATTTCTCCGATCTGGATCCAATTCAGAATCCCGCTCCATATTATATTCAAAATTCCGCCTGCTGCAAAACAAAACACACTAAACAGCGGCTGAACGATCGGACTGCGTGATTTACCTTGTTCTCTTCGTAATAGAAACGCTGCAATCGGAATCGTCATTGCTGCCGCTGCCGTCGTACAAAGTGCAGTATTGCCGCTGCTGCCCAGCAGCACTACGGAAAACTCAGATAAAACCATATGAAGCAGCATGGGTGTGACAAGTGACAAAATCCAGCTGATACTGTTCATGTTCTTCCTCCTGTTTTTGATTCTTTCGCTCAATTTGCTCCTGCATGATCTGCAGCAAGCAACGGCTGATATGGCAATACCCGGCAGATGTAGTTCTGCCGGGTATCTTTTTACATATTTCCATACGTTTCCGTCTTTTATCGTTCTGGAATAACCTTCAATTCTGCTGATTCGATATGCCATGCATTCTCATAGTATGCCATGACAAACTTGGCTGTCTCATCTCCTGAGAGTGTCTTGGTCTGAGTATCCATGATTGCCGAACCATCTTCGTAGTATTCCCCAGTTTCTGCTGTAATCTCCTCACGCACATCATAGTGATAGGAGAAGCTCAGTTCGGTCGTGATCGCACCATTTTTTTCTTCGGTAAACACTGCATCACCGAATTTTGCATCAAATTTGGAAATGGCTGCACTCTTGAATATTGCATCTTCTCTGTGGAATTCCTCTGCCTGATTTTTGGAAAGCTTCTCTGCATCTTTCAGACAATCGGCAAATTTCTCTTTCAGTTCGTCTGTCTTTTCGGAAGCCGCTGATTTGTACAAAGCCTTCAGCGCCTGAACCGCCAGTTCCTTCAGTTCATCCTGTGCACTGGACTTCATCGTCAATTCGCTGCTGTAATCAGCACTCTGACTCTGGGTATCCAGCGTAACATTTACGGATTCAAAAACCGGATGACGCATAACAAGGCTGACACTGCCCGGAAGTAAACTTGGAATCTTGTAGCAGTCATAAGAAAGCGGTATGCCATCCCGTGTGATCCAGGAAGTATCTGCCGGAACGCCATTCAGATATACCTCTGCATCTGCCGGTACAGTCAGCAGAAAATCCTTCACCATACAGTGGCCGGAAAGCACGTTCCATTTATCAAAGATGCCAAGAACAGCCTCTGACTGTTTTTTGACTGTAAAATTCTCTTCCAGCTGTACAGACTGTGCTGCATCCAGAAATTCAGCCCGATAGTCTACATATTCCTGTCCGTCATTGTCACGGCGTTTTTCCAGCTCATAGAGATTATACTCTGAATAGAGACTATACTTCTTGGCTTCTGCCGCCTTTGCATACTCTGCTGCTGTCATTGCAGCATCCTCTGACTGATCCAAAAGCAGATATGCTTTGTCACTGCTGCCGTCGATCAATTTGGAAAGGTATGTCTCAATGGCATAACCAGGTGTACTCTGACGATATGCCTGCCAGCATGCTGCACCTCCGCCGAATATACCGATGACACACAGCAAGATAATTATTTTGATCAAAACTCGCTTAAATACTTTCACGCTCTATACCTCCCTAGTAATTCTCTGCCAACCATGCTTCATAATCAAGAATCACCTGCAGGTTCGCTTCTTCATAATCGTTCAGATAATAGAACATATTAGCGTCAAAATCTTCCGGATTATAGGTCGGTATATACCAGGATTTCTGACTGAAGTAATCCATCAGATCCTGTGAGTTGAAAATACGTCCATGCAATGCAAATATTTCATTTCTGATCAGTCGAAGTGTCGCTGTACCGTAACTGTAGAGCTCACTTACATCAATGTATCGGCTGCTGATGCCAGAAAGGATCACATCGTCCGGTGTCCATGCACCCTCGTTCGTGTTGCCGCCTGATGAACTGCCAGATGAAGATCCGCCAGATGATCCGCCTGAAGAGCTTCCGGAATCTCCGGAATAGCTGTAATCACCATTGCCTGGGTTTGTGATCTCAATATTCTGATCATAGGAACTGCCTCCGCCAGAATAAGAACCATTTCCAGAACTGCTGCCATCCGAATAAGAACCACTTCCAGAACTGCCGTCACCAGAGTAGGATCCGCTGTCCGACCAACTGTCATTGCTTCCGCTATCTGAACTGCCTGAACCATTCTGTGCCCAGTAATCGCCATCCTGGTAGCCGCCGGAGTTTTCGCTGTCGCTTCCGTTTCCATCTGTGGAACTGCCGTCTGCATTGGTTTCACCAGTGTTGACCGGATTCCCGTTGGCATCCGTCTGTAAAGTCTCTGATTTTTCGGTTTCTTCTACGCCCTTGATCACATTACCGGAAGCTGTCACAGTAAATGCATCCGTTTCATAAGTACGGCTGACTGCTTTCTCCGGTTCGATCACTGCTTCTGATACATCCTCTGTACCCTCAGTCTGTGGTGCAGTCAGTGCAATCTCATCTGACATCAACACATTGGCTGCAAAAAACGAGGCTCCTGCTGCGACTGCACAGCCGATCAGGAACCCGCTGTTTCTTTTCAATAAATTTCTCTTTTTTTTCATTATTTATATTTCACCCCTTCATGGGGCATCATACCACAGTTGCCGAAAAATGTCTACAAAGAGTACAACGACAGTTACCAAAAAAACAACTGCACCCACTGCCAAAAATCCTGCCTTTGTCCCCGCCTCCGACTGCTCCTGCTGTATTTTTTCTTCTGGCTCTGCTGCATTTCTTGCAATTTCATCTTCGTTTTCCGTTGCTGCCTCCTCGCTCATGGTCTTTTTATTCAATATAGGATCCATCTGCCGTACCAGCGAAAAAGAAAATCCATTCAGGAAGCTCACTGCTTCCAGTTTTTTTCTCAGTTCTTTTTCTTCTGCACTCTCCCTCACTTTTTCGTATGGCGCCACTTCTGCATCATCCGCCTTTATATAAAATGGAATTTCTTCACTCCAATATTCATTGCCTGCCTGATCGCAGATATAGATTTGAAGTGTCTGCCACTGGTGCTTTTCGCGCATCGTTAGCTTGATATTTTCCTGCTCCTTCATTTTGGAAGATTTCAGCAGTTCACTGTCTGCATAGATTTTCATCTGCGCAACCCCGAAATTATCATATGGTGCAATACAGACCGTGAGCGTTTCCTGTTCATAAACCGTACCGGATTTCACACCAGTGATCGTGCACCCCGGCGCGGTCCGATCAAGTACAAACACGACTCGTTTTTGCTGTATTCCGGTATCACTCTGGTTGTTCGCACGATCCGTCGATGAAAGCTGCAGTTCATAAACACCTTCGCGTTCAAAGTATTCTGCCGGTATGACATATTGGTACTGCTTCCAGGAATCACTGCTGCCCTGCATAGACACCTGATAATCCTGTCCGCGCTTCAGCTGAATCAGGCTGCCATCCCTTCTGCAGAAAATTTCCGATTCCCCCACATAATCAATGTTTGTTTCATAAAATGTGATCGGCTGCGCCTGTTTCAGATAGTATTTCTCTAACCCTTTTTTGGTATCTTCCGAAAGGTCATACACAGACCCGAATCGGTTAACAGAAAACTTCATCGTCTGTTCCGCCTGATTGCCAGCCAGATCGGATGCCTTCACCTGCAGCTGATACACATCATCGTATTCCCTAGACACTGGAAAATCCAGATAAGTCACATGCGCGCCCTGCTCCGCTTCCTCCTGTTCCCTGAGTTTTGGAGATCTGCCATTATTGGCTCCTGTCATCTGAACTTCCAAAGATCCCTCCCGATAATATGTATCCGTACAGCTCACCTTAATCTGCACCGTTTCGGAATTGGCAGTTTGATCCTTTACTCCTTCCACAGTCAGTTCTGGCGGTGTCCGATCGACACAGACCACTGCACTCTGTGAAAAACCTTGATTGCCAACCTGATCCTGAGTCCGCACATAAATCCGGAAAATTCCTTCCGTCTGAACCAATATTGTCTCTCCACTTTCACAGCTCTGCCAGAGCGCCTGCTCCGGTTTCTGTGTAAGGGTTCCATCTGCCAAACAATCTACGATACAGTATTCTGCACTCTTCAGACCGCTCTTTCCATCCGGCGGAATCTGAATCCCCGCCTGTGCCTGCTGCGCAGTATGGATCATACCATTGCTCTGATTTCCTTCAAGCACGATCACCGCCTCCGGTGCCTCTCCGTCCACAAAAAACTGCTCCTGCTTTACCTCCGAAACTGCAGTAACCGCTCCCGAAGCATCCGTCTTCTGCAGCTGAAATGTCATCTTACCATCCTGCTGCAGATTCTGCATCCCGAGTCCTCTTCCGTCAAATCCACCCTCCTGCTTCGTTTCTATATAGAGATTCGTTCCTTTGCGAACCCAAAGCTGCTTCTGCTTGTCCCGATACCAGGCTCCTGTATCACCTTTTACATCATAATGCCTGCCTCGCTCAATCTTGGTCGGAAGAATTTCTTTCTTCTCAGTCTCTGTCTGGACTTCTGTTTCACTTTCTGTCGAATCCTCTGTATCTGTTCCAAGCTCTGTTTCTGT
>CAZEPO010000039.1:9141-14347 GCA_964514125.1 uncultured Lachnospiraceae bacterium
GAATACTGTTCTTCTGCCGCCTTTGCCCACTCTCCCACCGTTTCTGCTGTTGTTTTCCACGCCAGTATCCCGGACAGAATAAGAAGTGCGAAACCTATAGCTGCAAATATTCCAATCATTCTTTTTTCAGTTTTCTTCATCCGTTTCCCCCATTTCTTTCTGATATGCTCGTTTAATCGCTGCTTCTGCCGATTTGCAGGAATCTGTCAGCTCAACCGATGGGTACTGACTCTGAAATGCATCAATCTCTTTTCGAATCCGCTCTTGATTCTCTCTGCTGATGCCTCCTGCTTTTAATTCTGCTGCATGAAAGATCAGACAGGAAAGTAATTCCTCGGCCAGCTGCTCCTGGATTGCTAAACTCTGATCTTTTCTGGATTCCATCGTCCAAAGTGCCTGCAGATCTTCCCAATATGTCACTATACTCCCAAGCTGTATGCCATTCTCGTCCTTCTTACCAAGCTTTTCATAGTAACTTCCTATCTTGGCATAGATCAGTGTCTGCTGATACCAGCTTTCCTGCTCAGCATCATCACTCTTTTTACCTGTCTTCGCCGCCAGTGCAAACCACTCTGCTGCTGCACTTTTTCCGCCTGCTGCTTCATAATAATGCCAGTATGCCAGACCAATCCGATATCCCAGTTCACCAAATTCGGGTGTTTCACTAAGCAATTCCAATGCGGTTGTGCTTCCCCCTTCTTCTACCTGAAACAGCAGCTGCTTCAATACCGTTTCTTCCTCCACAGTGAATATACAATCTTCCGTGATCCGATCCAGCAGCTGACAAATCCACTGCAGATCACCATCCGCCATCGATGAGGCTTCCTGAAAGCAAAGAGCAGCCTGTCCAAATCCAAGTTTTCCAGCCTGCTCAAGCAGTCCCTGATAAGTTTGTCTGCGTTTTTCTTCTTGCTGCTGCACATCCGCCCCTTGCTGTTCCAGCTGCGATCCCTTCCACTGATAAACGGCTAAAAATGTGGCTCCGCCAAGAAAAAGAAGGGCTGCCGAAAGGCTGGCTGCATTCTTCCATCTCTCATATCGCCGCTTGGCTGCATTCACTGCTTTTTGAAAAGACCGTGCATCTGGAAATCGGTCGGCTGCTTCTGTCTGCAGGCAGCGTTTCAATATGGCGAAAATCGCTCTGCTGCTTATTTTTCTGTGAAGTAAATATGGCGGTTTCTGTATCTTCCATTCTGCTGCTCCCGCCTCTGGCGCCCGCCGAAACAAATAATAGTATAGAACAGCACCTGCCCCGTACAGATCACTTCGTCCATCTATCCCTTTGCCTGTGAATTGTTCCGGTGCAGCAAATCCAGGTGTTCCAAAAATCTCATGCTGTCTTCTCACATTCTGATCCTGTGAAACCGTTTTTCGCATCGCAGCTCCAAAATCAATCAATACGAGTGTCCCATCCTCCTTCAGCAGCAAATTCGACGGTTTGATATCGAGGTGAAACACCGGCATCGGTCTGCTGTGAAGATAAACCAGAATCGCCGCCAACTGACTCGCGATTGAGAAAAACTGCGTCTGACTGCATTCCTCCGGCGGAATCTCGTGAATACACCTTCCCTTCACATATTCCATGATCAGCCAAATCTGATCATTCTCTTCCAGTACATCATAAATCTGAGGCAGCCCAGGATGTTCCAGTCGTTTCATTGCATTGAGTTCCTGAAAACGCCTGCTGCCTGAGGTATGACTCAATACCTTTGCCGCCCGCAGTTGTTCAGTCAGTCTATGCTGAACCAGATATACCGTTCCCTCGCCTCCACTTCCAAGCTGCCTGACAATCCGATATTTTTCTTTTATCATCTGCCTTCTGCTCTTTTCACATATATTTTGTGACTATTATTTCATTTTTATGTTGCTTTGTCAAGTGCATTTCCACAAAAAAAATCACAAATACATGTTGTTCAAACACATGTATTTGTGACATTTCTGCTTAACAAATTCATTTATTCAATTGTCTGTATTTCTATATCAGATTTCTGTATCTGTTCATATACCGTTCTGCTGATGGCTGCAATCTGCTCCGCTCCGGCACCATTGTCTCGAAGCGACGCACTCAAAACACTGAGCACATAGTTGGAATCCGCGGCTTCTATAACGGCAATATCATTTTCTACATAATCGCCATATTCACCACAAAGTTCTCCTGTTTTATTTGCAGATACAGCTCCTGTTCCGTTCAATCCAGCTGGGATTTTGCTGATGCGCGTCTGATTTTTGAAGTACTCGTACATCTTAGCTGATGCCTCCTGATTCACACAGGTACCATTATAAATAGATGCCATCAATCGACTGCAGTCATTGGCTGAAACGTAGTTATCATCGGTCGGATCCGCCTCCAAAAACAGTCTTCCGAGATGTGTTTCTGTGTATCCATGTTCTTCACAAAACTGATTGACGACAGCCATACCTACAGCTGTATCGCCTCCGCCCAAACGCTCAATCAGTGTATTCGCCGCTTCGTTGCTGCTGACAGTGATCATATCAGTAAGCAGCTGCTTCAATTCTCCGTCAAAATTTTCTGTAATAAAGATCTGACGTTCCGCTGAGGTCGGATAACAGACACGATCATACACAGCTGCCAAAATAAATGCCTTGATCACACTGGCTGATTTCATAGAAACATCGCCGTTTATCGCCGCCTGTGCACCTGTATTCAGATCGATCAGACTCACTGCCCACGTTTCGCCGCTGTCCTGGGACGGATAAATGTATTCCTCACCCAAAATTTCCATTATCGTATCTGCCTGCGCCTGTGCTTCCGGCGTCGCTTCCTGATGCCTCATTCCTTTTTTGACAAAATATGCATCGATACCGTCTGCAATTCCCTCTGCCATCTGCGCCTGCACCGCAGGGTCTGCCATACGCAGATCATCCGATTCGTTTGTCATAAATCCCATTTCCAGAATCATGACCGGAAGCCGGCTCCAGTTAATTCCAGTCATATTGTCATAATACTGAATCCCCAGTGAATCAAAGGAAGCTTTTGTACAATAACCATCCAATATACACTCTGCCAGGCTGTAGGAATCCTCAGCCAGATCACCGACATATGCATTCGATGCGGAAGGAACCATCGCAAGCGCACCACGCACGGACGAATCATCCGCTCCATTTGCATGGATGCGTACATAAATATCGCCGCCTTCTTCGTATGCCATCAGAGCACGCTCAGAATTGCTGATTGCAGTATCATGATCTTCTCTGGTCATGATCACCTCATATCCCCTGGCTTCCAGTTCCTCTCGAAGAAGCAGTGATACTTCCAGATTCAATTCATATTCCTTCTTACCACTGAAGCGGCCTTCGGTACCGGTAGTCGCTTTCGCCTTCATCTCAGAAGAGCCTGGTGCACTTGGTTCAAGTGCACTCATATCCACCCAACTGCCCTGATGTCCCGGATCGATCGCAACCGTAAGCTTCTCTGCTTCTGTCTCCGGCTCTGCTGTCTCTGATTCTGTCTCTGATTCTGTTTCAGCTTCTGATACCAGTTCTGTATTCGGCTCGCTGAGCATCTCTGTCTCTTCCGACGCCTCGGTCTCACTGCTGTCTGGCATCTCCGTTTGGCCTGTCATCTCCTCCTGATCTGACGGCATCTGGCCGGTCTGCTCCGTCTGCACTGCTGCACTGCCATCTTCTTCCGTCGGAAGATTCAATTGAAAGGTTCGAAAGACCATCACACCGATCACCAGCATATTGACCAGTAGAACAGCAAGTGCTGCCAGAATGATTCCCTTCCACGAAAAACCTGGTTTTTTCTTTCCTTCTCTCATAAAATCTTTCTCCTTATTTTCTATGAAAGCATCTCGCTTAATTCATCTGTCGTTGCTGCCAGCTGCGCTGGCACTGCTCCCTGGCTGATCAGAAGCTCCCGATCCCGAAATCCCCATGTCACGATCACAGCATCCATCTGGGCATTCGCCGCCGTCTGAAGATCCACTTCTGAGTCTCCCACGTAAACTGCTTTGCTTCGATCCGTGCCAAGCTCCTGCAATGCCTGATATACGGTATCCGGGAACGGCTTCTTTCGTACGCTCTCACGTTCCCCGATCGCGACCTCTACAAGACCTTTGAAATAATGATCTCTCAGCTTCTTCACCGCAAAATCAGCTTTGTTCGAAACAATCGCAAGATGGCAACCCTCTTCCGAAAGCTGCTTCAGCAAATCCATGATTCCCGGATACGGTTTGGTCTTGTCCATACAGTGTACGCGGTAGTACTCGCGAAATTCCTCATATATCTGTTCAAATTCCGGATTCTGCTCGCCATTCGGGACTGCACGCTCCATCAGTCTCCGGATTCCATTTCCCACAAAGGTTCGAATCTGTTCTCTTGAATACTGCTGTATCCGATGGTCCGCCAATACTGCATTGACACTGTCTGTCAGATCATCCAGCGTGTCCAGTAAGGTACCATCCAAATCAAAAATAACTGTGTTGTATTTCTTCTGCATCCTCTGTCGTCCTCCTCGCTATGCAGCGCATCTGATCCATCTATCGTATATCATCTGTGTCCGCTTAGCAAGCAGGAATTCCGTTCAAGATGCCTTTTTCTGCTGTGGTTTCATCGCATCCGGATCAGCTTCCTTCTCCCGATTCCACTTAGGCTGCTGCGAAATATAGTACACTTCTGCAGTATGCCTGTCTGCCTTCTGCAGTGTCTCTGCCACCGCCTGCTCTATCTCTTGCTTGAGACCTGCGATCATCTGTGCTTCACGCTGTGCCAGTTTAAGCTGATTCCTGTATCGGATCTCCATTCTTCTTTCACCAATCGCAGACTCTGCAATATCTGCCAGCAATAAGATTCCTGATGAAAGGAATCCAAACATCCCCCACAAAAATACCAGAACAACCCGTGGAACCATGTCCAAACGTATATCAAACAGTGCAAAAATCAGCGCCTCTGCCGCCGCTCCTGCTGCCATGCAAACCAAAAAACCTGACACAGTCAGCTCCCTGTATATTTCTTCGTTGTGTTTTCCCCTGTTCATATTCCTGCTCCCTTCACTCGAACATAAGTTCCGAACATTTGTTCTTTTCATATTCTAATATACTTTATACTATTTTACAAGCAGGAAATTAAAAATATTCCATTTATTTTTGGACAGAAAAAAAGGTATTCCGAATATGGAATACCTTTTCACCGTGCGCTAGAGGATTCGAACCCCCGACCTTTTGGTCCGTAGCCAAACGCTCTA
>CAZEPO010000040.1:0-3186 GCA_964514125.1 uncultured Lachnospiraceae bacterium
TATAATACAAAAACTGCCTTTATTTTTTCTTGGAACTGGAATGATACATTTCTTCGCAGTATCTGCAGCGGTAGATCTCTTTTTCTTCATCTGCGAGGAAGAAGACATGCTCAAGTTCCTGTTCGATCGAAGTGATACAGCGCGGATTTTTGCAGTGAATGATGTTGATCAGCTTTTTCGGAAGGCTCAGCTGCTTTTTGTCCACGATGGAACCGTCATGGATCACGTTGACCGTGATCTTGTGGTCGATAAAGCCGAGTACATCAAGGTTCAGCTGATCGATCGGGCATTCAATCTTGATGATATCTTTTTTGCCCATTTTGTTGCTGTGTGCGTTTTTGATAATGGCAACACAGCAGTCCATATGGTCGAGCTTCAGATATTTGTAGATCTGCATACTTTTGCCGGCTTCGATATGGTCAAGAACAACACCTTCATTTAACTGTCCTACATTTAACATGGTGATACCTCCTCCAGTCCAAGTAATGTGAGAATCAGAGCCATACGGACATAGACGCCGTACTGTGCCTGTTTGAAATAAGCTGCACGCGGATCATTATCGACTTCGGTAGCGATTTCGTTGACACGCGGAAGCGGATGCATCACGATCATGTCGGATTTGGCAAGCTTCATTTTTTCTGCATTTAAAATATAGAAATCTTTCAGTCGGATATAATCTTCCTCGTTGAAGAAACGTTCTCTCTGCACGCGGGTCATATAGATCATATCAAGTTCAGGAAGTGCGTCCTCCAGACGTTCCACTTCTACGAAGTTCTGATGATTCTTGATCAGTACATCTTCACGGATATTGTCCGGGATACGGAGTTCTTCCGGTGAGATCAGGACAAATTTGATGTTCGGATAGCGGATCAGCGCCTGGATCAGAGAATGGACGGTGCGGCCGAATTTGAGGTCGCCGCAGAATCCAACTGTGAAGTTGTCCAGTCTGCCTTTCAGGGAACGGATCGTCAGAAGGTCAGTCAGTGTCTGCGTCGGGTGCTGGTGACCGCCGTCACCTGCATTGATCACAGGAATGGAAGCGTGCATCGATGCAACCAGCGGAGCGCCTTCCTTCGGATGACGCATTGCGCAGATATCTGCGTAGCCGGAGATTACCCGAATGGTATCAGAAACGCTTTCGCCTTTGGCTGCGGAGCTGGAATCGGCCGAAGAAAAACCAAGTACGCTGCCTCCCAGATTCAACATCGCTGCTTCGAAACTGAGACGGGTACGGGTACTTGGTTCATAAAATAAAGTAGCTAATTTTTTGCCTGCACATGTATGTGCATATTTGGACGGGTTGGCTTCAATATCATTGGCCAGATCAAGAAGTCTGTCAAGTTCTTCAACTGAAAAATCTAAGGGACTCATTAAATGTCTCATAGTTGCCTCCTCATAGTGTATGATGATCAGTTCCTGAACACTTCGTTTCAGGGGTCTACGCCTCATGCGTAGTTCTGCACGTATCATACAGTATCTTTGCAGGAATTTCAAGTGGAAAATATAGATTTCTTCGTTGACAGCAATTCTCAAGCTTGGTAGAATAGGCAGGATAAAACCTTGGAGGAAATTACTGTGAGTAACATAAAAGAAGAAATAAAAAAACGAAGGACATTTGCCATCATTTCTCACCCGGATGCCGGTAAAACGACATTGACTGAGAAATTCCTGCTGTACGGCGGAGCGATCAATCTGGCAGGCTCCGTAAAGGGAAAGGCAACTGCACGCCATGCAGTCTCTGACTGGATGGAGATCGAGAAGGAGAGAGGTATTTCAGTTACCTCATCTGTTCTGCAGTTCAACTACGATGGCTTTTGTATTAACATTTTGGACACACCTGGACATCAGGACTTCTCAGAGGATACCTACCGTACTTTGATGGCGGCAGACTCTGCGGTAATGGTTATCGATGCTTCGAAGGGTGTCGAGGCACAGACACGTAAGCTGTTTAAGGTATGTGTAATGCGTCATATCCCGATCTTTACCTTTATCAATAAGATGGACCGTGATGCCAACGATACCTTTGAGCTGCTTGATGATATTGAAAAGGAACTTGGTATTGCGACTTGCCCGATCAACTGGCCGATCGGTTCCGGAAAGAATTTCAAAGGTGTATACAACCGTTTTGACCGCAAGGTTACGACGTTTACCGATACACAGAAGGGTACCAAAGCAGGTGTGGCTACCGAGATCGATGTAGATGCTCCGGAGCTGGAAGAATTTATCGGTACAGAGAACAAAGGAATCCTGATGGACGAGATCGAACTGCTGGACGGTGCTTCCGCTGAGTTTGATCAGGAACTGGTCAGCCAGGGTAAACTCTCACCGGTATTCTTTGGTTCTGCCCTGACCAACTTTGGTGTCGAGATCTTCCTGAAGCATTTTCTGCAGATGACATCTACTCCGCTGCCGCGAACAGCAGACTGCGGTGTGATCGATCCGATGGAAGAAGATTTTTCAGCATTTGTATTTAAGATTCAGGCGAACATGAACAAAGCACACCGTGACCGTATCGCATTTATGCGTATCTGTTCCGGCAAATTTGACGCAGGAATGGAAGTGTATCATGTGCAGGGCGACCGCAAGCAGCGTCTTTCTCAGCCGCAGCAGATGATGGCGCAGGAGCGTCATATCGTGCAGGAAGCATATGCAGGCGATATCATCGGTGTGTTCGATCCGGGTATCTTCTCAATCGGAGATACGATCTGTATGCCGGGCAAAAAATTTGCCTACGAGGGAATCCCGACTTTCGCACCGGAGCATTTTGCACGCGTGCGTCAGCTGGATACGATGAAACGTAAACAGTTTGTCAAGGGAATCAATCAGATTGCGCAGGAAGGTGCGATCCAGATCTTCCAGGAATTCAACACCGGTATGGAAGAGATCATCGTCGGCGTAGTCGGTGTGCTGCAGTTTGATGTACTGAAATACCGACTGGAGAACGAGTACAATGTAGATATTCGTCTGGAGCCGCTTCCGTATGAGCATATCCGCTGGATTGAGAATGAGGAGATTGATCTGAACAAGATTGTCGGCACTTCTGATATGAAGAAGATCAAAGACCTCAAAGATCGTCCGCTGCTTCTGTTTGTCAACAGCTGGTCTGTCGGCATGGTACAGGAGCGAAATGAAGGACTCATTCTTTCTGAATTCGGACGATAAATGTTTTATAACAGTTCAGCCATA
>CAZEPO010000040.1:3286-12690 GCA_964514125.1 uncultured Lachnospiraceae bacterium
AGGACTCATTCTTTCTGAATTCGGACGATAAATGTTTTATAACAGTTCAGCCATATGACAAAGAACAGAAGCATCTGCTAACATACAAGTATGACGCATCTGCCCTGTTCTTTGCCGCATGGCTGAACTGCTGCAAAAGTTTCTTGCAAATTGGAGGTTATGATATTATAATCAGTCTATAACAGGTTATAATATGGAGGTAATTTATGGAAAATACACAACTTCATACTCATAAATTAGATAACGAAGAGATTTTCGGTGAAGTGCGTATTGCGGATGAAGTAGTGGCGATCATCGCCGGACTGGCTGCTTCTGAAGTAGAAGGCGTCGCTTCCATGGCAGGCAATGTGACCAGAGAACTGATCGGCAAGCTTGGCATGAAGAGTCTTTCCAGAGGTGTGAAGATCACACTGGAAGAGAATACCGTTTATGTGGCACTGGCAATCAATATCCAGTACGGTTACAACGTTCCGACTACCTGTACAAAGATTCAGGAGAAGGTAAAGACAGCGATTGAGACAATGACAGGTCTTGAGGTCGCAGAAGTGAACATTAAAATTGTAAACGTTCAGATGGAGAATAACTAAGAAAAGAAAAGGGACGCAGTGAAGTCCCTTTTTTTTACAAGAGGGAAAACGATGAAGAGAAGTGAAATCAGAGAAAATATTTTCAAGCTTGTGTTCTGCGGTGAGTTTCACAGCGGAGAGGAAGTGGCAGGACAGGTAGAAAGCTATTTCGAAGATATGTCAGAGATGACAGAAGAAGAACATGCACATATGGTTGAGAAGTTCAATCGGATCAAAGAGCAGATCGATGTGATCGATGAGAAGATCAACTCCGTAGCAAAAGGCTGGAAAACCGGCCGTATGGGCAAAGCAGAGCTTGCGATTCTGCGTGTAGCGGTTTACGAGATGCTGTTCGATGAAGAAGTACCGGTGAAGGTAGCGATCAACGAGGCAGTTGAGCTTGCCAAGAAGTTTGGCGGCGATGATTCACCTGCATTCGTCAACGGAATTCTGGCAAAACTGGCATAATCATATCAGTTGAAAGGAAATCATGCAGAAGGTTTATTCAGTCAGTCAGATCAACACTTATATCAGAAATATGTTTACACAGGATTTTGTCCTGAACCGCGTCAGTATCAGAGGTGAGGTGTCCAACTGTAAGTATCATACATCAGGACATATTTATTTTTCGCTGAAGGATGCGCAGGGGGTCATGTCCTGTGTGATGTTTGCCAGTGCCAGAAAGGGACTGGCTTTTCGGCTGTCTGACGGTCAGCAGGTTGTAGCCGATGGTGCAGTCAGCGTTTATGAGCGTGACGGCAAATATCAGCTGTATGCCAGCCGGATCCGACTGGACGGTGCAGGCATTCTGTATGAGCGGTATCTGGAGCTGAAGCAGGAGCTCGAAGAGATGGGTATGTTTGCTCCGGAATACAAAAAGAAGATTCCGGCTTATGTACGGCGTCTGGGAGTCGTGACTGCGCCGACAGGGGCTGCGATCCGCGACATCATCAATATCTCCAAACGCAGAAATCCAGGTATTGAGATCATTCTGTATCCGGCTAAGGTGCAGGGCGAAGGAGCTGCCGAGAGTGTGGCAGCCGGCATTCATGCGCTGGATCAGCTGGGGGTTGATGTGATCATTGCAGGACGCGGCGGCGGTTCGATCGAGGATCTGTGGGCGTTCAATGAGGAACTGGTTGCCCGAGCGGTTTTTGCCTGCGAGACACCAGTAATCTCTGCAGTCGGACATGAGACAGATACGACAATTATTGATTTTGTATCGGATCTGCGTGCACCGACACCTTCTGCAGCTGCAGAGCTGGCTGTGATCGATGTCAGCGGGATATTGTCGATGCTGGAAAAACAAAAGGACCAGCTGCAGAAAAGTCTTGAATGGAAGCTGCAGCAGTATAATATGCGTCTGATCCAATATGAATCCCGTCTGCAGTCGTATTGTCCGCAGCAGAAGATATCGGAGCAGCGTGTGAAGACTGATGCAATTGAGGCGAAGCTGAGCTGGCTTTTGGAGCAGAAGCTGTTGGCGTGCAAGCATCAGATGCAGCTGTATATCGAAAAAATGAAAGCGGTTTCACCGCTGGATAAGCTCGCTGGCGGTTATGCCTGTGTCACCGATGAGCAGGGCGGCAGGATTTATTCTGTCGAGCAGACCAAGCCGGAAGACAAGCTGCAGATTTATCTTTCCGACGGAATGATTGAAGCAAACGTAATACAGAACAGGAGAATCGATTATGAGCAGTGAACAGACATCAAAAAAACCAATCGAAGAGCTTTCCGTAGAAGAGGCATTTGTATGTCTGGATCAGCTGCTGGAAAAGCTGGAAGATAAAGAAACAGCATTGGAAGAATCATTTGCACTGTATCAGCAGGGAATGGAACTGCTGAAGCACTGCAATTCAAAAATAGATACTGTAGAGAAAAAGATACAAATCATGAACGGAGATGGTGAACTTGATGAATTTTGATGACCTGATGAAAAAAAGAGTGACGGAGATCAAGAGTATTATCCAGAAGTATCTGCCGGAGGAAGAAGGATTTCAGCGGACGCTGCTGGAAGCAGTCAATTACAGTATGCTGGTGGGCGGTAAAAAGCTTCGGCCGCTTTTGATGCAGCAGACCTATGTTATGTTTGGCGGTACCTCACCGGCAATCGAGCCATTCATGGCTGCAATCGAGATGATCCATACACATTCTCTGATCCATGATGACCTGCCTGCCATGGACAACGATGAATACCGCAGAGGACGCAAGACGACGCATGTAGTCTACGGAGAAGCGATGGCGATCCTTGCAGGTGATGCATTGCTGAACCTGGCATATGAGACTGCTGCCAGAGCATTTGATCTGGAGCCATGCAATCCGAACATCGGCAGGGCATTTCAGATTCTGACCGGCAAAACAGGACTGGACGGTATGATCGGCGGTCAGTCCGTCGATGTAGAATTTGTCGATCAGCCGCTGACAGAGGAACAGCTTTACTTTATTTATAAGCTAAAGACAGGTGCCTTGATTGAGGCATCTATGATGATCGGCGCGGTACTTGCGGGGGCATCCGATGCTGAAGTGGAGCAGGTACAGCAGATTGCGAGAAATGTAGGGCTGGCATTCCAGATTCAGGACGATATTCTGGATGTGACCGGCAAAGAAGAAGAACTTGGCAAACCGACCAAGAGTGATGAAAAGAATAAGAAAACAACATACGTGACGGTGAAGGGGCTGGAGCAGGCCCGGACGGATGTGGATCGCTATTCCAGAGAGGCAATCCGTCTGATGGAGGAGATTCCGCATGAAAACGAATTCCTTCATGAGCTGATTCTGAACCTGATTCATCGGAAGGCATGATGAAGGGTGGCGTTTATTCTGTTAGAGAACATCAGAGAAGCGAACGATATAAAAAAGATAGAGAAAGAGAAACTGCCGGAGCTTGCACAGGAGATCAGGGATTTTTTGATTGAAAAGATCAGTATGACAGGCGGTCATCTGGCATCGAATCTCGGTGTGGTGGAGCTGACGATGGCACTGCATCTTTGTTTTGATCTGCCCAAAGATAAGATCATCTGGGATGTGGGACATCAGTCCTACACACACAAGATCCTGACAGGCCGCAAAGATGGATTTGATCAGCTGCGCAAATATGGTGGCATGAGCGGATTTCCGAAGCGAAAAGAAAGCGATTGTGATGCTTTTGATACCGGACACAGCTCGACTTCCATTTCGGCCGGCATCGGCTATGCGTGTGCCAGAGACCTGCAGGGAGAAGATTACGCGGTGATTTCCGTGATCGGAGATGGTGCGCTGACAGGCGGCATGGCATATGAAGCACTCAACAATGCTGCACAGCTCAAACACAATTTTATTATTGTACTGAACGACAATGAAATGTCAATTTCAGAGAATGTAGGCGGTATTTCTACTTATCTGAGCAATATCCGCACTGCAGAATATTATACAGGGCTGAAAAAGGGCATTGAGCATACACTGAACAAGATTCCGGTTTACGGAGACAAGCTGATCAATGGAATCCGCAGCACAAAGCAGGGAATCAAGCAGTTTTTTGTACCGGGAATGTTTTTTGAGGAGATGGGGATTACCTATCTTGGCCCGGTAGACGGACATAATATCGCACAGACGGTTCGCGTGCTCCGAGATGCGCGCAAAATCGAGGGCCCGGTTCTGGTTCATGTCAAGACAACGAAGGGCAAGGGCTTTGATCCGGCAGAACGTATGCCGTCCAGATTCCATGGTGCAGAGCCGTTTGATCCGGAGACCGGACTGCCGAATGCACGAAAGAAAAAGGCATCTTATACCGATGTTTTTTCGACTGTGATGTGCAAGATGGGCAGTCGGGAGCCAAAGCTGGTGGCAATCACGGCAGCTATGCCGGACGGAACTGGTCTGAAACGGTTTCGAAATATGTACCGGGATCGTTTTTTTGATGTCGGTATAGCAGAAGAACACGCGGTGACCTTTGCGGCAGGACTGGCAGCAGGCGGCATGAAGCCTGTATTTGCAGTTTATTCTTCGTTCCTGCAGAGAGCTTACGATCAGGTGATCCACGATGTCTGTATCCAGAATCTTCCGGTTGTGTTTGCGATTGACCGCGCCGGTCTGGTCGGCAGCGATGGTGAAACGCATCAGGGTATTTTTGACCTGTCATTTTTGTCTGGTATCCCGAATATGTGTGTGATGGCACCCAAAAATAAATGGGAGCTGGCAGACATGCTCAAGTATGCGATCGCCTATGAAGACGGTCCAATCTCGCTTCGTTATCCGCGTGGAGAGGCATATGCCGGACTGGAAGAATTTCGTGCACCGATCGAATACGGCAAAAGTGAGATCCTGTATGACGAGTCGAAGCTGGCACTGGTGGCAGTGGGCAGCATGGTCAAGACTGCGATGCAGGTACGCGAGCTGCTCAAGGAGCTTGGGTACAGCTGTACGGTAGTCAATGCGCGTTTTGTCAAGCCGATTGATGAGCAGATGCTGGATTATCTGGCGAAGGATCATCAGCTTGTGGTTACATTGGAAGAAAATGTCCGCAGCGGCGGTTTTGGCGAGAAAGTAGTAGAATATTACAATGATATCCGCTCAGATGTGCATGTGATGCAGGTGGCATTGCCAGATGATTATATCGAACATGGCAATGTAGATCTTCTGAAGGAAGAAGCATGTATTGATGCGGAATGTATTTTTAAAATGATAGTCTCACAGTACTTGCAGTGAGAAGAATGGAGTTATAGATGAAAGAACGTTTAGATGTGCTGCTGGTCGGCGGAGGTTATGCTTCTTCCAGAGAAAAAGCCAAAGCGATCATCATGGCCGGCAATGTTTTTGTAAACGGTCAGAGAGAAGACAAAGCAGGCACAATGATCGACACCAAAGCGGAGATCACTGTGAAAGGCAACCAGCTCAAATATGTGAGCCGGGGCGGCTTGAAGCTGGAGAAAGCGATGAGCCATTTCAGTGTTACGCCGAACGGCAAGGTTTGTATGGACGTAGGCGCTTCGACAGGCGGATTTACCGACTGTATGCTTCAGAACGGAGCAGTCAAGGTCTACTCAGTCGATGTAGGCCATGGTCAGCTGGACTGGAAGCTGCGCAACGATGAACGCGTCGTATGTATGGAAAAAACAAATATTCGCTATGTGACAATGGAAGATATACAGGAACCGGCGGCATTTGTATCCATTGATGTGTCCTTTATTTCTTTGACCAAGGTGCTGCTTCCGGTGCGGAATCTGATGACAGAGGACGGCGAAATCGTCTGTCTGATCAAACCGCAGTTTGAGGCAGGCAGAGAAAAAGTAGGCAAGAAGGGTGTTGTGCGTGATCCAAAGGTTCATGAGGAAGTCATTTACAAGGTGATCGCATACGCATCGGAGATCGGTCTGAAGAGCATGGATCTGGAATTTTCTCCGATCAAGGGACCGGAAGGCAATATCGAATATCTGCTTCATCTTCAGAAGACGGTGCTTCCGGAGGTAAAAGAAGGCGAAGACGGTCAGACTGTGATTCTTTGTGCGGATCATATTTCCATCGAAAAGACGGTTGCTGCAGCGCATGATACTTTAGATAAATAGGGGGACTTCTGCCTGTATACGGCAGGCAGAGATACAGTATGGATACATTTTATGTAATTTCAAATTATCAAAAAGATCCACAGCTGCAGACGGCAGGATATATCAGAAGCTATCTGGAGTCTAAGGGCAAAGTATGCATCGTGCAGCAGAAGGAGGAGGGGACACCTTCCGGCACGTATCGCTACACCGATGCACAGCGGATTCCGGAGAGTGTGGAATGTGTGTTGGTGATCGGTGGTGACGGCACGCTGCTGCAGGCGGCGCGTGATCTGGTAGACCGTTCGATTCCGCTGCTCGGCATCAATATGGGTACGCTTGGATTCTTGGCGGAGATTGAATGCCGCGGGATTCAGCAGGCACTTGATATGCTGATCGAAGGAAAGTATTCGGTGGAACCGCGCATGATGCTCCATGGTGTTGGCTGGCATCAGAACCGAAAGCTGCTCAGTGATATTGCGCTGAATGATATTGTGATCACACGAAACGGCAGGCTCAGGGTTGTTGACTTCAACGTTTATGTAGACGGTGTGTTTTTACGTTCCTACACGGCAGACGGCATCATCATTTCAACACCGACTGGCTCTACGGGCTACAATCTCTCGGTAGGCGGCCCAATCGTGGCTCCGCAGGCATCAATGATGCTTTTGACGGCGATCGCACCGCATACGCTGAATTCCAGACCGATCGTATTGCCTGATGATGTGGAGATCATGATTGAGATCGGTTCGAGCCACGGCACAGATGTCGATGGTGCAGAAGCTACATTTGACGGAGACACCTCGGTAAAACTCAATTCCGGAGATAAGATCATCATACGGAAATCAGAGCAGAAGGCACAGATGATCAAAACCAGAAATACAAGTTTTCTGGAAGTATTGCGGGAAAAAATGAATAACTAAAAAACGCGGCATAAAAATAGGAGAGGGTATGGACATGAAGATCGGAAGACATGCGAAAATCGTGGATCTGATTCGGCAGTATGATATCGAGACACAGGAAGAACTGGCAGAATATCTGAAGCAGGAAGGCTATCGTGTGACACAGGCGACTATTTCCAGAGATATTCGCGAATTGAAATTGATGAAGATTTCGACAAATGACGGCAAGCAGAAATATGCATTGATGCAGCAGCACAGCGAAGGCATGAACGAAAAATATCTGCGCGTGTTAAAAGATGGATTTGTCTCTATGGATATGGCACAGAACATTCTTGTAGTGAAGACGGTGGCAGGAATGGCGATGGCCGTTGCCGCAGCGATTGATGCGATGCATTGGTCAGAAGTGGCTGGCTGTATTGCGGGAGATGACACGATCATGTGTGCAGTGCGCAGCGTAGAAGATACCATTGTGGTAATGGACAAGATCCATAAGATTGTGGGGAAGTAAATGCTGATTAGTTTGTATGTAAAAAATATGGCACTGATCAAAGAAGTGGAGGTCGAGTTCGGCAAAGGACTCAATATCATGACCGGTGAAACCGGCGCTGGTAAATCCATTGTGATCGGTGCAGTCAATATTGCACTTGGTACCGGAAACTTTCGTGACTATGTTCCGGAAGATGCGGATTATGCACTTGTGGAACTGGTTTTTGAATCCCAAAATCCGCGTGTACTGGAGAAGCTGGAGCAGCATGATCTGCCGGTCGAGGACGGTCAGATTACATTGACCCGTAAGTACAAAGGCGGCCGAAGCACCAGCAAGATCAACGGAGAAACCGTTTCTGTTTCCTTTGTGAGGGAACTGGCTGCTGATCTGATCGATATTCACGGACAGCATGAGCATCAATCGCTGCTGTATTCCAAAAACCATCTGTCAATTCTGGACGAGTTTGCGCAAAAAGAGCTTGCGGAATTGTTTCAGCATTGCAGTGAACAGTATCACAGCTATCAGAAAACGAAACGGAAATGGAAAGATGCCCAGGCAGATGCGGGTAATCGGGCCAAAGAGCTTGACTTCCTTCGTTTTGAGATTCAGGAGCTGGAAGCTGCGGCTCTGCGTCCGGGAGAAGATGAAGAATTGGAAACTTCCTATCGCCTGATGACAAACGGACAGAAGATTATGGAAGCACTTTCAGAAGCAGGCAGTCTCACCGGAGCGACTGGATATTCCGGTGCAGAGGACGAGATCAGCCGGGCGATGAAGGCGATCAGCAGTGTACGTTCATTCGATGAACCACTGGAAGGACTTTGTGACACACTGGCAGATGTGGAAGCATTGATGAGCGATTTCAACCGGGGACTGTCAGATTATATGAATGGATTTTCATTTGACGAGCAGGAACTGCGGGAAACGGAAGAACGGCTGGATCTGATCAATCGTTTGAAGACAAAATATGGAAATTCGATCGCGCAGATCAAGTAGGCATATGAAGAAAAACTTGAGCGGGTGGAGATTCTCGAAAATTATGAGGATTATCTGACCGATCTTGAGAAAAAATATAAAAAAGACCAGAATGCACTTTGGGAGACGGCAAAAGAAATTTCAAAAGTCCGTAAGCAGTATGCGGTTCAGCTGGCAGAAAAAATCCGCCATGCACTGAGTGATCTAAATTTCCTCGATGTGCGGTTTGAGATTGCATTTCAAGAGCTGCAGGAGCCGGGCGAAAATGGAATCGATGAAATCTGTTTTATGATCTCGACGAATCCGGGTCTTCCGCTTCGTCCGCTGGGAAGCGTAGCATCAGGCGGAGAGCTTTCCCGTATCATGCTGGCAATCAAGGCTGTGATGGCAGATAAAGACGAAGTTGAGACGTTGATTTTCGATGAAATCGATACCGGAATCAGCGGACGTACGGCGCAGCGTGTCTCTGAAAAAATGGCATTGATTGCCAAAAACCATCAGATTCTTTGTATCACACATCTGGCACAGATCGCATCTATGGCAGATCAGCACTATATCATTGAGAAAAAGCCGGCCAACAGCAAGACGGTCACGAAGCTTGCGCGGCTTTCGGAGGAAGAAAGCGTGGAAGAACTGGCGCGAATTCTCGGAGGTGCGAAGATCACAGAAACCGTACTGGAAAGTGCGCGTGAAATGAAAGAACTGGCAAAAAACACAAAAAAATACTAGTTTGGAATGAAGACTTGTTCCATATACTGAATGCAGAGGCTGAGAAATCGGTGCTCTGCATTTTTGTTACAGCACATATTTACTCGGCGGGTATCTGCTTAGCATAGATTGAAGTAGATCACAGAATAGTGATAGCGGAGTGCGAGAGTCCGGCAGTATCAAATAGATATTGTAAAAAGAAAAAATAAGCGAGGTGCAAATGATGAAAGGAAGGAAAAAGAAACCGCAG
>CAZEPO010000040.1:12790-14028 GCA_964514125.1 uncultured Lachnospiraceae bacterium
AAAAGAAAAAATAAGCGAGGTGCAAATGATGAAAGGAAGGAAAAAGAAACCGCAGAGAAAATGGCTGATTTTGTGTATGCTATTGATGACAGCAGGAGGAAGTATCGGCGGTTTGCAGCTGCTTCTCGGTACGATACCAGATGAAATCCAGATTTCAGAAGCTGGAGAAATCCCGTCTCTTTTGCCTTCTGTACTTGCATCGGTGATCACCTGCCGTGAGGTAGGATCAAATCAAACTGTTTTATCAGAAAAGAGTGTATGTTCTGCGGCACTGTCATCAGAAGCAGATGAATCAGTATCTGAAAAGAAAAGGGAAGCGAGTAAGCTTTCGTATGAATTGTTTGGAAAAATCCCATTAAAAACAGTAAATGTCAATGTAGCCCCTCGTCAGAACGTTTATATCGGAGGAATGCCGATCGGTATTTATCTGGAAACGGCAGGTGTGTATGTGGTAGAGACTGGTGAAATCATATCATTAAGCGGAAAATGCTGTCCGGCAGAACATATTATTCAGTCAGGAGATTATATTCAGTCCGTAAACGGAGAAAAGGTAGCGACAAAGGAAGAATTGATCGCCTGCATCGGAAAATGTCAGGGAGAAAAGCTTGCACTTGATGTAGAACGCGGCGGTGAGCAGATCCAGGTGCAGATTCAGCCGGTTTTGGATAAAGAAGGAACGTATCGTGCTGGAATCTGGGTGCGAAACGATACACAGGGAATCGGAACACTTACTTATATTGATGAATCAGGAAACTTCGGTGCGTTGGGTCACGGAATCAGTGATATTGATACCGGCGAGCTGCTGAATATCAGCGGCGGCATTCTTTATGATGCTGAGGTGATTTCAGTCATCAAAGGAACACAGGGAACACCGGGCGAGCTGGCAGGAATTATTCATTACAGTTCCGGTTATCAGATCGGCAGCATCGCACAAAACAGCCAAAACGGTCTTTATGGAACAGTCGTCTCTATGCCGAAACTGACCGAAAATATGACGGTGGCAGAAACCGCATACCGCCAGGAAGTCAAAGAAGGTCCGGCATCAATCTGTTGTACAGTAAACGGCAGCTGCAGGGAATACGATGTAGAAATCAAAGAAGTGCGTCTGAATGGGAAAGATGTCAATAAAGGAATGATCATAGAGGTCACCGATTTGGAACTGCTGGAACTGACAGGCGGAATCGTGCAGGGAATGGGAGTGATTGATAATAGGGACAACACGAAAAAGCCCGGAAATA
>CAZEPO010000041.1:0-13915 GCA_964514125.1 uncultured Lachnospiraceae bacterium
AAATGCCATATGTCAAACACTCCCACTCAACTGCCAATAGCAAAGTCTTATCTCCTTTGTGGCATAGTGCCATATGTCAAACACTCGAAACAGATACTTCCATACAAGGATGGCGCATCGATTCCGAGTATTTGCCGCATAGCTGAACTGTTATGCAAAATCGAAGATAGACAGCTGGTTTGATTCCGGAAGCTGGTCGAGAATCTTCAGATCTGCCAGCAGATCGGTCACGGTCTTGCTGACCTTGGTACGCGCCATAAAATCATCTCTGGACAGGAATGGACCATCTTTGACGGCATCTACGATTCCGGCTGCCGCTTTATCTCCCAGACCGCCGATCGAACTCAGGGACGGCATGATCTTGCCATCGATCACCTGAAAACGGCTTGCCTGTGCTTTGTAGATATCAATCGGCATAAATTCAAAGCCTCTTGCGTACATTTCCAGTACACTTTTCATATCCTTGTAGGTATCCTGCTCTTTTTTGCTGAGGGTATCCATGCGCCGTTCATAATCCTTCATATAATAAATGAGCTTGTCTTTGCCAAGACACATGATTTCATAGTCAAATCCAGAAGCACGGATACTGAAATAAGCCGCATAATAAGCCAGCGGATAGTTGATCTTACAGTAAGCGATACGCCATGCCATCATAACATACGCTGCCGCATGTGCTTTCGGGAACATGTATTTAATCTTCTTGCAGGACCAGATATACCAGTCCGGCACATCATGTGCCGCCATTTCTTCTTCCCATTCTGGTTTCAAGCCTTTTCCTTTGCGGACACTTTCCATGATCGTGAAGGACAGCTCGGAATCCATTCCTTTTCCGATCAGATAAACCATAATATCATCTCGCGTACAGATTGCTGTGGCAATTGTTGCTTTTCCTTCTAGGATCAAGGTCTGTGCGTTGCCAAGCCATACGTCTGTACCGTGAGCCAGTCCGGCGATTCTGACCAGATCCGAAAAATGCGTCGGCTGTGTGTCGATCAGCATCTGCATCGCAAATTCAGTACCGAATTCCGGGATTCCGAGTGAACCAAGCGGAACACCGCCCATCTCTTCCGGTGTGATACCGAGTGCTTTGGTGCTGGTAAACAGTGACATAACCTCCGGATCATCCAGAGGAATCTTTTTGGCATCGATGCCTGTCAGGTCTTCCAGCATACGGATCATGGTCGGATCATCGTGTCCGAGTATATCAAGTTTCAAAAGGTTGTGGTCAATCGAGTGATAATCGAAATGAGTCGTGATGATATCTGTAGTCATATCGTTTGCCGGGTGCTGTACCGGAGTAAAGGAGTAGATCTCCTCTCCGATCGGAAGTACGATAATGCCGCCCGGGTGCTGTCCAGTCGTACGCCGCACGCCAGTACAGCCCTGTACGATTCGCTCGATCTCACAGTTACGTTTTCGTACATCACGCTCTTCATAATATTTTTTTACATAGCCAAATGCCGTCTTTTCTGCCAGCGTACCGATCGTTCCGGCGCGGAAGGTCTGACCTGCGCCAAAGATAACCTCCGTATATTTGTGTGCCTTACTCTGATATTCACCGGAGAAATTCAGGTCAATATCCGGCTCTTTGTTTCCTTTGAAGCCAAGGAATGTCTCAAATGGAATATCAAATCCCTCTTTCTTGAGTTTTGCGCCGCAGACCGGACAATTTTTGTCCGGCATGTCACAGCCTGCCATACCGGCAAATGCTTTTACTTCGTCAGAATCAAAATCAGAATAATGACATTCTGAACAATAATAATGCGGGCTGAGCGGGTTTACTTCCGTGATACCGGACATAGTCGCTACAAACGAGGAACCTACGGAGCCTCGTGATCCGACCAGATAACCGTCCGCATTTGATTTCCATACAAGCTTCTGGGCGATAATATACATAACCGCAAATCCATTGGAAATGATGGAATTGAGTTCTCGTTCAAGTCGTTCCTGAACGATTTCCGGAAGATTTTCACCGTAGATCTCATGTGCTTTTTCGTAGCAGAGATTACGCAGCATCTGATCCGAATTTTCAATGACCGGCGGACATTTATCCGGCCGAACCGGAGAAATCTTTTCGCACTGATCCGCAATCTTATTGGTATTGGTCACAACAACCTCGTAGGCCTTTTCTTCGCCAAGATATTTGAATTCCTCCAGCATTTCTTCTGTGGTCCGCAGATACAGCGGTGCCTGATCGTCTGCATCCTTGAAGCCCTTACTTGCCATGATGATCCGGCGGTATACTTCGTCCTGCGGATCAAGGAAATGAACGTCGCAGGTCGCTACTACCGGCTTGTTGTACTGTTCACCCAAAGCCACGATTTTCTTGTTGTAATCCATCAGATCCTCGACTGTCTTGCGATCTTCATAGCCTTCACGGGTCATGAACATATTGTTGCCGAGCGGCTGAATCTCCAGATAATCATAAAAATCAACCAGTTTTTTCAGATCCGGCTCGGAAGCACCGCGCAGAAGTGCCCGGTACAGCTCTCCTGCTTCACAGGCAGAACCAATGATCAAACCATCTCGATACTTCTGAAGAACACTCTTCGGTACGCGCGGACGTCGGTTGTAATAGTCAATATGAGACCAGGATACCAGACGATACAGATTCACACGACCAACATCATTTTTTGCAATGAGGATCGTGTGGTAGGTCGGCAGCTTCTTGATCTGGTTGGTCGAAGATTTGCCAAGCTCATTCAGCGCGTCCAGTGTGAAGATATCCTGTGCTTTCAGCATTGCAAGAAACTTTTCAAAAATCTCTGCTGTACAGGCTGCATCATCGACCGCACGGTGATGGTGTCCGAGCGGAACTCCGACCGCCTTGGCTACTGTGTCCAGCTTGAATCGGTTCAGTGCAGGCAAAAGCACTCGCGCCATAGCTACAGTATCTACTACTGTTTTGTCACAGGGCAGGCCAAGTGCTGCACAATTTGCTGCAATAAAACTCATATCAAAGGAAGCATTGTGTGCTACCATGACGCAGTCTTTGCAGAATTCCAGAAATTCCGGCAGTATTTTGTCAATCGTCGGTGCGTCCAGTACCATCTCGTCGTTGATGCTGGTCAGCTCCTCAATACGGAACGGGATCGGCACTTCTGGATTGACAAAAGTACTGAAACGGTCTGTAATCTTGCCGTTTTCGACCTTGACTGCTCCAATCTCGATGATCCGGTTCTTCTCCGGTGAAAATCCGGTTGTCTCTAAGTCAAAAACAACAAACTTTTCATCGAGGCTCTGTCCTTTTGTATTTTCGGCGATTTCCTGCAGATCATCGACCAAATATGCCTCCATTCCATAGAGCACCTTGAAGTCACTGCCCTTCGGAAGCGCATGATTGGCTTCCGGGAAGGCCTGTACGGCACCATGGTCTGTGATCGCAATCGCGGTATGGCCCCACTCCATTGCACGCTCAATGATCGTGTGCGCGTCTGTCACTCCGTCCATATCACTCATCTTGGTATGGCAGTGCAGTTCTACACGCTTCTCTGCAGAGGTATCCATGCGTTTTTCACGGAAGTCTGCAATCTTCTTGATGCCGCTGATATTGCCGAGCGTCAGCTGGCTGTCAAAACGGTCGATCGTGGTTACACCGTTGAGCATCAGGAATGCACCTTTTTTGATCTCACCGGACAGCTCTGCTGCCTGTTCATTTTTCAGGAAAAGCTTTACACCGATGGAATCCGTAAAATCAGTAATATTAAAGATCAGAAGCGTTTTCTCGATACGAAGCTCACGCAGTTCGACAGAAAGCACCTGCCCGCGGATCAGCACCTGACCAATCTCTCCGGTGATGGATTCGATCGAGATCGGTTCACCTTCAAAATCACGTCCATAAATGACATCCGGATTGTCCGAACGGCGCATACGATCGCCAGACTGATAGAAACGTGTCTTTTTCTGACCTTCCTTGAATCCGCCGCTGCGTTCGCCTGTACTTTTTTCTGTTTTGCCGCCTTCTTTTGCAGCATTAGAATCTTTCTTCTGGGAAGCGGTATCTCCGCCCTCTTCATTTTTCTGCCGTTCTTCTTCTGCCTTGACGGATTCGTAGTTGCGCATGATCGCCGCAACCTCCTGTTCCAGCTCTCGTTCCTGAATCTCACGTTTTTTGTTCTTCTTCACTTCGATTCGTTCCGTACTTACATGAAAGTCCATACCGCAGCGTTCACAGAAGATTTTCTCCAAAATCTGCAGAAGCTCCTGCTCCTTGCCGTCTGCTACAACTGTATCCGGTATTTTGAGATGGAGCTTATCTTCATCTGTAAATTCTTTGACAGAATCCTGAAACAGACTGTACAGCAAAGCATTGTAAGTTTTCAATTCTGTGGCAATACTGTCCTCGTAGACCGGCATCAATTTGCGCGGTGTATACTGTCTGGAAAGCCGAAATTTCTCGATGATCTTAATCGTCATCCTAACGTCAGAAAAGAGCTGGTCTTTGACGGCCTGCTCTATTTCATAAATATATTTCTTATGGATCAATTTTTCACTCAGCAGGTAGATACGCATAAAATCCCTGTCACGGTTCATTGTTACACGTTCTACCTGCACATATTCCATCAGACTCTGGACTTCATCGTTCAGATCGATGGTTGGAAATACGTCATAAAACGGTTTTGTCATTTTTTCTCTCACTTACTTCCAGTTTTCAAGCTCACTGCGCAGCACCGCAAGCAGTTCGTTTTCCGGCACCTTGCGGATCACTTCGCCCTTTTTGATCAGCAGACCTTCGCCTTTGCCTCCGGCGATTCCGATATCTGCTTCCTTGGCTTCACCAGGTCCGTTGACGATGCAGCCCATGACTGCAACCTTGATATCCAGCGGAAACTCCTCAACCATAGATTCCACCTGTGTGGCAAGTCCGATCAGATCGATCTTGGTTCTGCCGCAGGTCGGACAGGAAACGACCTCGATGCCGCCCTTGCGCAGTCCGAGCGTACGCAGAATCAGTTTGGCTGATTTGATTTCTTCTCTCGGATCGCCGGTCAGAGAAACACGGATCGTATCGCCAATGCCCTGAGAGAGAATCATACCGAGACCGACTGCAGATTTGATGTTGCCGGACAGGACGGTTCCTGCTTCTGTGATGCCGACATGAAGCGGGTGTGTCGTCTTGTCTGCCAGAAGTCTGTGTGCCTCTGCACAGAGCATTACATCGGAGGATTTGATACTGATGACCAGATTGTCATAGCCCATGTCCTCGATGATCGCGGTCTGTTTCAGTGCACTCTCCACAATGCCTGCTGCCGTTACGCCGCCGTCACGTTCCACGATTTCTTTTTCGAGTGAACCGCCATTGACACCGACACGGATTGGAATATTGCGTTCTTTGGCAACATCGACAACTGCTTTTACACGGTCTGTACTTCCGATATTGCCCGGATTGATACGAATCTTGTCTGCACCATGTTCCATTGCCGCGATTGCCAGCTTGTAATCAAAATGAATATCTGCAACCAGCGGAATTGAAATCTGTTTTTTGATCTCAGAAAATGCTTCTGCCGCTTCCAGCGTTGGAACCGCGCAGCGGATGATGTCACATCCTGCTTTTTCCAGTGCATGGATCTGTGCAACGGTCGCCTGCACATCCTCCGTTCTGGTATTTGTCATAGACTGAATCAGGATCGGATTGCCGCCGCCGATCACGCGATCACCGATTTTTACGATTTTGGTATTGTCTCTATACATAATTTTATCTCCTGTTTTCTCTTATTCATTCCTAAACAAAGTGAATACTTCAGGAATACATCGGCATTCCTGTTGCCAAGTGCACATCATGCTTCTATGCTGCATTGCTTCTGCGCGAATCTTTAATCCACCGGTGCTGCCGGGATAAACACTCTGCTCTGCGCTGGATTCGTTTCTCGTCTTGCGGCTGCTTCTGCTTCCTCACAGAAATAATCCTGTGCACAAAGCAGTACTTTGCCGCGTTTATCTACTTTTTCGTAGGTGCCGTCTGGCTGAAGGATATGTGCCTTGACCGTATCTTCCAGCTGGATTCGCAAAATATGTCGTACCAACTCCCGGATATCTGTATCTTCTACCGGAAACAGAATCTCTACCCGTTTATCAAGATTGCGCGGCATCCAGTCCGCACTTGACATATAAAATTCTTCATCGCCGCCGTTCTGGAAATAAAAGATACGCGCATGTTCCAGAAAATTGCCGACGATCGAACGAACATGGATATTTTCACTGATTTTCGGAATACCCGGTCTCAGACAGCAGATACCACGGACGATCAGATCTATTTTTACGCCTGCTGCAGAAGCTTCGTAGAGAGCCGCGATGATGCCCTTATCGCAGAGTGAATTCATCTTGGCAATGATCCTTGCCGGTTCGCCGTTTTTGGCATGATCAGTTTCCCGTCTGATCAAACGCAGGAAGGTGTCACGCATCCAAAGCGGTGCGAGTACCAGTCGGTTCCAGTGCTTTGGTTCGGAATAGCCGGACAGCATATTGAAAACAGCCGTTGCGTCCTCTCCGATCGGTTCGGAACAGGTCAGGATACCACAGTCTGTATAGGTTTTGGCTGTCGAATCATTGTAATTGCCTGTGCCCAAATGCACATACCGCCGAATTCCATCCTCTTCTCTGCGGACAACCAGCGTAATCTTGCTGTGCGTCTTGAGGCCAAGCAGACCGTAGATGACATGACAGCCCGCCTTCTCCAGCATTTTCGCCCAGTTGATATTGTTTTCTTCATCAAAACGCGCCTTCAGCTCCACGAGTACGGAAACCTGTTTGCCATTTTCAGCAGCCTGTGCCAATGCAGATACAATTGGCGAATTACCGCTGACACGATACAACGTCTGCTTGATCGCCAGCACATCAGGGTCTGCAGCAGCCTGCTTCACAAACTGAACGACTGGATCAAAGGTCATGTATGGATGATGAAGAAGAATATCCTTTCTGCGGATCTGTGTAAAAATATCCTCTTCCTCATTCATGCCTGGCACCGGCTGCGGATGATATGCTTTGGCACGATGCTGATCCATACCCTCAATGCCGTAGAGTTTCATCAAAAAGGTCAGATCAAGCGGTCCGCTGATCTTATAAATGTCGTCTTCCTTGACCTGAAATTCCTGTTTGAGAATTTTCAGCAGCTTACTGTCCATCTTGTCTTCGATTTCCAGACGAATGACTTCGCCCCACTGTCTTTTTTTCAGCTGCTTCTGAATCTCTTTAAGCAGGTCAGCCGCATCTTCTTCATCAATGCTCAGATCTGCATTTCGCATGATCCGATACGGATGTGCGCAGACCACATTATAATTCAAAAATAATTTGTCAATATTTCGTTCAATCAACTCCTCCAGGAGGATCAACGTCACGGTTCCTTCCGGACCGTCCGGAAGCCGGATAATACGCGGCAATACGGATGGAACCTGTACGGTAGCGAACTCAGTTTTACGCTTTTCCCCTTTTTTGGAGATCAATGCACCGATATTCAGTGTCTTGTTGCGGATCAGCGGAAACGGCCGCGAGGAATCCATCGCCATCGGAGTCAGCACCGGATAGATATTTTCCTCAAAATAACGGTCAGCAAAAGCTGCCTGCTCCGGTGTCAGCTTCTCATGCTCCGTCACAAGCTCCAGACCATTTTGCTTCATAAGCGGCAACAGGGAACGATTATACGTACTGTACTGCTGATGTACCAGCTCATGTGCCTTTTCTGCGATCAGCTGAAGCTGCTCTGGTGCCGTCATGCCTGCAATGTCCTTTTTGGTATATTTAGCATGAACCATATCCTTCAGAGATGCAACACGGATCATAAAAAACTCATCCAAATTCGAGGAAGTGATGCTCAAGAACTTCAGACGTTCCAGCATGGGAAGGGTTTTGTCACGTGCCTCGCCCAGAATACGGCTGTTGAAACTAAGCCAACTGCACTCACGGTTGGTATAATATTCCGCTTTTTCATATTCGTTTGCTGCCATCGACATGCCCTCCTATATCTTCTTTTTCTGTCGGATCTCCGGATGCACATTAAATACTTCTTCAAAAAATTCCGCTTTGGCACGGAAGGTGCCAATCTCCAATGACAGATCCTCCTGACTTGCCACCAGGATCTTTAGTTCGTGCTCCCGCAGTGTCACCGTCACATTTTTGCATTTCTGCTGATGCGTGCGGTCTAATGCATTGACCAGACGCAGGATCGCAGTCAGTTTGGCAACGATAAGATATTCATCCCGGCTTAAGCCGCTTCGAATCTGCTGCTCATCATAATAAACAAACGGACTGGTATTGTATTTGACGATATAAGCGATCTGCTCCCGCTCCGTGTGCGAAAGCCCAATGATCTCTGTCGCCATAATGATATTGTAAGCACATTCCGAGACGTCCTCAAGACTGATAAACTTACCGCAGTTGTGCAGAATGATCGAAATCTGCAGCAGCAGCCGTTCTCTCTTGCCCATCCCATGGACTTTTTTGAGACGGTCAAAGACCAGCAGCCCAATCTCCTCCAGATTGCGGATATGTGCCTGGCTGCATTTGTATCGTTTGGAAATGCTGCGTGCAGCAGCAATGATATCTTCCTCAAAGCTATGACAGCTTGCAATCAGCTTATTTTTGACACCATAATCGTAAGCCAGACCGTCACTGATGCTGATGCCGGGCAGCCAAAGGGTTTCCGCACCAAAATTTTCCATCATGCAGCGACAAAAAATCATGGATGGGATCAGTATGCCGCTCTGATCTGCCTCAACACCGAAGGAAGCAGAAATTTCACTGGGACTCATATGGAGTACCCGTCCGTACATCTCATCAAACTGTGCTTTGGTGATTGAAGTGATCCGGCGATTTTCTGTCGCAAAGGATTTCAAAAGTACCAGCAGATTGCCGCCGACTACGATCAAATTGCGGATCTGGCGGTCTTTCTGGTAGAGCTTCGCAAATCCGGCAAGCTCGTGATTCATGATCTCTTCTATCATATGTGCAAAATGTTCACGGTTTTTTTCCAACGGAGCCAGATAGTCTCGTGTCGTAAGACTGCCGACACGGATATTTTGTGTCGTGATCAGCTTATCCTTGTCAAACAGAGAAATCTGCATACTGTTGCCGCCAATGTCTACGATCGCAGCCGGATTCTGAATGATCGTCTCGAATTCAGTCGTCACAGAAGCAATTGACTCATAATCGACGAAGCGCTGCTCGGAGTTGCTGAGCACATCGATCGTCAGTCCCGTCTGTTTTTCGATATAATCCCGCAGGATCGTCATGTTTCTGGATGCACGAAACGCACTTGTTGCACAGATCCGATAGGCATCCACCTTATAACCATTCATGATCTGTTTGAAATCCAGAAGCACACGGCACAGCTCTTCGATGTGTTCTCTGCTGATGCGTCCCATCGAATAAGCATCCACACCGAGACTGATCCTTGTGCTGACCCACTCAATCTCCTTCATCACTCTGCGTGCAGTAAATTCAAAAATCTTCAGTTCAGTCGTGATGGATCCAATCGTCACTGCCGCAAACATTTTTGCTGCCATACTGCCTCCTTTAGCTGATCTGTCCAAGCAGATAGTCAATGAACTGCTGTGCGGTACGTCCGGAAAGTCCGCCGTGGCTCAGCTCCCATTTGTTCGCTTCCAGAAGAAGCTGCTCCTCCGGCATTGTGATCTGGTAACGCTCTGCCAGTGTCTTAACGATTGTCTGAAACTCGCGTTTATCCGGAGAACCGAAATAGATCGTCACACCGAAACGGTTCGAAAGTGACATTTTCTCCTGGATTGTATCATTGGTATGCAGGTCGCCCTCATACTCTTCCCGATTGTCACTGAACCGCTCACGGATCAGATGACGGCGGTTGGAAGTCGCATAAATCAGAACATTGTCCGGTCTCTTTTCGAGCCCGCCTTCGATCACTGCCTTCAGATACTTATACTCTATCTCAAACTCTTCAAAAGAAAGGTCATCCATGTAAATGATAAATTTGTAATTGCGGTTCTTGATCTGAGCGATCACATCGTTTAGATACTGGAACTGGTGTTTATAAATCTCAATAATGCGAAGTCCCTGATCATAATAACGGTTCAGAATTGCTTTGATACTTGATGATTTGCCGGTGCCGGCATCTCCGAACAGCAGGCAGTTGTTTGCCTTGCGGCCCTGTACAAACGCTTCTGTGTTGTCGATCAGCTTTTTCTTCTGGATCTCATAACCGACCAGATCTTCCAGATTGACATGGGCGATGTTTCGGATCGGCTCAATCTGCGCATGCTCGCCCGACGGTACTACACGAAATGCCTTGTGAAGTCCGAGCTTGCCGACTCCAAATTCCTGATAAAAACGCATCATATGTTCTGCAAACTCATCCACATCTGCCGCCTGTGCCAGCTGTGCACTCAGTTCAAAGATACGCGTACGGATTCTGCGGTTAAACACACGGCTCTCCGCACCTGCCCGTCTGTAGTCAAGAAGCTCTTCAAAAAAATCCGCCTGCAGTGTTTTTTCCAGATCAGAAAAATCATAGGCAAACAGCTTTTGAAAGATTGCAAAGTCATGCTTTGCAAGTGTAAGCATGCTTCCCTCTGTCATTCCTTTGATCTCGCAGGCTGTACTGAATACATTTTCACTGCTGACCAGCAGCAAAGTCAGATAATCCTGCCACAGATTTTTTTCAAAACCGTAGGTGCCTGCCAGATCGATCAGTTCATGGACACAGGAATAAAAACGTACCTGTACGTCTGCCCTGCACGCTGTGTCCTGATAATGCTCCATGATCCAGACCATTTCAGTCAGCAGATTTTCGTGTTCCATATTTCGATAAATAATCCGTTCGTTCATCCCAATCACAACCTCTCTTAATAATTTCCAAGAATCTTCATATTGATCGCTTCTTCACGTATGCCGCGCAGTGCATTCTTCACTGCACTGTCACTGAGATTTCCCTCAAAATCAATAAAGAACCGATATTCCCAGTTACGTCCGTAGAGCGGTCTGGATTCAATCTTGGTCATGCTCAGATTGTTGTAAATAAAGTGAGACAGGATTCCATAGAGAGAACCACTGCTGTGCGGCAGTTCAAAACAGATACTGATCTTGCCTGCATCTTTGCGGAACACTCTCTGGTTCGTCACAACGATAAAACGTGTGGAATTGTTTTCATTATAATAAATATTCTCTGCCAGAATATCCAGTCCGAAATATTCAGCTGCAAATCTGCTGCAGATCGCAGCCTGAGTCTTGTCCTGGTCATCCTTGATCTTCTTGGCCGCACCTGCTGTATTGCCGAATGGAACTACTTCCCATTCCCGATGGGCTTCCAGATATTCCTCGCACTGAGAAAGAGCCTGCTGATGAGAATAGACCTTCCGAATATCGGAAAGCTGTGTTCCCGGAAGACCGACCAGCACATGATCAACCCGGATAATCTGCTCACCTACAATATAATTTTCAAAATTGACCAGAAGATCGTAATTATCAGCTACAATGCCGGCAGAAGAATTCTCGATCGGAAGTACTGCATAATCTGCTGCACCCTCTGCGATCGACTCCATCGCATCACGCCAGGTGTGGACATGTGAGCAATTCACTTCCGGTCCGAAAAATTCCCGCATTGCTGCATGACTGTAAGCACCTTCTACGCCCTGATAGATCACACGGATATTCTCACGGTCAATATCATCCACTGCAATAAATGGCAGTCTGCCTGATGCTCCATGTGCCTCCAGCAGCTGATACTGTTTTTTGCGGCTGATCGACATGATCTGCTGAAACAGTTCATACACACCGTGCTTGTTGAAATCATCTTCCACAAGTCCTGTCAGTGTCTCCAGTTTGGAACGCTCACGCTCCTTATCAAATACCTTTTTGCCGTTGGCAATCTTATAGCGGGCCACTTCCTCACTGATCGTCATACGTTTTTCAAATAGAGCGACCAGATTGCGGTCAATTTCATCAATTTCGTCTCTTAATTCCAGTAAGTCTCTCATAGTTGTCTCCAAATCATCTTCCAGTATTCTTATCAAGCCCTGTCATTCTGCATTGAGCATTCATAGTCACGATTCTTATTGGTGCTGTGTCAGTTCCGCAACGGTGCGTTCCACTTCACCGAGGAAAGACAACGAACCGAAGATCAGGATCACGTCTTCCGCATTGGCGGCAGAAAATGCCTTTTTGACTGCATCTGTGATTCCGTCTGCTGCTTCCACGGAAGGATTCACCTGGCGTACTGCTTCTGCAAGCTGTGCGGCAGGAAGTGCGCGTGGATTGTCCGGTGTCTCGATTGCAAAAATATGTGTCGCTGCAGGTGCTGTGCTTTCAATGATTTTATCATATTCTTTATCAGAAAACACTCCAAAAATATAATATTTTTTCTTCTCCGGAAAATATGTATCCACTGCTTCTCTCAGACGCAGTGCTGCATCCGGATTGTGTGCACCGTCTATGATCACCAGCGGATCGTGATGGATGATCGTAAAGCGACCTTTCCACTGAGCTGTCTTCAGTCCTTCCCGAACAGCTTCCTCTGGAATCGGATAGCCGGACTGCCTCAGTGATCTGACACATTCCAATGCCAATGCTGCATTTTCAACCTGATGCTTTCCTGCCAGATGAATCTCCATTTTTTTGAATTCGCCATAGGAAAAATACTGTTCTTCCAGTCCGTAAACGACGTCTTCCAGCTGGTTCAGGTCCACAAAATGACAGCTGGTATGCTTTTCTTCTGCCTCTTTGCAGATGACTGCTTCTGCCGCTTTATCCTGATGCGCGGCCACAGCAGGCACACCGTCTTTGAAAATCCCAGCTTTATTCCATGCAATCTCGGCAAGTGTATTTCCGAGAAATTCCATATGATCCATGCTGATCGATACAAGTGCAGTCAGAACCGGAGTTTTGATCAGATTGGTTGCATCGAGTCTGCCGCCCATGCCGACCTCCAGCAAAACAAGGTCGCAGTTCATCTCCTGAAAATAAAGAAAAGAAACGGCTGTCTCTACTTCAAATACCGTCGGCAGTCCCTGTCCTAGCTGCTTCATCTGCTCCATGGCATCTGCTACTTTGGTCAGAAGGCGTGCAAACGCCTCGCGGCTGATATAACTGCCGTCTACCTGAATACGTTCGCGGTAAGAAAAAAGGGTTGGTGAAATATAGCGTCCCACCCGATAGCCTGCCGTACGCAGAATGGATTCCAGATAGGCCAGCAGAGAGCCTTTGCCGTTTGTACCGCCGACATGAACGAACTTCAGCTGATCCTGCGGGTTGCCGAGCAGATTCAGCAGATTGGTGATGGAAGTCAGACCAAGCTCTGAACCGCGTGTAGATACTTCTTCGATAAATTTTCTTGCTTCTATATAATTCATGTGAAAATCCTCCAAACTTTATTTTATGATGCCAGATTATTCCAATATAGAGAAAGGCGCTGCTCGTGCAACGCCCTTTCGTACGATTTTATGGGGAATCAGTTATAAAACCGTTCTGTTCTGTTTTATTTATGCTGCTGCACGGTTGGAATGCCGCACTGTCGCGTTCAATACCATGCTGGTGATCGGACTGAAGTACATCGTCACTGCTAATACACAGTAGATCGGTGTCATGATCGCCCACTGAGCAATACGTCCCGGAATGATCGCATAAAAATTGTATCCAAGCAGCAGAACCAATCCTGCTGTCGTAAATACCAGTGTAGACATTACCGATGTGAGTGCTACTGAAATGCAGATCACTGCTGTCTTTTTGCCTCTGCCGCCTCCGGCCAGAAAGCGTCGCACAAGCCCCGGAATCACACCCCAGAGCATTGCTGCTATCGTGATAAACGGATTCACTGCATAGCCCTTGATCAGGCAGCCCATAAGATCTGAAATCAGACCACTTACGCCTCCGGCAACCGGTCCAAGCCAAAGTCCGGCGAGAATCGTACATACACTTCCAATCGTAATGCGATAAGAACCAAGCTCGATCACAA
>CAZEPO010000042.1:0-13671 GCA_964514125.1 uncultured Lachnospiraceae bacterium
AAAGTATCCTTTGCGATTTTCGTTGCAAAAAGGCGAAAATAGTGTTAAAACTATATAGATTGCAAAAAATAAGCGACAGATAACAGGAGGAACTTTATTTATGCCAATTCGTATACCGGACGCTTTGCCGGCACATGATATATTAGAATCAGAAAACATCTTTGTCATGACAGAGTACCGTGCGATGCACCAGGACATCAGAACTCTGAATCTGCTGATCCTGAACCTGATGCCGACCAAGATCGTGACAGAGACACAGCTTCTGAGAATGCTTTCCAATACACCGCTGCAGATTCAGGTGGATTTTCTGCAGACCGCAAGCTACAAATCAACCCATACAGATGAAAACCATCTGAAACAGTTTTATTATACATTTGACCAGATCAAAGACCGCCGTTACGATGGAATGATCATCACAGGTGCACCGCTGGATTATGTGCCTTGTGAGGAGACGCTTTACTGGGAAGAGGTCTGCAAGATCATGGAGTGGACGAAGACACACGTTCACTGTACCTTCCATCTCTGCTGGGGTGCGTATGCAGGTCTGTATTATCATTATGGCATCGAAAAGCTGGATATGCCGAAAAAATTGTTCGGTATCTATTCACATGAGATTCGCAAAGAGACTTCACCGCTGTTCCGCGGCTTCAACGATCATTTCCTTGCACCACATTCCAGAGCAACCGACGTGCGTCTGTCTGACGTAGAAGCGGTACCGGAGCTGGAAGTGATGGCAGTGACAGAGACAGGAAGTCTGGCGATTGCGAAGACCAGAGACAGCCGCCAGTTCTTTGTAACCTGTCATGCAGAATATGACAGAGAGACACTGTCACTGGAATATGAACGTGATATGAAGAAGGGACTGACCAGCGTAGATGTTCCGGTGAACTACTATCCGGACGATGATCCGACGCAGATTCCGAGTATAACCTGGAGAGCGACCGGACAGCTTCTGTATTCCAACTGGCTGAACTTTTATGTGTATCAGAGCACGCCATATGATATAGAAGAGATTAAATAAAAGGAAACGGCAGGTGCAGCAGAATGATACAGCTTGGTTGTCATTTATCATCATCAAAAGGATTTCTGCATATGGGGAAGGAAGCAGTCTCCATCGGCGCAAATACCTTTCAGTTTTTCACAAGAAATCCAAGAGGAAGCAAGGCAAAGGAGATCGATCCGAAGGACGTTCAGGCATATCTGGAGTTTGCACAGGAGCATCAGATCGGCAGGATTGTTGCACATGCACCGTATACACTCAATGCCTGTTCAGCTGATGAAAAGGTGCGTGAATTTGCGCGGCTGACGTTTGCAGATGATCTGAAACGTATGGAGTATCTGCCGGGGAATGTCTACAACTTCCATCCGGGCAGCCATGTGGGGCAGGGAATGGAAAAGGGCATTGAGCTGATTGCTGAGATGCTTAATGAAATTCTATGGCCGGAGCAGCAGACGATCGTGTTGCTGGAGACAATGGCAGGCAAGGGAACCGAGGTGGGCAGCCGGTTTGAAGAACTGGCAGCTATCATAGAACGGGTAGAGCTGAAAGAGAAGCTGGGTGTTTGTCTGGATACCTGTCATGTGTACGATGCAGGATATGACATCGTCAATGATCTGGACGGTGTACTGGACGAATTTGACCGGATCATAGGGCTGAACCGGCTCTATGCGATTCATGTGAACGACAGCAAAAATCCATTCGCCAGTCATAAAGACCGTCACGAGCAGATCGGCAAGGGATCACTTGGATTTGAAGCGCTGTATCGAGTGGTGCATCATCCGAAGCTAGCACAGCTTCCGTTTAATCTGGAGACACCGAATGAACTGCCGGGATATGCAGAAGAGATCGCATTGCTGCGGGAAGTGAGATAGTGCAGTGCTCTGCGGCAGCACACTAAATAAAAAAGAACACATAAGAAAACCTCGACAAGATTCTGATAAAAATCAGACATTTTGTCGAGGTTATTTTATATATTGAGTCAGCTTATCAGTCGTTTTTCTGGGCACGCTGTTTTGCGAGGAAACGATTGATACGACCAACCGGATTAAGCAGTTCACTGATCGAACCGTCGTGGTTCAGTGTATCGATCAGCAGTGCGATGTATTTGCTCATATCAACGCTGGTGTAGTATTCTCTCTGCAGAAGCTCCGATGTCTGATATACAAGGTTGGTTGTGATCAGAGCGTCGAACAGTCCTTCTTCATAGGCGAGGTCGAATTTGCTCAGGCCGCTTGTGAACAGACCGAAGGTTGCACAGAGTACGATCTTGCCTGCGCCACGCTTTTTCAGCTGTTTGGCTACATCGATCATACTGTCGCCGGAAGAAATCATATCATCCAGAACAACAGCAGTTTTGCCGTTCAGATCTGCTCCGAGGAATTCGTGAGCGACGATCGGATTGCGGCCATTGACGATGCGTGCATAGTCACGGCGTTTGTAGAACATACCCATATCCACTCCAAGGACATTGGCCAGATAGATTGCACGGCTGGCAGCACCCTCATCCGGGCTGATGATCATCAGATGTTCCGGATCCGGCTGGAAATCAGGGATTGCACGGAAGAATCCTTTGATGAACTGGTAGACAGGCTGTACACTTTCAAATCCGTGCAGCGGAATGGAATTCTGTACACGCGGGTCATGTGCATCGAAGGTGATGATGTTGGAAACGCCCATATTGGTCAGTTCCTGAAGTGCCAGTGCGCAGTCCAGAGATTCACGTCCGGTACGCTTGTGCTGGCGTCCTTCATAGAGGAACGGCATAATGACATTGATACGTCTGGCTTTGCCGCCTACGGCTGCAATGATACGCTTCAGATCCTGAAAATGATCGTCCGGAGACATATGGTTCTCCTTGCCGCAGAGTGAGTAAGTCAGACTATAGTTGCAGACATCTACGAGAATATAGAGGTCATCACCGCGGACTGTGTCATTGATGGTACCCTTAGCTTCACCGGTACCGAAACGAGGTACAGATGACTGAATCAGATAAGAATCACGATCATAGGACTGCAGGAGCGGGCTGTCGATGTGCTGATGAGAACGCTCTTTGCGCCACTGAACAATATGGTCATTGACCTTCTGGCCCAGTGTCTCACAGCTCTTCAGTGCAATGATTCCCAGATCTCCGGCCGGGATCGTTTCAAGGTTACTTTCAAATCCAGTTTGGAATTCCATACAATTTTCCTCCATAATTCCGCATTTTGCGACTCCAGTTTAACATAAATATAAGTTAAGTCAAGCCTTTCGGCGATTTAATTTTTTTTGGATGCGAATATCGTCACCAATCATCTTGAGCATTAGATAATTGCTGGAAATTCGTGAAAATACACGTTCGGAATAGGTGTCGGCAAAGGTGCCGAGATCCAGATTGGTCGAGATCAGCGTACTCTTTTTGCGCATGATGCGTTCATTCAACACGAGAAAGAGCTGAGAGGAAACGAAGGAGTTGACCAGCTCTGTTCCGAGGTCATCGATGATCAGAAAATCACATTCAAAAATATGCTGTTCCAGTTCATCCTGCATCGCATCGCTGGAACGGCCAAATGCAGAATCTGCGAAGAGCTCAAAGAGCCGGAACGCAGAAAAATAGATGACCGAATGTGTTGTATCCAGCAGTTCTTTGGCAATGCAGTGGGAGAGGAAAGTCTTTCCGAGTCCTGTTTCGCCATAGAGAAAAATATTTTCGAATTTCTGGTCAAATTCTTTGACGAAGCGGCGGCATTCCTCAACAGTACGGCGGGCAGTCTGAGCTGCTGTGAGGCCGGTGACCGGATCAGTGATCTGATCGGAATAGTATTTCATGGAAAGGACGGAAAAATTCTCTGTTTCCAGATTTTCGCGGAGATTGGACTGCATATAGAGCAGATCGATGATCGCCTGACGGAAACAGTGGCATTTCTGGTTTCCAATATAGCCGGTATCCTGACAGTCAGGGCAGCGATAATGCATTTCCAGATAGTCAGCCGGATAACCGGCATCGTGCAGGATCTGTGCCTTGCGCTGGGAGAGTGCGGAAATTTCTTTTTTGAGTTCTGCTACAGAGCAGTTCCCGCCCGTCAGCATGGCACGGGCACAGGAGGTACTGGCAGAAGCGATACGGCTGTCCAGTTCGGAAAATTCCGGAAAGCATGTATAGATCTCTTCGGTATGTGCGGCAAGCTCCTGCTGATTGGCAGACTGCTGACGCTGATAATCACGCATGATCGTATTGTATTGTGTATTGGTGATTCCCATAAATACTCCTTTTGAAGTGCAGAGCTGCAGGATTTATTGATTCAAAAGCTGTTTTTCCAGCTGACTGTAGTTGTATTCACGCTGAGAAAAGTTGTTGAATCGGTTTGTCTTGGCAGTCTGTGGCTGCTTTGTTGCGGCTGCTTTTTTTTGCTCCTGCATCCGTTTGATGTCCAGACGCTCGATGTCTGACGGTGATCGCACGCCACTTTTGTGCCACTGCTCCAGAATACGGTCTGCGTAGCTGAAGTTCGGCTGATGTGTCTGCAGGATTGTTCGTCTGCAGGCTTCGAGAATGATCTCCAGCGGAAAGTCAAAATCGTTGAGCCAGCGGGACATGAGCTGCTGTTCAGCCTCGGCCGGATTGCGGCCTTTGATGCCGAAGGCGTTCATGATCGTAAAATAGTTTCGATTATAAAGATTGGATTCCTGTCTGGCCTGCTGAACGGAGGTGATGCCGGCTTCGGCCCAAGCCAGTGCGACCTTGCGCATATAATGACGGCTGCCGGAACCTTTGGAAATGCAGTATTCCAACAGATACTCGATCAGATCAGCAGAAAAATGCAGGGTATCATAATAATAGAGGAAATCACTCTGTTCAGAGGAAGTGAGCGGACGCTGCAGATACTGTTCTGCAATGAAGAAAAGCTGCTTGAGGTCCTGCTGTTCCTTCTGTGTAGCAATATTCATGCGGCTGGTGATTCCGTTGGAAGGCGGAAGCTCCTGTGTAACCGCATTGATGGCTGGCTGCTTCGGCAGAGCTTCGCTTGTCTTTGGCGCAGTATGTACAGATACGGATTCTGCCGGAGGATTGGAAAAAGTGATCCGTTCGATCACATCACCCTGCGAACAGGTCAGCGAGAGCAGGCCCTGCTTCTGCCAGTAGGCGATCGCGCGCTGGACATCTTTTTCTGTATGTTCAAATACATCTGCGATTGACGAGAGTGACAATTCACGACCGGAATTGGCACAGCGCAGCAGATAAAGATAGACTTTGACAAATTCTCCGTTCGCATGTGGCATATAACGGTCAATAAAAGAATTTTGGATGACCGTAACGCCTTCCGGAGTATCTGTATATATTTTCATGGAGTGACACCTCGTTTTTCATAACAGTTCAGCCTTGTATACGGCGGTCTGTGGCTTGCAGGCTGAACAGATCATATTTCTTTTCTAACAGAAGTATAGCACAATCCGCAAAAAATGAGAACAGGAAGATTTGTGCACAGGGCAGAATGCGGTGTGTATGAAATTTACACAGGTGAGTTGTGGATAATGTGGATAAAAGGTTGACAATAATAAACGTAAAACAAATAAAATGTTGAAAAAACAAGACTTTTGAAGAAATGTTATGTAAATCATATTTTCCACAATTTGCTTCATTAGATAACTAAAAAAAGATGTGAATAAATCGGTGGATAATGTGGATAACTTTTGGGAAGGCGCGGAAATTCGACATTTTTCGCTGTGGAAAAAATGTTTATTTAAAAAAATGCCGCCATTAAAAATGGCGGCGAATCAATTTGAGCAAATGAATATTTTACATACCCAGCAGATGTTCTCCAATCTGTACGACATCTCCGGCACCCATCGTTATGATCATGTCTCCTGGTTCGCAGTGCTCCAGCAGGAAGTTTTCAATCTCATCGAAGGTCGGGAAGAAGTAGGCGTCTTTGCCGAGTGCTTCGAGCTTTTGACGCAGGTCATCGGAGCTGACCCCAAGCGTATCGGTCTCACGGGCAGCATAGATGTCTGCCAGCACGACTTTGTCTGCATGAGTCAGCGCTTCGACAAATTCATCCATGAGTGATTTTGTACGAGTATAGGTATGCGGCTGGAAGACACACCACACGGTCTTGCACGGATATTTCTGTGCGGCATGAAGGGTGGCTGTGATCTCGGTCGGATGATGCGCATAGTCATCGATGATCGTGACACCTGCAATCTCACCTTTTTTCTGGAAACGGCGGTCGGTTCCTGTGAAGCTGAGCAGACCATCTGCGATGACAGCAGCGGAAAGACCGAGCAGATCACCTGCAGCAATTGCTGATACGGCATTATCGATGTTGTGCTCGCCCGGAACAGACAGTTCAAAGTGTCCGAACAGTGCATCGCCCTTTTGAACATCGAAGCTTCCGCATCCGCGGTCATTGTAGCTGATATTGACTGCCTGATAGTCACCGCATCCGATACCGAAGGTTGTGATATGGCAGGACAGACCGTCCGTCAGTGCTGCAGTATCCGGTATCGCTGCATTGAGGATGAGGGTACCGTCTGCAGGAATTTTCTCAGAAAAGAGACGGAATGAATGGCGGATATCGTCAAGATCCTTGAAGAAATCCAGATGATCCGCATCGATGTTCAGGATGATCCCAATCTTCGGCGAAAGGGTCAGAAAGCTGTTTGTGTATTCGCAGGCTTCGGTCAAAAAGTATTCCGAAGTACCGATGCGGACATTGCCGCCGATTGAGTGCAGGATACCGCCGACAGAGATTGTCGGGTCGAGATCCGCATGCATCATAATATGAGAGAGCATGGAGGTCGTTGTCGTTTTGCCGTGTGTACCGGCTACTGCAACCGGAAGCTCATAGTTGTTCATCAGCTGTCCCAGAAGCTCTGCACGGGAGAGCATCGGAAGGTTGGCAGCACAGGCAGCTGCATATTCCGGATTGTCCGGGTGGATTGCTGCGGTATAGACAACGACATCGATTCCTTCCTTAATATTAGCAGCACTCTGCGGATAGGCGATCGAAGCGCCAAGATCTGCGAGCCACTGTGTCAGAGGACTTTTTTTCGCATCAGATCCGCTTACGGCAAAACCGCGTTTCAAGAGGACTGCTGCAAGGCCGCTCATGCTGATTCCGCCGATGCCGATGAAATGCACATGAACAGGCTGATCATAATTTATCTGATACATATGTGAATATCTCCTTATCTATTGTAATCTAGTGCCATTATACTCTATTCATGTGAAATATCCAAGGATTTTTACGATATCTTCATCTGGAAGCAATTCTTCTGATGAGAAGTATACCAGAAATAAGGATCATTTTATCGGTGAAGGTAAAAATGCACAAAAATTAATACATAGCAAAAGGAAAAATGACAAAAATAAAAGTAGAAACAGCAAAAACGAGCTAGAAAAACTGTTTTTTTGCAATAAAAACTAATAAAAAATATAAGGTTTTTTGTAAAATATGTTCACTTCTGAGAAAGACTATGTTATAATGGACTAAGATAAAACAATTATAGCAAGAGGTGATGACATGATTAAACAAGAAATGATTGCCATGCTGCTTGCAGGGGGACGGGGAAGCCGACTGGAATTCGCGCTCTAGCAGCTCCACAGAAAATATTCAGGAACCATGGAGGAGAAAAATATGACAATCACTGATGTACGCGTAAGAAAAGTAACAAAGGAAGGCAAGATGAAAGCAGTTGTTTCCATTACACTGGATGAAGAATTTGTGATCCATGACATCAAGGTCATCGAAGGGGAGAAGGGACTGTTTATCGCTATGCCAAGCCGTAAGGCTGCTGATGGAGAATACCGCGATATAGCACATCCGATCAATTCCGGAACCAGAGAGCGGATTCAGCAGATGATCTTGGATGCGTATACGAAGACGATTGAGGAGTCGGAAGAAGCATAAAAGCATATTTGAAGGCTGCCATGGCGGATCGTTTGGATAACGGCTCGCTGAGGCAGCTTTTTTAAAGAAAAAGATTCCGTTGTTTTTCTGTATACTATTTGGTATAATAATCCGTTGTATGAATACAGGTTAAGGAGAAACTAGATGAAAAAGAAGAGAATATCAAAAGCTGCAAAGGCCAAAGCAGCTCAGAAAACAGCGGAAATGGCAGCAGAGGCAGCAAAAACAGATGCAGCTGCTGTGACAGCAGAAGCTGAAATAGAAAAAGCGCCAGAGAGAGTTTCTGGTATTTTGGTTCATCCGACATCTTTCCCGTCTCCGTACGGTATCGGTGATCTGGGAGATGGTGCTTATGAATTTATTGATTTTCTGGAGGAGACAGGTCAGCATCTGTGGCAGGTGCTTCCGCTTGGCCCGACAGGATTCGGCGATTCACCGTATCAGGGATTCTCTGCATTTGCAGGTCAGCCGCTGATCATCAGCCCGGACAAGCTTGCCAAGATGGGACTGCTTGCCAATGAAGATCTGCAGAACATCCCGCAGTGGGATCCGCACAGAGTGGATTATGGCCCGGTGATTACTTACAAGACTGGACTTTTGAAAAAAGCATGGGCGAATTTCTGCAAAACAGAGGATCAGGAGCTCAAAAAGGAGTTTGATGACTTCTGTCAGCAGGAAAAAGACTGGCTTGATGACTATACTCTGTTTATGGCATGCAAGGATCACCACGAAGGAAGAAGCTGGCTGGAATGGGAAGATGAGATTCGTGTTCCGGATGCAGCAGCCAAGAATGCATGGAGAGAAAAGCTGGCAGAGGAGATCCATTATTACAGCTTTGTACAGTTCATTTTCCAGAAACAGTGGATGGAGCTGCGCGACTATGCACACGAAAAAGAAGTGAAGATCATTGGTGATATTCCGATCTTCGTGGCACTTGACAGTGCAGATGTATGGGCAGACAAAAAACAGTTCCAGCTGGATACCAAGGGTTACCCGACCAGTGTGGCAGGTGTTCCGCCAGATTATTTCAGTGCGACCGGACAGCTTTGGGGCAATCCGCTTTATGACTGGTCTTACCACAAACAGACCAAATTTGCATGGTGGATCAAGCGAATCAAACGCCAGCTTGCACTGACTGATTATCTGCGCATCGATCATTTCCGCGGCTTTGAAGCATACTGGTCTGTGCCGGCAGACGAAGAGACCGCGATCAATGGCAAATGGGTCAAAGCACCGGGCGAAGAACTGTTCCGTACGGTTCAGAAAGAGCTTGGAACAGACCTTCCAATCTGGGCAGAGGATTTGGGCGTGATCACAGATGAGGTAGAAGCACTTCGCGATAAGTTCGGTTTCCCGGGTATGAAGGTGCTGCAGTTTGGCTTTGGTGATATGGATGACCAGAAATATATTCCATTTTATTATACGACGACCAACTGTATCTGCTATACAGGAACCCATGACAATGATACAACGATGGGATGGTATGCAGAGCAGACGGAGGAGATCAGAGACCGTGTACGCCGTTTCGGCAACACAGACGGCAATATGCTTGGCTATGATTTTATCCGATTCTGCATGGGCAGCATTGCAAAATATGCAATCTTCCCGATCCAGGATCTGCTGCTGCTCGGCAGTGAGGCGCGTATGAATACGCCGGGTGTGGCAGCTGCCAACTGGGCATTCCGTTATGTAAGTGAAGATCTGCGTGAGGATCGCAAAGAGTGGCTGCGCAGAACAACAGAGCTTTTTGGACGTTAAGGTGAAGATATGATCCGTTTTATTTTAACTGTAATATGGGTAGTGGGCTTTTTGATCCTGTCTATTCCGCTGTTTTTTGCTGAGTGGCTGATCGGAAAGTGGAATCCGAAGCTTCGGGATATCAGTTCGCTGCGTATTGTACAGGCTGCTTTCAAGGGTGTCGCGTTTATTTCCGGCGTGAAGCTCACAGTGATCGGGGAAGAAAATATTCCAAAGGATCAGGCAGTGCTGTATGTCGGCAATCATCGCAGTCAGTTTGACATTGTACTAAGTTATATGCGATGTCCGGGGCTGACCGGCTTTGTAGCCAAGAAGGAACTGGAAAAGATACCGCTTCTCGTGAACTGGATGAGGTATCTCTACTGTCTGTTTTTGGATCGTGACAATATCAAAGAAGGGCTGAAGACGATTCTGACGGCGATTGATCATGTGAAGAACGGTATCTCGATCATGATCTTCCCGGAAGGAACAAGAAACAAAAATGAGAATGAGCTGGATCTCATGCCGTTTCATGAGGGCTCTTTTAAGATTGCGACCAAGAGCGGCTGTCCGATCATTCCGGTAGCGATCAGCAATTCGTCTGCATTGTTCGAGGATCATTTTCCAAAGATCAAGGCAGCGCCGGTCGTGATCGAATATGGCAAGCCAATTGATCCGAAAACCTTATCAAGGGAAGAACAGAAATTCCTTGGCAGGCAGGTACAGGAACAGATTCGAGCAATGCTCGAAAAGAATCAGACGCTGCTTCAGGAGCGTCATAAATAGTCAGGAACAGGAGCGTCGATCCGATGGATCGGCGCTTTTTCTATCCAGAAAAAGCATATTTCGGCGATAAGAAAAATAAGTATAGAATAAAACGCAGCGGCGGGTGTCAGAATGCGCTTGATCTTAAGTATGATTTTTTTGCTGCTTTTGAGCGGATGCAGTGAAAGGCGAGAGATGACAGAAGCACGACAGACGATTGATTTTACCGTGGTAGAGAATAGGGAGATTCCGGAAGAACTGTTGGAACTGATCGAAAAAAATAAGGCTGACGAAATCCGTCTTTCTTATACAGACGGCGAAGATCTGTATTTGGTACGCGGATATGGTGAGCAGAAGACGGGCGGCTACAGCATAAGTGTGACAGAATGTACGGAGGATACAGATACGATCTGGCTGAACACAAGGCTGTTGGGACCGGAGCATCAGGAGAAACTGTCGAAGGAGCCTTCGTATCCTTATCTGGTCATTAAGATGGAAGGGAGAGAAAAAGAGGCGATGATCACGTAGCTTGTATGTTCGTCTTATGCTGCTGAGTTTCAGCAGGGGTGCAGTGCAGTCATTGGAAGCATAGATCAGAAAGGTGGTATTCTATGGAACTCTTAATGAAAAATATACATATGTGCAGACAGGCTAAGCGGGCAGGTACACAGATCACGCTGGAGGATGATCTGAATGTGCCGGATGTACGGCCGGATGTTGAACTGATCATCCAAAGCAGAGAGAAGATTTCACTGGGACAGATACGGACAGAAAAAGACCGATTGTTTGTAGACGGCAGCATGGAAGTGGCGATTTTGTATATGGATGATACCAGGGAGCGGCAGCTTCAGCGTCTTGAGGCACATCTTCCATTCAGTACAGCAATTAATATGGAAGGGTTGGAGGCAGGTGACAGTGTTCGTGTTCATTATGAGCTCGAAGATTTGAATGTCACTTTGATCAATTCCAGAAAATTGGCGATCCGCGGGCTGCTGAGTCTGGAAGCCTCCGTGGAGGAGATTTATGATCTTTCAGCAGCGGTAGAGGTGCAGAGTGACCGTGAGATCTGCGAGCAGAGGAAAAAACTGGAGCTTATGCAGCTCGAGGTGCAGAAGAAGGATATCCTTCGGCTAAAAGAAGAAATGCAGATTCCTTCGAATAAGCCGGATATTGGAGAAATTTTGTGGGATAACATTCAGCTTCGAGGTTGTCGGATTCACATTCGGGAAGGTGTTTTGGCGGCGGAGGGTACTCTGTTTTTGTTTGTTTTGTATCGCTCCGGTGATGAACAGCAGACAATCCAGTGGATGGAACAGATTTTGCCTTTTGAGGGCGAGATCAGCTGCAGCGGCTGCAGGGAAGATCTGATACCGCTGATTGAGACAACACTTGCACAGGCGGAGCTTACTGCCAGAGAAGATACGGACGGAGAAATGCGTACACTGCATTTGGAGGGTACACTTGAACTGGAGATCAATCTGTATGGAAATGAAGAGGCAGAGATTTTGGAAGATCTCTATTCTCCGCAGCAGGAGCTGCTGCTGACAGCAAGTGAGGAGATTTATGAACGGCTTATTATGAAAAATGAGTCGAAGTGCAAGGCAGGCGGACGGATCCGGATTCAGGGAGCCAAGCCGAGAATCCTGCAGATCTGCAACAGCAATGGAAGCATCCGCGTCGATAAAGTTGCGATTGCTGCGGATGATCCGACCGGAGTCTCCGGTGTGCGGATCGAGGGGGCGATTCCGGTATCGATTTTGTATATTTCTTCCGATGATACGATGCCGTTTGCCGTGTTGGAGGGAATGATTCCATTTTCACATTTGGCGGAGGTGCCTGGGATATCGAAGGAATGCCGCGTGTCGCTTACGAGCAGTCTGGACCAGCTGACAGCGGCGATGGCAGACAGCGAGGAAATTGAAGTAAAGGCTGTGATCGGTCTGGATCTTTTCGTGGTACAGGCGGAGAAACAGCGCTGTATTCATGCGGTAGAGGAACGGGAGTATGATCTGCAGCAATTGGAGGCGCTGCCTGGAATCACAGCCTATATTGTGCAGGATGGTGATTCGCTGTGGCAGATTGCAAAGGCATATTATATGACACCGGCGCAGATTATGGAAATGAATGAGTTGGGGTCAGAAACAGTGCAGAAAGGAGATTGTTTAATTTTAATGAAATCGGTTGACACGATTCGTCGATTTTCATAAAATTAATCTTTCTGGGTTATATTCCATTGACATTACAAAAAGAGAACGTTAAAATCGTATTGTATACAAAGTGCAAAATGATATTTTTTTCACATATCATTATAAATAGAAGAGACAGGTGGTGGAAACATGAAAGAACTGAGGCTGAAAGCAATGGCCAAGATCAATCTGGGTTTGGATGTGCTTCGCAAACGTGAAGATGGATATCATGATCTCAGAATGATCATGCAGAGCATTTACCTGTACGATCAGATACGGATTCGGAAGATTCCGCAGCCAGGCATCCATGTAGCGGTGAATTTGAGTTATCTTCCGGTGAATGAAGATAATCTGGTGTATCGTGCAGCGAAGCTTTTGATGGATGAATTTGAGATCAAAGAGGGCATTCAGATCCGGCTTCAAAAGTATATACCGGTTGCAGCAGGGCTTGCAGGCGGCAGTTCTGATGCAGCTGCCGTTCTGGTGGGGCTGAATCAGATGTTTGAGCTTGGGCTGACACAGCAGGAGCTGATGCAGCGGGGAGTCAGGATCGGAGCGGATGTACCGTACTGTATTATGCGCGGTACCGCACTTGCAGAAGGAATTGGCGAAAAGCTGACACGACTGCCGAGTGCTCCTGAGACCTATGTGCTCCTTGCCAAACCGGCTGTTCATGTTTCAACACAATTTGTCTACGGCAACCTCAAGGCCAATGAGCTGAGCAGCCATCCGGATATTGACGGGCAGATCCAGGCAATCCGTGACGGCGATCTGTATGCAATGGCTGAGAAGATGGGCAATGTGCTGGAGACCGTTACGATACCAGCACATCCGGTAATACAGGAGATCAAGGACTGTATGATCCGAAATGGGGCCATCGGTGCGATGATGAGCGGAAGCGGCCCGACCGTATTTGGCTTATACGACGACGAACAAAAGGCCAGAGCAGCATATGCGCAGATGCAGGAGAGCAAGCTTGCGAAAAATGTATTTCTGACCAGATTTTTCCACGTCAGAGACAGTCAGTGAAAAGACAACGATGGAGAAAAAGGCAACAGCAGAAAACGGAGGAGAATATGGTAGAATCGTTTCAGTT
>CAZEPO010000043.1:0-13650 GCA_964514125.1 uncultured Lachnospiraceae bacterium
TCTTAGCTTCTCTTCAGGAAATCCGGAATCTGAATGTCCTTCTCCTGTACGCGGCTCTCCGGCACACGCATACTGCCCGGCTGTGCAGTCGGACGTGCAGAAGCAGTCGGAGCTTTCTGGAAGCTCGGAGCTGCCGGTCTCTCTTTTCTCATAAAGCTGAAGTCAGAACTGCTGCTCTTTGCCTTCGGCTTCTCTTCTGTCTTGTTGTTCAGATCTTCCAGACCTGTCGCAATGACTGTGATGCTTGCTTCATCTGCATATGTGTCATCGTACATTGCACCGAAGATGATATTCGCATCATCACCTGCCATCTCCTGAACATAGCTTGCTGCATCATTTGCGTCCATAAGGGAAATATCACCGGAAATGTTGATAATAACGTGTGATGCGCCTGCAATCGTAGTCTCAAGCAGCGGACTGGCAACTGCCTGCTTCACTGCCTCAAGTGCCTTGTCATCGCCCTTCGCCTGTCCGATACCGATATGAGCAATACCTTTGTCCTTCATAACGGTCTGAACATCAGCAAAGTCGAGGTTGATCAGTGCCGGCAGGTTGATCAGGTCTGTGATACCCTGTACTGCCTGCTGAAGAACTTCATCTGCCTTCTTGAGTGCTTCCGGCATCGTTGTTCTGCGGTCTACGATCTCAAGGAGCTTATCATTCGGGATCACGATCAGTGTATCCACATTCTCTTTCAGGCGCTCGATACCCATGAGTGCATTGTTCATACGTGTTCTCGCTTCAAAACGGAACGGTTTGGTCACTACACCAACGGTCAGGATACCCATCTCTTTCGCAATACCTGCTACGACCGGAGCTGCACCTGTACCGGTACCGCCTCCCATACCACAGGTAACGAATACCATGTCCGCACCCTGTACTGCCTGACGGATTTCTTCTGCACTCTCCTCTGCTGCCTGCTGTCCAACCTCCGGTTTGGCTCCGGCGCCAAGTCCCTTGGTCACCTTCTCGCCAATCTGGATCGTAGTCGGCGCCTTGCACAGAAGCAGTGCCTGCTTATCTGTATTGACTCCGATAAACTCTACTCCGCCAATTGTATCTTCAACCATTCTATTAACTGCATTATTACCTGCACCGCCAACACCGATGACTATGATCTTTGCTGCGGATTCAGTTTCATTTGACATAATCTCTAACACCGTGTTTCCTCCTTTTAGTAGCTGAGCTAATCACTGTTACGGTGTAATTCTTATAATATCCCCACTATCCACCGTACTATCTTTTATAATATAAGCAAATCCTGAATTTATCAAGCCTTTTCTTAAAAATATTTTGACTTATGGCTCTTATTGAACCGGCTGTCCGGTCGCCGGATCGATCACATTCATATATGCGTCCACAACATAGCCATTTTCATTGACACTGCAGCCCGGCACCGGTATACCAGCCGCATCGACTGCCTGTCCATTGACCACCCGCACATCGTAGCGCAGTGTACCGGATGAATCAAATGCCATGAACGGCTGTCCTGAGGAAGATGTATCCTCCGGTGCTGCTTCCGGTTCCACCGGCTCTGCTGCCTGATCTGCATCAGATACCGTTGCTCCATCTGTTCCTGCTGCACTGTCTGTCGAGTCCGAAACCGTGGTTTCCTCTGACTGTCCATCCGCAGTGGCTTCTTCGGAAGCAGTCTCTGACTGAACAGCTGTATCCTCTGTCTCCTTCGATGGAGTAAAGGTCACATTCATTGTGCTTCCCGTGAAGCTTTCCAGATGCAGGATGCCGCTTTCGCTGCCGCTCATACTGTCCAGAATCGCCTTCAGATTGGCCACCTTTTCTTCCAGATATTCATCCTGTCCCAGGATGACCTCGATCGAACCAATGAATACGGTGATCTCCATATTTTCACTGAACCGAATCTCCTGTGCCTGCAGACCGTGGTAAGTCAGCAGCTGCGTCAGGCTCAGGATCGTTCGCAGCTGTGCACTGCTCTCCGTCGGCAGCTTCTGATACAGAACCGGCTCTGCCGTACCGATGCCTGTAATGATCGGTATATCCGAAAATGCCTTCTCTGTCATCTGCAGAACAATACCGCTCTTGTCAAAATAGACATAATCGCCTTTGTCTATGTAGCCCACCAGTTCTTTTTCCTGTACTACCACTTCGATATGAGAAGGGGATTTCATCTGCACCTGCAATGTATTCAAAAACGGAAGGGTGTCCGGCACCTCGCCATCTTTGTATCGCCACAGCAGGTACAGCGTATTTCCCGAAAACATCTCATCCATCAGACCGCTGGCGATCTCTTCGGAAGAATGCCGTTCATTGCCATAGACATCCACCGTTTTCACCTGAAACAAAAATACTGCCGCTGCGACTGCCAGCACAAGTACGCCCGCGACTGCAAGCCTCAGTATTCTTTTTTTTCGTTTTCTTCTTTGGTTCATTTATTTTCCTCCTGACGAGTCCTGACACACATTTAATCGAATATCGGCTCCAAGCTGTTTCAGATCACGGCAGATATCCTCATAACCTCGCTCAATATATTCCACATTTTCAATCCTGCTGCAGCCTTCAGCCTGCAGCGCTGCAATGACAAGTGCCGCACCTCCGCGCAGATCCGGTGCCTTCAATTCAGCTCCCCGAAGCAGCGGTACACCTTTTATCGCTGCACAGCGCCCTGCAACTGTAATATCTGCTCCCATTTTCCGCAGCTCCTTCACCGTTGCAAACCGTCGTTCAAACAGACGCTCACAGATACAGCTTTCTCCCTGTACCCGGCACAGAACTGCCATCAGCTGGGACTGCAGATCGGTCGGAAATCCGGGATATGGCGCTGTCTCCATATAAGAGATCGGATATCTCTCTGAACACTCCAGAAGCTCTATTCTGTCACCATAGCGTTCATAGCATATCCCCATCTGCCGAATCAACTTCAAAAACGTGTGCGATTCTTCCCATGGGTAATGTTCGATCCGAACACATCCGCCAGCTGCTGCTGCCGCCAGCAGATAAGTACCTGCTACGATCCGATCCGGATGCAGATGATACGTGACTGCACGCAGCTGTTTTACACCTCTTATCCGAATAACTCCGCAATCCAGACGTTCGATCTGCGCTCCTCGCAGATTTAGAAATGCACACAGCTCGTCGATCTCCGGTTCCTGCGCTGCATTTCGGATCAGCGTCTCTCCTTCGGCCAGCACTGCTGCCAAAACTGCATTTTCTGTCGCTCCGACACTTGGAAATGAAAAATCGATCACAGAACCCTGAAGCCGCTCTGCTTCCATCATCACCCACTGCTCTGCTGCCGCAGCTTTTTTCGATTCCTGTACTTCGTTTTGGATTGAAACAACTGCACCGAGCCGCTCCAATGCATAGAGATGCAGATCGATCGGTCGTGCACCGATTGCACAGCCGCCCGGCATCGGAAGTAATACCTTACCCATTTTACCAAGAAGTGCGCCTAAAAACAAGACAGAAGAACGGATTCTTGCTGCTTCCGTTCCTCTGATTTCGTATTTTTCTATGTTTTCTGCATCAATCCGTACGGTATTTCCCTGCTGCTGCACTGTGCACCCAAGTGCCCTCATGCTCGTCAGAAGATCCTTCACGTCGCCAATCTGAGGACAATTTTCGATACAGCAGCCTCCATCTCCAAGCATACAGGCAGTCAAAATCGGAAGCACTGCATTTTTGGAGCCTTGTATGCTGACTGTGCCGGAAAGCGGCACACCGCCTGTGATTTCCAGATATTTCAAGCAATCACCCGGCTTTCCACACGATATATAGCAGTATATGCTGCAATTCAGAATCTGTGACTGCCTTTCTCTGCCATTTGGATCGGCTGTCTCAGCTTCATCTCAGTCTCGCTTGCCTGGATAGCGGCACCAGCGGCTCACCGAAAGCGCCAAACCCATTTCTGCCAGCAAAAACAGCACGGAAGTGCCTCCATAGCTGATAAACGGCAGTGTAATCCCGGTATTTGGTATTGTATTCGTCACAACTGCAACATTTAGAATAACCTGTATCGAAATATGTCCCATGATCCCGGCAGCGATCAGTGCCCCGAACAGATCCGGCGCGTGTGTTGCGATCACCACAAAACGCCACAGCAAAAGTGCAAACAGAAGGAGCAGCAGTCCAGCTCCAAAGAGTCCAAGTTCCTCACAGATGATCGCAAAGATCATATCATTCTGCGCCTCCGGCACGAAACCGAGCTTCTGCAGACTGCTCCCGATCCCTCGGCCGAATAATCCGCCGGAGCCGATCGCATACAGTCCCTGCATCGTCTGATAGCCTTTTTCGTACAGCTCCGGGCTGCGCCAGATTTTCAACCGCTCCAGTCGATACTGCTCCAGGCTCAGAAAGAGTCCCATAAAGCCACCGCCGCCCAGAATCATCCATACAAACGGCAAATAGCGTGGATTTGAGATAAAGATCATCAAAAATGCGATTCCTAATATAATGACCGCTGTGCTCAGATTATTCGTTCCGACAAGCGCTATGATCGGCAGTACCATCAGAAATACTGCCGCAGCCATTCTGCCTTTTTTCTTTTGATCCATTCTGCTTACTATCCCGGCCAGAAGCAAAATAACAGCCGGCTTTGCATACTCAGCCGGCTGAAAGGAAAGCGGTCCAATTGAAAGCCATCTTCTCGAACCGTTGTATGCATCTCCCACCAGCAGCACTGCTCCGGAAAGCACCAGAGACAGCAGATAAGCTGGTACAGAAATCCTTTGTAATCCATGGTAGTCGATCCTGGAAATCCCGTACATCACCGCCAATCCCAACACCATGGCAAAAAATTGTTTTTTGAGATAATAGAACGTGTCGTCGAAACGCACCGAACCATTATACGTACTTGCACTGTAAAGAACCACCAGCCCGAAGGTGGTCAAAAACAAAACGATCAACCACAAGCATGCATCTGTTTTGCCTGCTCGTACACGCAAAATCGATCACTTCCTATGCTAACTGATTCACCAGTTCCTTAAATCTTCTGCCGCGCACCTCATAGTTCGGGAACATACCCCAGCTCGCACAGGCCGGTGACAAAAGCACCGCGTCTCCGCTCACTGCATGGTCTGCACAAAACTGTACTGCGTCTTCCAGACTTTCTTCAAAGACAATGTCCTCAAATCCGCAGGCTCTTGCAGCTTCTGCGATCTTTTCTTTGGTCTGTCCGATCAGAACCAGATATTTGACTTTGCCGTCGAATGATTTGATCCATTCTTCGTAGGAAGACTCCTTATCATAGCCTCCGCCGATCAGCAGTGTTGGTCGATCCATCGCCTGGATTCCCTTGATCGCAGCATCCGGATTGGTTCCCTTGGAGTCATTGTAGTAGACAACTCCGTGCTTTTCTGTCACGTATTCAATTCGATGTTCAACCGCCTTGAACTGTCTGCATACGGTCTGGATCACCTCAAGCGGCACACCGTAAGCAAGCGCCATCCCCGCTGCCGCCATAACATTTTCGTAATTGTGGCGTCCCGGAATATTCAATTCTCCAGTACGGCAGATCACAGTTTCTGTACCGTCATTTTTGTAACAGATCTTGTCACCGTCCAGATAAAGTCCCTGCTCAAGCTTACGCAGACTGGAAAAATACAGAACCTTTGTATGTAATGTCGTGCCAAACTCACGCAGAACTTCGTCCTCATAGTTCAGCACACAGGTATCTTCCGACTTCTGATTGTGTGTGATCAGTTCTTTGACACGAATATACTCTTCCATCGTATGATGGCGATTCAGATGATCCGGTGTGATATTCAGGATTGCTGTAACCTTGGGAGCAAACTGCTCTGTCGTCTCAAGCTGGAAGCTGCTGATCTCTGCTACCGTGACTGCCTGCTCTGACATCTGCATCGCGGCACCTGTATATGGAGTACCGATATTGCCTACCACATACACTTCATCCTTCCATGCCTTCATGATCTCGCCGAGAAGACTTGTCGTCGTGGTCTTGCCGTTTGTTCCTGTGATTGCGAGAACATCTCCTTTTCCACAGGCCCAGGCAAGCTCTACTTCGCCCCAGATACGCAGTCCGGCATCACGCAGACGATTGACAACGGGCAGATCCGTCGGAACTCCAGGGCTCAGAATGACCAGATCCAGTGCTTTGATCTGCTCATCTGAAAGTTCTCCGAGCACAATGCTCAAATGTTCGCTCTCCGGCAGCTTCGCGCGAAGCTCCGCTTCCTGCAGATCTTTATTTCCATCGTACAGCACTACCTCAGCAGGCACACCAAGAAGCAGCTGAGCTGCTCCGATCCCGCTGATCCCGGCTCCAAATACAAGTATCTTTTTCCCTTTTAAGTCCATTTTCTTTCCCTCGATTCGTCGTGTTATATTATGCCAGCCCTACCAGTGCGATCAGGCAAAGAAATGCTGTGATCACGGTAAATACCGTTACCACACGCGTCTCCGACCATCCGCAGAGTTCAAAATGATGATGGATCGGCGCCATCTTGAAGAAACGTTTGCCACCTGTCTTTTTGAAATAAGTCACCTGGATCATGACAGAAAAGATCTCGATCCAGTAGATCAGTCCTACGATCAAAATGAAGACTGGCATCTTCATCACATATGCAGCTCCTGCTACAAATCCGCCCAGAGCCAATGATCCGGTATCTCCCATGAAAACCTTAGCCGGATACACATTAAACAGCAAAAATCCAAGAAGTGCACCTGTCACAGCTGCAGTCAGCGGTTCGATTCCGCCGCCGAGTGTCATCGATGCCATTGTAAAGAATACTGCGACCATTGTCGTCACACCGGTAGCCAGACCGTCCAGTCCATCGGTAAAGTTTACACCGTTGACTGTACCGATGATCGCCGGAAATGCGATCACTGCTGATGCGATACGCACCCAGTTTCCGCTGAGCACCTTGCCGCCTGAGAACGGAATCAGAATATCCAGGCAGGACTGATCCATGAACCAGACATACACTACAAAAACAGCGGTCACGATCAGCTGTCCGAGCATCTTCTGCTTCGGATAAAGTCCATCTGAACGGCGCAGCACAACCTTCAGATAATCATCCAGAAATCCGATAATACCAAATCCCAGAATCAAAAACAGTACCGGGATGATGCGCGGATAACGGCCGACAAAAAACAGTGATGTCACTGCTGTACTGATCAGAATGATCAGACCGCCCATTGTCGGCGTACCTGCCTTTTTCAGATGGGACTGAACACCCTCCTCACGCTCAGTCTGTCCGACCTTCAGCTTCTGAAGAAACGGAATTACAAAAGGACTGAGCACCAGACTGCATGCAAATGCCAGAAACAGCGGAATCAAAATATCCTTATTAATATTCATGTTACACCTCTTCTTTTATTTTCTTATGTATTTACAGTTCTATTTTTATCACAATCAGGGTAATTATGCAACCTTTTCCACACCCAGATAGGGCAGGATGTTCGCAAACACCTCCTGAATGACTGGTGCGGCAATCGTACCTCCATAGTAAACGCCCTGTGGATTGTGAATAATGCACAGTGCAACTGCCTGCGGATCATCTGCAGGCGCAAAGCCAATAAATGATGATATATATTTGTTGGCACTGCGCGGGAGCGTCTCTGAGGTCGCTGTCTTTCCGCCGATCCGAAAGCCTTCGATATAGGCATTTTTCCCGGATCCGCCATCTACAACCTGCTCCAGCAGATATCGCATCGTTGCTGAAGTCTCCTCTGAAAGAATACGCTGTGTATCATCATACTGATACACCTTCAGAAGCGCACCATCCTGATCTCTGACCTCTGTCCCGAAATGCGGTGTGACGCGGATTCCCCCATTGATGATCGAGCTGACGGTCGCTGCCAGCTGAATCGGTGTGATCTGAAAGGACTGCCCAAAAGAGATGGTCGCCAGTTCCACCTGGCCCACCTTTTCCTTTTGGTGCATGATCGTCGCCGCTTCTCCAGGCAAGTCGATCCCGGTCTTTTGGTTCAGACCAAACTGCTGGAAATAACTGAAATAACGGTCCACACCAAGACGCAGTCCTACCTCAATAAAAACAGGGTTACAGGAGTTCTGCGTTGCCTGAAGAAAGTTTTCTGCCCCATGTCCTGCCGTTTTGTGACAGCGGATCCGCCTGTCTTCCACGATCCGAAAGCCCGGGCAGGAAAACTGATCTTCGAGACTGACCACACCTGCTTCCAATCCGGCTGCCGCTGTGATGATCTTGAAGGTAGATCCCGGCTCATAAGTATCATTGATACATCCATTTCTCCACATCTGATTGAGTGCATCCTGCAGTTTCTGATCAGAGGCCGATGCTGCTGTTTCGACTACCTCGTCTTCTGAGTCGTTCTCTGCTGTATTTCCCTCAGACTTCTGCGGAAAATACTTTGCCTCAAGTGTATAAGGCTGATTCAGATCAAACTCCGGGACATTGGTCATCCCATAGATTTCACCGTTTTGGGGATTCATCACAATGATCGAGACACTGTCTGCCGCCTTTTGCTCCATGACCTGATAGGCTGCCTGTTCGATATACTGCTGAATATTGTAATCCAGACTGATGACCAGGTCATTTCCGTTTATCGGTTCCTGACGGCTCTCTCCGGTATTCTCCAGTTCAATTCCGCGTGCATCCGTCAACGTCAGAATCTTCCCTGCTGTACCTTCCAGTACATCATCATATTTTACTTCCAGTCCTATGATTCCCTGATTGTCTCCGCCGGTAAATCCCAATACCTTGGATGCCATACTTTCATACGGATAATACCGTCTGTAATCCTCATCCACTTTCACGCCTGCCAGATCGTATGCCCGAATCCGGTCGCCAATCTCTTTTTCAACATTTTTGCGGATTGTTTCGATCGAACTGACTTTTTCCACTCGTTTCCGCACAGCTGTCTCCTCCATCCCCAGTTCTGTGCACAGCATCCCTATCACCTGCTCTGCATCCTCAATCTGACTGTGGATCACGGACACAGTACATACCGTTCGATTGTCTGCCAAAACAACCCCGTTGCGGTCCAAAATCCTTCCGCGCGCTGCTTTGATCGAGCGTTCCCGCTCATGCAGATCCTGTGCAAGCGTGGCGTAGTACTCTGACTCACCGATCATCAGATGGGCCAAGCGTCCCACGAGAAAGCAAAGTACGCCTATGCATCCAAAAAAGATCAATATCATCTTTCGTCTATGAAATGGTTTCGTTTTCTGCATAAAAAAATCCCGGAGTTTTAATAACAGTCTATTAAAACTCCGGAACATTTATTCCGCTTCTTCGTCCACAGCTGATGCATCCCAGACAGCCGTATTTTCCGCCGCTGTGTCTTCTCCCGAAGGCGGAAGTGCAATATCCGGATTCTCTGCCTTCGGATCGATCACTTCCTCAGCATCTACAGAAGATACTACATTTGCATATCCGTCAATGACGGAACCATCCTCTGCAATATACGCACCTGCAACCACCTCACCGGAACTGGTCACAATCTGTCCGTCTTCCACGCGGGCATCACTGTGATAATAGCCATAGGAATCCATCGCTCCGAAGATATGCACCGTGGAAACACCCAAATCTTCATAGCTCAGTCCCAACTGTGCCAACAATGCATCACTGACATCTTCGGTCGGATAAATATTCATATACGGCAGGATTTCTGTCGCAATCTGCTGATACAGCTTCTGTGCATAACTGCTGTCTGCCTGATTCGCTACGTTCGGCTCATCCACTACGACATAGATAACTACCTCCGGATCATTGATCGGAACAGCACCGATAAAGGATACCAGATATTTGCCCTGTGCACGCATACCTGTTTCGTAATCAATCTTCTCCGCTGTACCGGTCTTTCCGCCGACACGGTAGCCCGGAACCTGTGCTTTTCGTCCGGTACCTTCTTTTACCGCAGTCTCCAGATAGCCGCGCAACTTCTCTGAGACTTCCGCCGAAACAACCTGTTTGAGCAGCAGTTCCGATGAATCCCGGACTACACTGCCGTTCTCATCCAGAATACGGTCTACCACATGCGGCTGATAGTATTTGCCGCCGTTGACTACAGATGAAAATGCTGCGATTTCCTGAACCATCGTACAGGTAAGGCCCTGACCAAAGGTACAGGTCGCAAGCTCTACTTCATTCATTCGTTCCCTTGTATAAACAGAGCCAGCCGCCTCATTCGGGAGGTCGATTCCAGTCTGTTTGCCGAAATTGAACATCGACTGGTATTCAATAAATTTCGGGATTGTCATACGGAATCCGATCTGCATCAGTCCGTCATTGCAGGAATTTTTCAGTACATCACCAAGTGATTCCTGACCATGTGCATTCGGCCATGCATCACAGCGAATATACGTATCAGTAACCTGCTCACCGCTGTCGCAGACAAACGTCGAATGCTCTGTCACCGCTCCGCACTCCAGCGCAGCAGCTACTGTCATTGGCTTAAATGTAGATCCCGGCTCAATACCATCAGATACGCAGTAATTGCTCCACATCGCATTGAGTGCCTCTACATATTCTTCCTCTGTCATAGACTTCTCTTCAGATTCTGTATACCAGGCACTCAGATCATCCGGATGATTCAGATCAAAGCCGGAATTCGTTGCCATCGCCAAAATACTGCCTGAATTCGGATCCATCACGATCACGCCAACATCCTTTGCACCATGCTTGGCTGTTCCGTTGTCATGATCTTCGCCGTATGTCTCATCAAATTCTGCAATATATTTTTCTACTGTCTGCTGAATATTGACATCCAGCGTCGTCTGCAGTGTATATCCATTCTGCGGTGCGATCGTCCGCTTCTGATATTCCTGATTTTCATTCAGATAACCAAACACACGGCCATTCGTACCCTGCAGCTGAGAATCATAGTAAGATTCCAATCCACAGATACCATCGCCGATGCTGTTGGAAAAGCCGATCACATTGCTTGCCAGTGACTCCAGCGGATATTTGCGGATGAACTCTTCCTCAAACCAGACGCCGGTGACTTTTTGGAGTTCCTGTCGTTTCGAAGCAGAAAGATCTTCACGGTCTGCATCCAGGGAGACATAGTTCTCATAAGTCTCTTTCTGTTCCTCTGTGATCTTTTTCATGATCACCTGATACTGGCTGTCTTTGGTCTTTTCGTCGGTGATCCGATCCTTCAGTTCCGAACGGCTCAAATCGAATACCTCCACAAGTGCATCTACCGTCGGATCGATCGAATCTTCATTCTGATTGATCGCATAACAATCCAGAACTACATTGTAAACCTTCTCGCTGTATGCAAGAAGACGTCCGTTCGTGTCCTGGATTTCGCCACGTCTGCTGTACAGAACCTGACTGTCATAGTTCTCCTGAGAAAGCACCTGCTTCGCATAGCGATTGCCGCTCTTTACATTAATGTACACAATACGCAGTAAAATAATAATAAGCGCTAATAAAACGAATGCAAATACAGCCAGAAGCTTTATTTGCATTTTTCTCGTAAATCTTCGTTCTTTTTTTGTTCTTGCCAAATTGTTTCACCTACTCTGTGGGGATATCGGAATACTGTCTGACATAGTCCCCATTCTGTGACTCATATGTGATAATCTGTGATTTCTTTGCATATACCATTCCAAGATCGTTCATCGCCACATCTTTGATGTGTTCCAGATCAATATTGGTCATGATACGGTTATAATCGGAATCATTTTCCAAAATTGCTGCATCGAGCTGGGTTTCAAGTGCTGTTACTTCTTTCTGAAGTTTGGTTCCTTTTGCCTGAAGCTGCAGATAGTTCACGCACATAAATACGGTCACGATCGCTGCTGCTGTCAAAAACAGTACATACCCCAGATTCATCTGAAGCGCACGCTCTCTATTCTTTTTGGTTGCAAGACTCGTTTTCGGGTTTTGCTTTCTTTCTGGTCTTCCAGCCGGAGCATATTCTAACTTGCGTACCGCTGTGCCGTCTACATAGCTGTACACTCTCCGGTCCTCCGCTCTCCCGTACTGGCTGCGGCTCATGCCACCCCTGTTGTCTGTTCTTGCCATTTCCTGTTCTCCCAACTCTACTGTATTTCACGTTCAAAGACACGAAGCTTTGAACTCTTTGATCTGCTGTTCTGTTCCAATTCTTCCTCCGATGGAACGATCGGTTTTCTTGTCACAACTCTTCCCTTTGATTTCTGTCCGCATACGCAGACCGGAAATTCTTTCGGACAGGTACATGGATTCTCGCAGTGACGGAAGCGCGTCTTAACAATGCGATCCTCCAGTGAATGGAAGGTGATCACACAAAGTCTGCCCTCATCGTTGAGCAGTTCGATCATATCTTCCAGCGAATTATCCAATACTTCCAACTCACGATTCAGCTCAATGCGAATCGCCTGAAATGTCTTTTTGGCCGGGTGTCCTCCTGTGGCCCTTACTTTCATCGGAATGGCAGCTTTTATAACTTGAATTAACTCCCCAGTTGTTTCCAATGCTTTTTCGTTTCTTGCCATTACGATGTGTTTCGCTATATTTTTTGCAAAACGGTCTTCCCCATAGTCACGGATGATGCGGTAAAGCTCCATCTCACTATAACCGTTCACAATATCTTTCGCAGTCAGGGGCTGCCGCTGATCCATTCTCATGTCGAGCGGTACATCCTCCCGATAGGTAAAACCGCGTTCTGCCGTATCGAGCTGATAGGAAGAGACCCCCAGATCCAAAATGACTCCATCTACAGATGTAATACCAAGTTTGCCGAGTTCTGCCCTCATGTTGCAATAATTGCTTCGCACAATGGTAACTCGGTCCTTGAACTCAGCCAAGCGCTCCGTAGCTGCCTGTATCGCCGCCGCATCCTGATCGATGCCGATCAATCTGCCTTTGTCAGACAGACGTCTGCATATCTCATAAGAGTGCCCGCCGCCTCCAAGCGTACCATCCACATAGATACCATCTGGTTTTATCTGTAATGCCTCAATGCTTTCATCCAAAAGTACAGATTTGTGTCTGAATTCCATACAATCCTCCCCAGGTTATATGCTTAAACCTAAATCCGTCATTTGTTCTGCGATATCATCCATATCATCATAAGCATTGTTCTCTGCCCAGTTTTCTTTACTCCAGATTTCAATTCGGTTCAGGTTTCCTGCCAGTACCACATCTTTTTCCAGTTCAGCAAATTCCCGCAGCGTCTGCGGCAAAAGAATTCTCCCCTGCTTGTCCAGTTCGCATGTGGTCGCTCCTGCTACAAAGAAACGTGTGAATTTTCTGGCGCCTTTCTGAGTAAGTGGCAATGTGCGCAGTTTTTCTTCGAAGATCTGCCATTCATCTCTTGGAAACACAAAGAGACAGCCATCCAATCCCTTCGTCACAATAAATTCATCGCCTAACAGCTCTCTGAATTTTGCTGGGATGATCAGTCTGCCTTTGGTGTCAATCGTATGATTATATTCGCCCATGAACATAATGACACACCTACCTCCAACTGCTCTTGGGTGTCCCTTTCGCTGCAAAGTCTGGGGATTCACTCCATTTTGTCCCCATTTGACTCCACAACACACCACTTTTCACCACTTGACACTTATCATAACGTAAAAATACCTAAAATACAAGAGGAATTTTAAGATTTTTTTCTACCTCACAAAATTTTTTTAAGCAAGACGCACAACCTTGACTTGGAAGTATATTCCTCAGCCTGTTTCGAAGGGCATGAGGAATATACTTCCAAGTCAAGGCTGTGCTGTCTATCGCAGACTCC